>JBOGKW010000159.1:0-8278 GCA_050746205.1 Terriglobales bacterium | reverse complement strand
GTCCGGGCGTCCAGCCCCAGCCCGCCCTGGCCCCATTGCGGCAGCGCTTCCAAGGTCGCCTGCGGCCAGCCGTGCCGCCTTGCCAAGGCGGTGTGGGAGGCGAGTCAATAATCGCAGTCGTTGATCTGCGAGACGCGGACCGCGAGCAGCTCCTTCAGGCCCGGCTCGACGGTGCCCGTCTCCATGACGCAGCGGAAATGGGCCACCATGGTGCGCAGCAGTTCCGGCCGGTGGGCGGCGGTGCGGAACATGTTGGGCACGTTGCCCCGGGCCTGGTACATGGCCTCATAGAGGGGCCGCACCGCCTCCGGCGCCTCGCCGCTGTTGATGCGGCTAATGCGCATGGCGCAGGGCGTAGCTGGCGATGGCCTGAGCCTCGTCGTCGTGAATATCGAAGACCGTGTAGAGCTTGGTGATCTGCAGCAGGTCATGCACCTTCCGGGTCAGGCTCAGCAGCTTCAGCTCGCCTCCCTCGGCGCGGACGGTGGTGAAGGCGCTGACCAACTCGCCCAGCCCAGAGCTGTCAATGTAGCTGACCTCGCCCAGGTTGACCAGAATCCGCTTCTCCCCCGCGGCGATCAGGCCGCGAATCGTGTCGCGCAGCAGCGTGCTGCCATCGCCGAGCGTAATGCGCCCGACCACATCCACAACGGTGACTCCGTCCACATGCCGGCAATTGATTTTGACCATAGACTCTTAGACGGTTCCCGGCCGGTGTTTGGACATCCGCACTTCCGTGCCGCCGGGGTTGGAGCGCAGTTGCACGTCGTCCATGAAGGCGCGCGCCAAAAAGATGCCCCGCCCGGATTGGCGCAGCAGATTGTCCGGGGCCAAGGGGTCGGGCAAGCCGTGTGCGTCGAAGCCCTCGCCCTGGTCGCGGACCTGGATGACCAGGTCGTGCGGCGAAACGGAGAACTCGATGGTGACCTTCTTGCCGGCATCGCAGTGGTTGCCGTGGGTGATGGCGTTGACGGTGATTTCGCGGACGGCCATGGCGATGCGGTGGCGCTCGGGCTCATCGAAGCCGGCCGTGGCGGCGACCTCATCGGCGGCCGACTCGGCGCGGTCCACGTTCTCGACCCGGCTCTCGAGAACGACAGCCCGATGGGTGGGAGTGAGCATCGGTAGGGCCGCAGCGGCTAGGCCGGCGCGGGGCCCCGCGGGCGGGCCGCCAGCGTGCTAGACCCCTTCAGCTTGCACGCCCGGAGTAGAGGTGTCAATGCGTACCGCCGTGCCGCCCTTGCTGGCCGCTAGGCGGTCGCCAGCGCGGCGGCGGCGGGAGCCTCGCGGCGGGCATGCGCCAGCCACTGGCGGAACTGCCGTTCCCAAGCCGACGGGGTGAGGTAGTCGCGGGGATTGACGGCGATTCGCCGGAGGCGATAGGGATCGCCACCCGCCTGGGCCAGGCCGCCGTGGCAGCCCAGGCAGCTGCGATAGCCGGCGGCGCGCACGCGGGCGCGATCCGCGTCGCCGCAGTCCGCAGGGCCGCCGTAGGGATAGGCGAAGTCCGGCGCCGGCTGTCCCAGCTGGGTCTGGATCTGTTGCCGCGACCGCTGGAGTTCCACGATGACCCGTTCCGGCGAACATTTCGCCAACCGCACGTGGTGGCAGGTATGGGAACCGAGGGCAAAACCCGCGCGCGCCAGCTCCGCGGCCTGCCGCCAGCTCATAACGCGGGGCGGCGGGGAGTAGCCCTGGTCCCAAGGGAAGCCATGGCCGTCGGCGGCGTCCATGTAGGCGGTGGCGAGAAAGAACGTGGCGGGCAGCCCGAAACGCTGCAGAATGGGCGCGGCCACCTCGGCGTTGTCGGCGTAGCCGTCGTCAAAGGTCACGATCAGGCGTCGGGCGCGGGGCGGCGGCAGGGCTTGGAACAAAGCGGCGAGGGGCAGCACCTCATACTCGCTGCGCCAGTAGGCGCACAGCTCCCGAAAGCGGCTGGGCGGAAAGGACAGTCCGTCCTCGGGCACGCTGGCGATGCGGTGGAAGGTGACGATCGCCACCCACGCGCCGGCCGGTCCGGCGTGGCGCCAGACGCCGGCGGGCAGCGCGTTGATCAGGCGGCGGCCGGTCCGCCCCGCCCAACGGCCCCAGCGGCCGTTTTGGCCGGCGAGCCTGTCGCCTTCGACGGGGCTCGGGCGCGGGGCTGCGGCCGCCACGCCACAGGCAGATGGCAGTTGGGCATCCTCCCCTAGACCGGGCATAGCCGACGTAGATGCAACCCGGGAGTTCCGGGAAGCGCCAGGCCACCGCATCCGCGGCGGCGGCGCTCCAGCATTGGGCAGAACGACCCATACCCAGCGGGCGACCACAACCCCCAAGGGCGAGGCGGGCATCGGGTGGCGCATGAGCTCTGCCCGGCGCGGCGCGGCGCCATGCTCGGAAATTGCGCGCCCAGCCCGCGACGGCCCGAGGCTGGGGGAGCCGGGGGCGGGGGCCCCGCCTGGCGCGCGGTGCTGTGCGGGTTGCGGCGCCACCGGCCTGCGCCCCATGTACGCAGTGCGCGATTGGCGTTTTGGCGGGCCGGGGGAGTTCACAGTGGCGCGCTGCCGGTGCTGCGGCGTGGCGGCGCTCCTCGGAGCGCCCGGAGACGAGCCAGCGGCCCTATATCCGGAAAACTATCCGGCGCATGTGGCCTCGACACCGCCGCCGGCGCGCCCCGCCCGGGCGTACTGGGCGGCGGTGGCGCGCAACGTGGCGTTGGGCTATCCCCAGCCCCCGCTGGCTGGGGCACGGCGACACCTGGTGCGGGCCGCGCGGCCGCTGTTGCGGCGCTGGGCCCTGACCCGCCCCTATCCGCGGTATTGGCCCGGCGGCCGTCTGTTGGATGTGGGCTGCGGCCGAGGGGATTTCTTGCTGGGGATGCGCGCCTGCGGCTGGCAGGTGACCGGGCTGGATGTTAGCGCGCGGGCGGTGGCGCTGGCGCAGGCGCGCGGGCTGGAGGTGGCTGCCGGCACCATTGAGCGGGCCGGCTGGGCCGCGGGCACATTTGCCGCCATCACGTTTCTGGACAGCTTCGAGCATGGGGACCAGCCGCGCGCCATGCTGGCGGCAGCGGGCCGCCTGCTGGCGCCGGGCGGGGAACTCCTGATCCGCTTCCCCAATTTCGGCAGTCTCTGGCGCCAGGTCTTTGGTCCGTACTGGGCCGACATTGCGGCGCCGCGGCATCGGTTCTTCTATACCCGGGCCGTGCTCCGGCGCATGGTGGCGGCGGCCGGCTTCGCCGTCACCGGCTGTTACCGCCAGCCATCGGCGGACTTTTCCCGCAGCCTGCGCACCTGGCGCCGCGCCCACGGGCACGCCGGCGCGGAGCTCTGGCCCTGGGCGCGGGTCGTGGATCGGGTCTGCGCCGATGGCCATTGCCTGCTGCGGGCGCGGCGGGAATGACGGCCCGCAGCGTGCCTCCGCTCTGCATCCTGGGCGGCCAGATCGCCGCTCTGGCCCTAGCCCGGCGCGTGGGCCGGCTGGGGGCGGGGGTGATGATCGCCGACACCGACCCGGGCGCGATTGCCTTTGCCTCCCGGTTTTGCCGCCACCGCGTGGCGCTCCGTTCGGCGGAGCCGGAGACCTGGCTCGAGCCGCTGCTGGCGGCGGGCCGGACGTGGGCTGGTGCGGGCGGGCCGGTGCTGCTGGCCACCAGCGATGAGTGGCTAGCCTGGATGAGTCGCTGGCGGGAGCAACTCTCGGCCGTGTTTTGCCTGCGGCTGCCGCCCGCCGAATTGCTCCAGGTCTTGATGGACAAGCGGCGCATGACGGCTCTGGCGGCCGCCCACGGCGTTGCCGTGCCGCGGCACGTGACCATTACCGGGGCGGCGGAGCTGGTGGCCGCCGCCCGGCAGATGGGCTTTCCCTGCCTGCTCAAGTCCGCGGTCAGCCATCCGGCCGGCAGGGCCGCGGAGGCAGGCAAAATCCGCGTGCGCGACGCCGCGGAACTGACCGACGCCTATCGTCGTCTGGCGGCCCTCGATCCGCGCCTCTCGGTGCAGGAATATCTGCCCGGCGGCTGCGAGCGCGTGGCCCTTTACAACGCCTACTTCGCTCCGCCCGCCGGCACGCCGCTAGCCGTCTTCACGGGGCGCAAGCTGCAACAATATCCCGTCGCCTACGGCACCGCTTGCCTCAGCGAATGCCGTCCCATGCCCGGGTTGGCGCCGCCATTGACGGCGTTCTTTCAGGCCATCGGCTACACCGGGCCGGTGGACGTGGGCAGTAAATGGGATGCCCGCGACGGCCAGTTCAAACTGCTGGACATCAACCCGCGGCTAGGGCAGAACTACGCCGGTTTTGTCGCCGCGGAGGGACAGGACGCCGGCGATGACCTCGGCTGGCTGGCCTATGCCGATGCCGCGGGGCTTCTGCCCCAGGAGCGCTACGGCCGCTGCGTTGGGCCAGGACGGCCCGGGCGCTGGGTAATCGAGGACGATTTTCTCCGCGCTTGGCGGCGACGCGGCTCGCTGGCCGCCGATGGCGCCGGCCGGCCCGCGGCGCTGGGGGCAGGCCTGAGGGCTCGCCGCTTCGCCTTCTGGAGTTGGCGCGACCCCGCGCCCTGGCTGCATCGCATGGCCAGGGCTTGGCGGCAACGCCGGCCTCGCGGCACCGCCCGCGTCCGCTGAGTGGTGGTTCTGGCGCGGCGATAAGCGCTGCCGGGCTTGGTTCTTCGCGGCAACTTGGAGACGCTCGGAGCGCCGGCCGGCCTCTGTTGCCGGCCGTCCCGCCGTTCTGTGCACCGGGCAGGCAACAGAGGGGCGCGCGCAGTCCACTAACGGCTGGATGGCCGTTCCCGCCCAACCCGCCCCAGCCGCCGCCGAGTTTTTGTACCTAAGCCAGGAGGACGTGCTCGCCTGCGGCGTGCTGGACATGCCGCGCGCCATGGCGGTGGTGGCGCAGGCGATGATGCTCTGGCAACAGGGCCGCTGTCGCCAGCCGGAGAAGGTCGTGCTGCGTCCCGAAGACGACCCCGGCAGCGAGGCCCGCGGCCGCATGAACTTCCTCTGCGCCCAGATCGGCCCGCCGGTCTCGGCGCTGGGCATGAAATGGATCGCCAGCTTTCCTGCCAACCGGGCCCGCGCCCTGCCGCGCGCCAGCGCGTTGGTGGTGCTCAATTCACCGGAGACCGGCCTGCCCTTGGCGGTGTTGGACGGCACATTGATCAGCGCCGTGCGCACCGGCGCGGTCACCGGCTTGGGCGCCCGCTATTTGGCCCCGGCAAAAGTCCGCAAAATCGGCGTCGTAGGCGCCGGGGTGCAAGCCCATACCCAGATCCTGGGGCTGGCGACCGCCCTACCCGAAGTGGCGGAGATCGCGGTGGTGAACCGCGACGCGGCCCCCGCCATTGCCCTGGCCGAGGATTGCCAGCGGCGCTGGGGCCTGCCCGTGCGGGCCGCGGGCAGCGTCGCCGAGGCGTTGGAAGACGCCCAGGTGGCGCTGACCATCACCACGGCGGCGGCCCCGCTCCTGCAAGCCCGCTACATCGCCCCAGGCGCGTTAACGGTGCAGATGTCCGGCCACGAGTGCGAGTTCGAGCTGGTACGGCAGTGCCAGAAGCTGGTCTGCGACAGCTGGGAGGCGGTTCGCCACCGTGGCATCATGACCCCGGCGCTGATGCACGCCGCCGGTCAGTTGCCTGCCGGCGCCATTCATGCCCAGTTGGGTGAGCTGCTACTCGGCGCCAAAACCGGACGCGAGCACGACGGCGAGCGCATCCACTTCTTCCACATGGGCATGGGCGTCGAAGACGTGGCGCTGGCCTGGGACATCTACCAGCGCGCCGGCGAACACGACCGGGGCCGGCGACTGCGGTTGTGGGATCAGCCGCTGTGGATTTAGGCGGCGAAGGGAGTGGGGAAGGCCCGCGCCTGGAGCGCGCGCAGGACCGGCAGCCACTCCCAACGCGCCGCTTGATGCTGCCATTCCGTCCGCGGTTGCGAGGCCAGGCCCGCCTCCCAGCGCAGCCGCCGGGCCAAAAAAAAGTAAAACGAAAGCCGCAGGGCTGGCGGCTCCAACTGCAACGGCGCGGCGCGGCGCAGATGCGCCGCCAGCGCTCCGCGATGGAACAGCTGCCGCTCCAGCACTTGCCAGCGCGACACGCCGGGGGGCAGGGGTGATTTGGTGACCAACACCCAATAATCGTCCAGCGGTGAGCCCAGGGTGAACCCGTTCCAGTCCATCACATGCAGCCGCGCGCCCGTCACCAGCAGGTTGCCAGCCCAAAAATCGCCGTGACAGGCGGTCGCCGGCAGCGGCCCGGCCAGCGCGCAATCGGCTTGCAGCGTCTCTAGCAGGGGTTCCAGCGGCCAGGCGTCGGGTTGCTGCCGGCGAACGGCGACCAGTTCTGCCGCCAGGCCCTGCACCGTCGCCCGCTCCTGGGCGGGAACCAAGGCCTGCAAAAGCGCGATCCATGCGCTGGCGCGACGCAGCAGCCCCGCGGACGTCCGCCCCAGTCTGCCGGGTCCGCAACGCCAACTGGGCATGGCGCCGGGCAGGCCGGACAAGATCAAACAGGCGTCCTGGTCGTCTTCCCACCAACCCAGCGATTCCGGCGCGCCCAGTTCCGCGGCGTGCGGGCGCAGGCGGTTTAAAATCGCGTGTTCGCGGCGCAGAGCGGCGCGGTAGCGCTCGCTGCGCCCCACCTTCGCCACCCACGCCGGAGACGGCCGCCCGGAGGCGAAGCAGGCGACCAGCGTCGTGTCCGGCGCGGAACGCAATCGCGCCAGCACCGCCCGCTGCGGAGTTTCTTCCCAGTGTTGGCGAATGAGCGGATGCATGGGGCTACTCGCCGCGACTCGCCCTGGCCGGGGCTGTCGGCGGCGCCGCCGGTGTTTCGCCGGCATCCAGCACAAAGGCCAAATCGCCCCCCACGGCACCCCAAAACCAAACCGCACCCAGCCGGCGGTGCAGCCAGGCGCGAATGGGGCGATGGGTTTGCCAGTGCTGGTGGCGGGCGCGAAAGGCGAGCACCTCTCGCTGCAACGGAATGATGTCCACGGGAAGGTTGTAGCCTCGCGGGCAGAGATAGGCTTGCCGCCGGCGCAGGCCCGATTGGCGGAAGAGCCGCTCGTAGCCCAAAGGGGAATAGGTGTAGGTGCGGTAGCCGCGGTTGCCCGGCGAGCGATAGGGGTCGCTATGGCGCCGGCATACCGCCCGCGCCACTGCCCGCGGCATCAGGCTGGTGTAACGCAGCCCGCTGTGATCCACGGCACCGCGCCATTGCGGCAGCCCGAAGCGGTTCTCGATGGCGAGATAGATGAAGCCGCCGGGGGCCAGCAACTCCCGCACCGCACGCAGAAACGCGACCTGTACCTGCCGGGGCGGCGCGGAGATGTCCGCCACCGGCACCCACTCCAGCACCCCGTTGAGCACGACCGCATCGAACTGCCCCGGCGCGAAGCACAAACGGTGCCAATCGGCGCGCACGGGCAGCAACCGAGTCAGCCCGTCCTGTTGCGCTCGCAACGCCAAAAACGCCGCGCGTTCCGCCACGCCCTCGAGCGCAACGACCGCATACTGTTGCGCCAGGCAGGCGGCGATGCCGCCCAACCCGGCGCCGATTTCCAGGATCCGCCCCTGCGCCGGCAGGGGCAGCACGTCGGCGAAGGCGGCGCGGTCGGGATGGGCGGCATAGTCCCGCAACGGGGCCGGCAGCCAGCGGTCCACGGCCTGGCGCCAATGGCTCTGGCGCGCCTCCTGGAGCAGACTTTGCAAGCGCGCCGCCGGCATCTCGCCCCAATAGCCGACGGGCGCGCCAATCTCCAAAAGGCCCTGGCGCCATGCGGCGAGCCGCTCGCCGCAACGGCACACAACCGCCGCGTCCGCGACCGGCCGGCTCGTTGGCACGGACCGACCGCAGAGGCAGCGCAACGTCAGCCAGGCCTCTGCGTCCAGCGCCATCACCAGCACAGATGCGCATTCCGGTGGAGAAGGCCAAATTGGGTCCACGTGGCGGCGGGGCGATGCATCCACGGGTCGCCGGGCCGCGCCTTGGGCGGCAAACGTGCCCTTTAGGGGTCGCTGGTCTTTTGGCCGGTAGCTGCGGGCGGCGGCGCTTGGGGATAATGGGGCGTGCGCGGGATCGGGACAAAATGGTGGCTCGGCGCGGGCGTGGTGGTGGTCATCGCCGTCGCCGTCTACTTGCTCGCCGCACCCTATGCCGGCTTTCGCACGCCGGTGGTGGTGGCGATCGCGCCCCATTCCGGCCGATGGCGCATAGGCCAGCGCCTCGCCCAGGCCGGCGTGGTGCGCAGCGCGGCCGCCTTCACCGCGTGGGCCCTGGTGCATCCCGGCG
>JBOGKW010000158.1:0-8538 GCA_050746205.1 Terriglobales bacterium | reverse complement strand
GCGGGCGGCGATGACGTCGCCGACCACCGCGGTGGCGGCGATGATGATCCAGGCAATGGCGGCGATCAGGCCGATGGCGGCGACATGCTCGATGCCGCCTTTGAGCCGGGGCGCCAGTTCGGTGGCCGGAGCGGCGGAGACCACGGCGGCGAGAACGAAGATCCATTTTGCCGGGTGGCTGCCGCGCCGGACGATGGACTCGTCCAAAACGCGGCCGGGACGGCGGGCGATCCGGCGCAGGGCGACGAAGACCACTGCGTGCACCGCCAGCGCGATGCCGGCGGCGACGGCGAGGGTGATGAGGCTCACGACCAGGCCATTGCCGATGGCGGCCCCGGCGAGATGCGACACGGCATGCATTGTTTTCTATTGTCGTCAGCACTGCCGGGCGGCGCAACCGCCCTAGGGCTTCACGTCCGCTGTTGACGGGCTTCGCCTGCCGGCCCCGTAGGGCAGCCGTCTCGGCTGCCGCTAGAAAAACGGCTGCGCCGAGGCAGACAGGCGAGGACGCCTGTCCCACGTTGGGTCCCCTTGGGCTTCTCTCTTCCGGCGGATAACTCGCGGGCTGCCGCGGGCGGGAAAGCTAGGCCCAATCCCTGTTCCACGCGCCCTATCCCTAGAGGTCGGCCGGCGTGTTGCAGTTGCGGAAGATGTCCGGCGCAAAGCCGGCGGCGGCGAGAGCGGCGGCGGAGAGCCGCCGCTGCGGCGCCGCCGCCAGCGCCCGGGCGATCTTGGCCTCGCCCGTGGCCAGGGCGGCCTCCAGCAGCGGCAGCAGGGATGCGGCATAGACGGCGCAGAGCGGCTCGAGTTGCTCGGGCGGCGTCAGCGGCACCGTCCAGGCGCCGGGCCCGGATTGCGCCCATAACCAGCCGAGAAACCCGGGCGTCATCTCCGGCAGGTCGCAGGCCAGCATCAGAACCCGGTCCGCGGCTGCGGCGCGCAGCACGGTGGCGATGCCGCCCAAGGGACCGGCGGCTTCCCACTCGTCGCGCAGGCAGGGACCAAACGCCGCGTACTTCTCCGGCGCTCCGGAGATGATCACCGTCGCGGCGCCGGCGGCGCGCGCGGTCTGAATCATATGCGCCAGCAACGGCTGGCCGCGCCACGGCAGCAAAGCTTTGTCCCGGCCCATGCGGCGGCTCTGTCCGCCGGCAAGGATGGCGATGTGCATGGCGGGCAATCTGGCTTTATTCTCGCCCCACCGCCGGCCATCCGGCGGAAGCCCCAAGCGGGAGAGCCAGTTCCCGACCGCCCCGCCGCCGGCCGGTTGTGGCCCACGAACCCGCTCAGTCCGCCCGCAGGGTCACCGCCGGGTCCATGCGGCCGGCGCGGCGCGCCGGCCAGTAACACGCGAGGGCGGAGACCGCCGCCAATAGGGCGGCGGCGGCCAGATAGGTGAGCGGATCGGCGGCGCTGACCTGAAACAGCACCGCCGACAAACCGCGCGCCAGCAGCAGCGCCAACCCCACGCCGATGAGAATGCCCACCAACGCCGTCCGCAAACCCTGGCCGACGACCGCCCGCGCCAGTCCCCTCGGGCTGGCGCCGAGCGCCAGGCGCACGCCGAACTCGCGGCTGCGCTGGCTGACGGCGTAAGCCATGACGCCATACAGGCCCAGGATGGCGAGAACGAGCGCCAGCATCCCAAACGCGGCCAGCAGGATCGCCGCTAGCTTGGCGGCGAACAGCGGTAAGGCGAGAAACTGGGCGCCGGTGACCAGGTCGCTCGAGGAGAAATCGGGGTCCACCGCCTCCAGCCGGCGCTCCACCGTGGCATAGGCGGCCAGCGGGCTGCCCGCCGTGCGCACGGCCAGGAAGCCGGCCTGATGCATCGTCGTTAACTGAAAGAAGAAGGTCCGTGGGGCTTCTCGCAGCGAACGGTACTTGCCCGTCGGCACTTCGCCGACAACGACGGCGTGGCCGCCCGAGAGCACGACCTCCTTCCCGACTGGGTTTTGTCCCGGCCAGAAGCGGCGGGCAAGGGCCTGATTGACGATCACCACATGCGTGGCGTTGGCCAAGTCGGCGTCGCGGAAGCTGCGCCCGCGAAGAATGGGGGTGCCCATGGCGGCCAGGTAGCCCGGACTAATCAGCGCGGTTTCCACGTCATAGCTTTGCCGCCCGGGTGGCGGGGCCACGCCGGGCACGTTCAGGTTGGTATCGCTCTCCACCTCGCTCAGCGGCGGGCCGAGGGTCCAGCCCGCGGCGGTGATGCCCGGGGTCTGCCGGGCGATCTGCGCGAAGTGCTGCATAAAGGCCTGGGCGCGGGCGCCGGTGTAGCCCAGTGCCTGGGGGTCCACGTTCTCCGCCAGCAAGAGATGGCTGGCGTCGAAACCGGGGTTGACCGTGTTGGCGTTGGCCAGGCTGCGCAGGCACAGCCCGGCGCCGACCAGCACCAGCAGGCAGACGGCGATCTGGCCGATCACCAACGCATTCCGCAGCCGGGACCGGCCAGCGCCGGCGCGAGCACCACCGGCTTGCATCCGGCCCGACAGCGCCTCCTTCCCGGCGCGCAAGGCCGGGGCGATGCCGAAGATGACGCCGGTGGCGACGGCCAAAAGGAAGGCGAACAGTAGGACCGTGCCGTCGGGCTGCACGGCGAAGCCGATGGGCACGCCCGGCGGACGGAGCCGCAGCAACAGCGGCGCGACCCAGGCGGCGAAGAGCAAGCCCACCGCGCCGGCGGTGACCGCCAACACCATGCTCTCGGCCAAGACCTGGCGGAACAGCCGCCCGCGGCTGGCGCCCAGCGCGGAGCGGACGGCCATCTCGCGCTGCCGCCCGCTGGCCTGGGCCAACAGGATGTTGGCGGCATTGGCGCAGGCGATCAGCAGAACCAAGCCCACCACCGCCATCAGCAGCCAGACCATCCCCTTGGCCTGGCCGCGGAAGGGCATCGGAATCGCCCCCAAGGGGACGGCGGCGCCGCCGAAGTACTTCTCATCGGTGCCGGGATGGGCGGCATCCAATTGGCGCTGGATGAGCTGCAGGTCGGCGGAGGCCTGGGCCAACGTGACGCCGGGCTTCAGCCGCGCGGCGGCGAAGTAGAGCCGCGAACTGCGGTCGGCGATGCCCTTGCCGGGACCCATGGCCCGCAGCCGCCCGGGGTTGGTGACCGGCGCCCAAAAGTCGGGATTCACACCGGAGAACAGGCCGCCAAAGCCCGCCGGGGCCACGCCCGCCACGGTGTAGCCCAAGCCGTTGAGTTCGATCTCCCGGCCCAGCACGTTGGTGCGGCCGCCCAAATGGCGGCGCCAAAAGCGATGCGAGAGCACCACCGCCAGCCGGCCCCCGGCGTGGGTTTCCGCCGGCACAAAGGAGCGACCGAGGATGGGGCGCACGCCGAGGACGGAAAAATAATGGCGGCTGACCAATTGATCCGTGACCGGCCGGGCGGCGCCATGAACGGGCTTCCAGGTAGCCTCGCCAATGGGCGAGTACAACAGCAGGCCGCTAAAGACGTGGTTGCGGGCGCGGATATCGCGATAGTCGGGATAGCTGAGCGGCAGATACCCGTGCAGCGGGGCGCGCGGCTGGCGGTCGAAGGTGTAGACCTCCGCCATGCGGCCCGGATCGTGAACCCGCGGCCCGCGCAGCACCGCGGCGCGGGCGATGGTGAAAATGGTGACGTTGGCGCCGATGCCCAAGGCCAGCGAGAGGACGACGGCGACGGCGATGGCCGGGCGGCGGGCCATCATCCGGCAGCCAAAGCGCAGGTCGGCCATTGTGTTGGAGAGCATGTCCAGCCTCAGGCTAGTCTAGGCAATTGGAGCGCCATTCCCCGGCGGGCGCGGGCAGGTGTTTTCCCAGGGCTTAGCCGACAGATCAAGCCCCATGGTGTTCGCCTCTGGGACAGGCGGTGTCCGGATATGAACGCCGGCGGGGGCGCCTTCGCCGGTGGCGGGCCGGGAGGCCCGCGCTCCCAGGCAGCCGCCTGGCGGGTTTGACTGGCGCGTTCCTCGGCCGCCGGCGATTCCCGGCGGCGCCGCCCCGCCCCTATTCCTCGCGCAGCGCCTGCACGGGATTGATGCGGGCGGCGCGCCGCGCAGGAACCAAGCTGGCGAGGGCAGCGACCACGACCAGCAAGCAGGCCATGCCGATATAGGTAGCCGGCTGGGCCGAGCGCACGCCGAACAACGTCGCTCCCAGCAGGCGCAACGAACCGAGTGCCAGCCCCAGGCCGATGAGGATGCCGATGGCGGCCCAGCCCACGCCTTGGGTGACCACGCGGACGAGCAGTTGACGGGGCGTTTCCCCCAGCGCCAACCGGAGGCCGAACTCCCGCGTGCGCTGACCGACCGTGTAGGCGGTGATGGCGTACAAGCCGACGATGGACAGCACCAGGGCCAGCAGGGCCAGCACGGAAAGCACACGGGCGGCGGCGCGCGCCGGACCCAAGGGGATGGCCATGAAAGCCTCGCCCGTCTGCAGGTCATCAGTGGATCGCAGGCGCGGATCCAGCGGGCCGAGCCGGCGCACCAGCGGCTGCAACTCCGCGTCTGGGTGGGCGGAGCGGAGGATGAGGGCGGCCGGGGCGGCGGTGAACTGTTGCAGGTAATAGAAGAACGGCCGCGGCGCCTCCGTGAGCGAGCGGTATTTGCCGGTCGGAGATTCGCCGATCACCACCGCCCGCTGCGGCGGGTCCTGCAATACATTGAAGGACTTGCCGATGGGACTCTGGCCCGGCCAGAAGCGCTGCGCGAACGCCTGATCGACCACCACCGGCATATCCTTCCGGACTAGATCGGCGCGGGTGAAGTCACGGCCTTGGAGCAGCGGCAGGCCGATGGCGGCGAAGAAGTCCGGTCCGACCGGCATGTCGTCAATCTGATAGCCGCGATGTCCGGCTGGCGCGGTGATTCCGGGGAGTTGCACCACGTCTTGCGAGGTGGAGCCCTGGAGCGGCAGCCACAGCATGTAGGCCGCGGCCTGGATGCCCGGGGTGTGCAGCGCTGCCTGGCGAATCTGCTCCATCCAGGCGGCGGCCTGGGCGCCGGTCAGGCCGCGGGAAGCGGGATCAATGACGCCGTCGCGCACGTAGAGCAGATGGGCGGCATCGAATCCGGGATTGACGTGGGCGGCGCGGGACACGGCGCGCAGGCCCAGCCCGGCGCCAATCAGCACCACCAGACACAGCGCGACCTGACCGACCACCAGCCCGGAGCGCAGCCAAGATCGCGACTGCCCGGCGCCGGCGGAGCCTTCCTTGAGCGGGGTGCTGAGCCCTTCGCGGGCGGAACGCAGGGCGGGCGCCAAACCAAACAGGACGCCGACCAGTACCGCCAAGGCGAAGGTGAACTCGATGACGGCGGCACCGGGGCGCAAGGGAACCCGGGCCCAGGGCTCAATGCGGGGCATGAGCGGCAGCACCCAGCGGATCAGCAACAGACCGACGCCGCCGGCGATCACCGCCAGCAAGACGCTCTCCGTCAGCGTCTGGCGGATCAAGCGACGCCGCTCGGCGCCCAGGGCGGCGCGGATGGCCATCTCCCGCCGCCGCCCGGCCGCTTGTACCAGCAGCAAATTGGCGGCGTTGCCCATGCCGATCAGCAGCACCAGGAGGACGACGATGCCCAGCCATTGCGTTTTGGCCGCCACCTCGCCGCGGAAGTATTTGGGCACCGCGCCCAGCGGCGCGGTGATGGCGCCCAGATGGGCGTCGACGGCGGGGTACTCCTTGGCCAGGCGCCGCGCCACGATCTGAAGGTCGGCGGCGGCTTGGGCCTGGGTGACGCCGGGCTTGAGGCGGCCGAAGGCGAAATTGACGAACTGGTCCCGCTGCTGCATCAGATTGCTGAGCCCGATCCAGGGCGCGGCGGTGATGGGCAGGAAGAAGTCGGTGTGATAGCCCGTCCACAGGCCGTCAAAGCCGCGCGGCGCGACGCCGATGATGGTGTAGGGATGGCCGCTCAGGGTGATGGCATGGCCGATGACGCCACCGTTGGCGCCTAGGCGGTGGCGCCAGAAGCCGTAGCCCAGCACCACCACCGGTTTGCCCGTGCCAGCCTCGTCGCCAGGGACGAAAAACCGGCCCAGCGCGGGCTGCAGGCCCAGCGTGGAAAAGTAGTGGGCGGTGCAGAGAACACCCTCCAGGGAATGCGCCTGCGACCGCTGCTGCCACTGGGCGTAATAGATGGTGTAGAGCGCGGCGGAGGAAAAAACCTGGTTTTGCGCGCGGAAATCTCGGTAATTGGGGTAACTGAGGGGAATATACCCGCCGTACGCCGCGCCGGGGCCGCTGGCATGGGAGTAGAACTCGACCAACCGGCCGGGGTTGCGCGCCGGCGCCTGGCGCAGCAACAGCGCGTCCGCGTAGGTGAAGATGGCGGCATTAGCGCCGATACCCAGCGCCAGCGAGAGCACGATCGCCGCGGCCAGCCAGGGCCGCTTACGGATCATGCGCACGGCGAAGCGGAGATCCGGCAACATGACTGCGGGGGGCGAAGACTGCCGGGGCTATCTCAGCAGGCTTTCTGGGCGGACCTGGCCATGATAGCGCGGTTGCGGCGCCGATGCACCTGTCTGGCCTGCCGCAGCCGCCTCCTGCGGGCCGGGCCATTGGCTTGCGGGCTCGCCTGCCCTGGCGGGGTATGAGCCCTGCAGGGGGCCGGCGCCTGGGTTCAGGAGGCTGCTGCGGTGGACCCGGCCGGCCTCAGCGCTGGCCGGACTTGGCGGCGGCGGGGGCGGTTTTGGGTTTGGCGTGGGCCAGCACCGCACGCGACCAGGGCTCGTTGGCGTTGTAATCGGGGTAAGCCGGCCGGGCCACCGCGCGCAGGGGATGGGCCTGCAACTGTTTCAACGCGATTTGCACGGCGGCAGCCAACTGGGGATCCTGGTCCTGCCGCCACAGGCTGGGGGTCATGGGCACGGTGACATCTGGCGTTACCCCGTGATTCTCCACGTCCCAGTGGCCGTTGGGGTAGTAGATCGCGGCGGAAGGCGCGGTGATGGTGCTGCCGTCCATCAGGACGGGATATTGGAAGATGCCGACCAAGCCGCCCCAGGTGCGCGTGCCGACCAAGGTGCCGACATGCTCCTGCTTGAACATGAACGGCAGCGCGTCGCCGCCGGAGCCGGCGAAATGGTTGGCCAGCATGACCTTGGGACCGAAGATGGCGGCGGGCGTGGTCTCCGTGTGGCCGTGCCGCCAGGAGATGTAGTCGAGCAACGGCTGCTGCAATTGGTTAATGATCGAATTGGCGACGTAGCCGCCGTGGTTGAAGCGCTCGTCAATAATGGCGCCGGCTTTGCCGACCTGCGAATAAAAATAGCGGTTGAAGTCGGTATAGCCGCCCACGGCGGTATCCGGCAGATAAATGTAGGCCAGTTGGCCGTGGCTGAGGCGGTTGACGACCTCGCGGTTGTGGTGGATCCAGGCTAGCTTGCGCAACGCATACTCGTCGGCGACGGGAACGACGCGCACTTGCCGGGCTTGGGTTCCGTCCGGATTGGGGCCGACGGTGAGGACGGTCTGCTGGCCGGCGGTGTTTTGAAACCAGCGGTAGATATTGTCGGCGGCGGTGAGCGGGCGGCCGTTCACCGCCAGCAGGTAATCGCCGGTCTGGACGTTGACGCCCGGCTGGGTAAGCGGAGCGTGCAGCCCCGGGTTCCAGTTTTCGCCGCTGTAGATGCGTTCGAAGCGGTAGCGGCCGTGGACCAGGGCATAGTCGGCGCCCAGCAGGCCCACTTGCACCGGCTTGGGGCCGCGGCGCGGCGGCTGGCCCAAGAACAGGTGCGAGACGGTGATGTTGCCCAGCATGTCGTGGAACAGATAGCCGAGGTCGGAGCGGCTTTCCACGCCGGGCAAGAACTGGGCGTAATACTTCTCCACCGCGGGCACGCTCAACCCGTGCATCTGCGGCGAGTAGAAGAACGCGGCCTCCTCGCGCCATAGGTCGCGGTACATCTCCGCCCATTCCAGGCGGGGCACCATCCGCACGCGCAGGCCGGCGGTCTGCAATTGGCCCTGTCCGGGGTGCAGGTGAAACACCGCCGGGGCGCTGGTGTCGAGCACGCACCAGTGCTTGCCCTCACGCACCAGCATTTTTTTGCCGTCCGCGGCGAGGAGGAAGCCCTCAATGGCGGGCAGGATGGCCTTGGTCTGGCGCTTTTTGAGGTCGAACCGGTAGAGCGCCTGCGCCGGATGGTCGGGTTGCGCCTGCGGCACCACCGCGCCGGCGGCCAAAAAGAGCACGCCGGGGCCGGCGGCCTCCAGGTCGGTGTAGGCGCGGGCCGGGATCGGCAGCGCGAGGATGCGCTGGCCGAGGCCGGCGAAATCAATGGTGACCTGGGGCGCGGCGGCCGGCTTCTTGGCCCCCGCGGCAGCGCTGCCGGCCGGCGGCGTGGCGGGCGCGGGCTCTAAACCGGGCCGGGGCGCCAGCGGCGAGGGCAGATCCCGGCGCAGCACGACGGCGTAGACGTTCGACACCGTGGGGTAGGCGTAGGACGACATGGCGATCACCAAGGCCCCGGGGTTGGGATTGGTGCTGGCGAGGAAATACAGATATTTGCCGCTGGCGTCGAAGCAGGCGTTGCTGG
>JBOGKW010000157.1:0-8726 GCA_050746205.1 Terriglobales bacterium | reverse complement strand
CAACCCGTACCGCCCCACCCCATTTTCGCAGAGCGGCCGCCGCAGGTCCGCGCGAAAGGCCGCGCTCCTTGGCGTGCCCGGTGGAATAGGCTTCGCCTGTGCGGTCGCGGGCTTCAGAGTCTGCGTGACAACTTAGGTGCGCCCGGAGCGTGGCGGCCACGCAAGCCGGAGGCTTGCCCTACCATGGCCGCCGGCTGCTCTCGTGGAGTAAGCCTCCTGGCTTGCGTACGGGCCGGGCTGAGCCCGGCCCAAGCGTGCTACCCCAAAATGGACGGCCAGCGCGGCCCAGGAGCACAGCCCAGCCAATTACCCGCACCTAGGTTGCCACACAGACTCTTCAGCCTGCCACTCAGCGCTGATCCCCCAGGGTGCCCGGTGCAATAGCGGCCCGCCCCCGTTGATGACGCGGCGCGGATTCGCGGCGATAGACCAGCGTTTTCGGATGGTGCGAACCGATCACGGCCCCAATAGCGGCCGCGAGGCCGCTGAATACCGCTCCGGCGAGGGCCGCGTCTTGGGCCTTGGTCCAGGGATAGTTGCAGGGCAATCTCGAGGAACAGTCGCTTTCAAAGTACCCATTTTTAGAGAGGGGATGGACCGCCGCGAGCACTAGGACCACGCCGCCGGCGCCGCCGGCTCCGGCGCCGATCAGGCCATCGCGGAGCTTATGGGCCTTGCCGACCAGGTAGACCCTTGTGATCCGGCTTCTGTCGAGCTCCCGCACCAAACCTTTCGAGGTCTGGACTTCCATGCCGGACGGCGAAACGCCGACCAGCATCCCCTGCACGGCTTTTGCCCGCGATAGATGGACCTTGACCTGCGTGCCGGGGGCAATGCCCTGAACCGCCGCCCACCCGCCGCCCTGGGCCAACCCGCACGTGCAAAACACGAGCGCACCGAAAAAAGCAGCCAATCCTCGCATCCGCGGGCCTCCTATCCTGCGGAAAAGCACCCGGCGCAATGGCAAATGCGCGCATCCCCGCCCACTGTACTGCCGCTCGGCTTTTTCCGCCAGCCGCCGAGCTGCCCCAAATGGCGGCGCGAAATGCCGCCCCGGTGACGGGGGCAAATAGCGGGGGCTCCGCGAGGCCCGAGTTGAGAAGCAATGGAATCGGCAGCCTGTGGTGCGCCTGGCCGGAATCGAACCGGCGACCCGCGGTTTAGGAAATCGAAACCTTTAGCCGCCGGTGCTTTCCCGTCATGCGGTTACGGTGCTCTTGATGGATGGAAATGCCCCTTTTTTACCGCTTATTGTTCACCAATTGTTCACCAGTCTGTCGGCCGCTCACAGGGGGGCTGAGCCCCGCCGCGTTATCTCGTCCCAGGCAGACCGCCGTTGCCGCTCCAATTCCTCAACACTGGGTTCGGGTTGTGCGCTGAGCGCCTGTGCGACGGTACGGACCGTCTGCACAAGGCAATAGTGACCGCCGGAAAGAGCCTCCCGGCACCATTTAGCGCTGGGCGGAACGTCAATGCGGTGGATGTCGGTTTTCGGCTCGAAGCGCAGCACGAGCCCGAACATGCCGCCATGTAGAAATTGCGAGGCCAGTCGGTTGACTTGGCCGTACAGCGACCCGAGTCCCGCCTGCACGGCTTGGTCCCGCAGATTCAGCCCGCACCACCGATCTCGGCGGCTCCCGCCGCCCCCTTTAAACCTCTGGCTCGCGCTGTCGTACGCTTGCCGAGCGCGCGCGATCTCCTGGGCGCCGATTGCCGGGTAGGTAGTCTGGGCGTTAGACCGAAGAGACTCATAAAGCCGCCATCGCTCCACGTCGCCCCAATCGCTGTAATTGCTAAACTGCGCCGGGTTTTGGCGCAGATATTCGGCATCAACGGTGTATTCCAGAATACTGCGGAGAATTTTCATTGCCCCTGGGCCGCAGCCATTGGCGGCGAGGATGATTAATTCCTCCATTGCCTCCCCGTTGAGCCTGCCCAGGTTCAGCACCGCCCGCTGCCAGCCGTCAACGCTCTCGTAAGCCCGGTCTACGACGCCGTTCAGGGCTTGCTCAACGCCGTGCAGCGCTGGGAACAGCGGACCAAAATGTCCCTCGAACTCCGGCCAAAACTCCGGGAAGCCGAACTGAGTTTCGCTGCCGGTCATTTCGCGCCCCGAATTATACCGTTGCCCGCGTCGCCCAGCCGACCGTGAAAACCGGATGCTATTATCCCCCCCTTGCCGGAAATCCTGGACGCGAAAATGCGGGGCGTGTTTCGTCCGTGCCTGCGCGATGTGAGGGGACTGCCGAATGAGGCGGCCACGCGGCGGCGGTTCTCGGCCCTGTTGGGCGAGCTTTTCCCCGGCCAGCAGAACCCGACGGAATTCTCGCGCAGCGCGGCGCGGCTGGTTCGCATCAGGACGGCGGACGGGACAAGGCGAGGCTACGCGGATGCGCCTCCTACGGCAACGCAATCATCGCGTTTGAGAACTCCCTCGACGCCACGCTGGCCGGGGCCGAACGGCAACTCCGGGAATTGGGCGCAAAAGGGTGAGAACGCACGTACCCTGATTGGCGTCGCCCCCGACGGCGTTCGGTGGAGGATTTACCGGCCCCGCCCGCGCCCGGGCGCGCCGGTGCAGCATCCGGGCAGCGTCACGCGGCGCTCCTGAGGGAATTGCGGCTGGCTGAGGGTAGCCACCTTTCCCCGGCCGCTGCCGACCGGGTGTATTCTGGCAGCCTAACGGTGTGGTCAAAAAGACGTCGAAGCATACGCCGGATTGTGAGAGGTAGAGACTGTGTCTGTGACACGCTTGTTCCGGTTGGGAGGCACTCTTTTTATCTTGATGGCTGCGTCAATTTACGCGCAGACCGGTCCTGCTCCCTCGCTAACGGGCTGGTGGTTGGGCACGCTTCCGGGGGCGGCGCCGTTGCGGTTGGAGTTGCACATCACGCGCGCGAACGGGACCTGGAAAGGGATGTTCGATAGCCTGGACCAGGCCGGTGCGAAGTTTCCTGCAACCTCAATCGAAAAGCATGGCGTGCAGGTGGTGATCCAAGCGTCGGAAATAAGGGCGGGCTTCATCGGCACGCTCACCGCGGACGCGCTGACTGGAACTTGGTCGCAGGGCGGAATGCGCACTCCTTTGGCGTTTCACCGCGAGGCCCGCGCAGTGTCACAAGCGCGGCCACAGGAGCCTAAACCACCGTTTCCCTATCGCTCGATCAATGTCACCGTGCCCAGCACCGGCGGCATCCGGCTTGCCGGAACGCTGACGGTGCCACCTGGCCGAGGGCCGTTCCCAGCCGCGATTCTGATCGCTGGTTCGGGGCCGAACGCGCGCAACGAGGACGCTTTTGGCCACAAGATTTTTCTCGTGCTCGCCGACGCGCTCACCCGGCATGGATTAGCGGTGCTGCGCATGGACAAACGTGGCATTGGCCAGTCGGGCGGCAATTACGCCACGGCAACGATGGCGGACTACGCGCAAGACGTCGCTGCCGATTTCGCCTTCCTGCGGAAGCGCAACGGCATTGATCCGCACAAAATCGGCCTCATCGGCCATAGCGAAGGCGGCGAGATTGCGCCGATGGTCGCCGCCAACCATCCCCAAATTGCTTTTGTGGTAATCCTGGCAGGCCCGGCGATGCCTGGGACCGACATCGTCGTTGACCAGATCCGCGCCCTGGCTACCGCCCGCGGAGTGCCGCCGGCGAGGGTGGCTCGAGCCGCGCAACTCGAGAGAATCTATGTGCAGGCCATTGCCTCCGCCCCCACTCTGAACGCCGCTCCAGGCGCCGTTCGCGCGGCGGTGGCTGCGGGTAAGCTGCCCCGGGCAATCCTCAAACACCCGCGTATCACGAGTGAGTACTACGGTGTGCTGCGATTCGACCCGGAGCCGTACCTCCGCCGCCTCCGTTGTCCGGTACTGGCGTTGAATGGTTCAAAGGACACCCAAGTGCCAGCCGCAGTGAACGTTCCCGCGCTGCGCGCGGCGCTAAAGAATGACCCGCACGCGACTGTGGTAGAGCTGCCGGGCCTGAACCACCTGTTCCAGCCTGCCAAAACTGGACTGCCTTCCGAGTACGCGTCGATTGCGCTAACATTCTCTCCGGCGGCTCTACAACGCATTGAGCGCTGGTTGGCGAGCGTGGTCGGTACCAAGCCCTAGCTCCAGGATCCGCACGCGGCCAGCGCCTCGGCAAGGGCGCGGGCGCGGAAACGCCCCGCGTGAGCCCGATGGCCGATTAGGTGGACCAGCAAGGCCTAGGGATGCCCAGCGCCTATCGGGAGGCTGAGTATGGCTGGGCTCTGGCGCAGTACCAGCATCGGGCGCAGGACTGGGCGGGGGGACCGGAATCCTATTGACGGCCTGACACAAGTCGAAGACCGCGGGCGCAGCCTCGGCGCGCGCACCCCAGGCGCGTTGAACGGTGCGCGCGCTGACCCCGAACCGCTGCGCCGCGCGGTTCTCCATCGGTTAGAAACCGTCCTTACACGACCGTTTCGATTTTGTTGCCGACCGGCTCACCCGGCACGTGCGCGTTTAGCGACGAGTTGAGCGCTGATAGCAACACGCTCACCGGTGCGTGGGACCAGGGGCCGGGCAAATTGCCGTTGACCTTCTATCCTGCCGTCCTTTGTGGCGCGCCTTGTAGGTCTTACCCTCCCGTCAGCCGCACCCCACCTTCATCCCCGGACATTACGCTGGCGCCGCGATCGGCCGTGGCCGTGCCCACCGGCCAGAATACGGTACAGCCTGCCTTACCCCGCCGAGTGCTGCCGTAACGATTCCAAGAACATTCTGGGATCTGCAACGCTCAGCATCACGGCGTACCCCCTACTCGTAGGAATATAGGCCACGCGCGTGGGATCGGTTATGAAGGCCAATGCTTTCTCGCCATCGGCCAGCTTGAACCATCCCGAACTATAGCCCGGCAAGCCTAGCCCGTTGGTACGCCACGTCAAACGAAACTGAGTTTGCTGCTTCAGGTTCAGGGCCCGCGCCTGACTCAATTCCAACTCGTTCCATGGAACGGTCCTGCCGTATAAATCCCCTTTGATGGTCAGACCGCCGCCGTCCACCTCAAAACGCACGTGATGGGCGTTGTATCTGGGCCAGACAATTAGAACGAGAAAAAGGAACGCAAGCGTCGCCGCGATCCCAATGAGCATTGCCGGCGACAGCCAGGAGGCCCCCAAGGAAGGAGCAATCGGAAACGTCTGTTTCATAATGCTGCACTCAAGTGACTAAATCTACCGCCGGTGGATCCGGTCCTTAAAGATCTCCCACGGCGTCCGCGTTTGCATCCGGTTGACCCAGCCTTTTTGCGGTAGGGCGAGTGTACTGCGCGTGTACTAGATTCGCGCAATGCCGCCCGCTTCATTCCGCGCCGGTGCGGTAGGCGCCGGGGGGCGCATTGCAGGGCTCCGTGTCAGTCGCCGGCTGGCGCCCCATTGGGCAGTTGGGAGAACATGCGAGCAGGTTCACACGATGCGCATCTCCAAATCCGGTGCCCGAGACATAAGCGAGACCGCCGCCGAGATTGCGGCTGCCCTGGTGCGGGCGCGGAAATTTGTCGTGCCCGAGGGCACGCCTTTCCCGCTGTTGACCCTCGGCGACGTCCTGGTGCTGGGCGCGATGACCGCGCAGACCGCCGCGCTCGCAGGTCCAGCAACCGATTCCAGCGAAGCGAAAAGACGAATTAAAGCCTGGTACGAGGAAATGGATGCCGCTATGCGCAGCGGCAAGCGCATGGATGCGCAGTGGTGGACCGAATTTCTCGTGCGGGAAATGGAAAAAGGCCAGGTCAATGCGCATGAAATGCGCACGGCGATATTTCAAGCGCTAGCAATTGTCGAAAAGCCGCACCGCGCGCGCCAAGCCATTGTGCGGCTGATCAAGGAAAAATTGCCGGGCGCGCCCCAGGGCAGGCAAACGCTCATTGGGCCGGACCAATTCCCTGTGCTATTGCGGCGCTCGGACGAATGGCTGTCCGTCTCCACAGCAATTGTGGGCCTGACCATGGGCCTGACCAGCGGCGGCAGGCTGCCATTGCGCCAACTGCTCGATTCCCTGAACCGCCAATTCCCGAAGGAGTGCGCTCGCCTGCGGGAATCGCCTGCGGTAGTGGAGGGCATCCTAGCTCACCCGGCGGTTAGCCGCGAGGTAAAGACCCTGGACGCCAGGGCGCGGCGGTTGGCGGATGCGCTGGCGGGCGCAATGTTCGGCCTGAGCCCGGCCTATGCGGCGAAGCGGGCACAAGCGGCCCGTGCGCAATCTAAAGCGCAGCGAACCGGGGCCTAACACCCCGCGACATGGCGATGTTTTTGTCGCTGGCGCGCGGGACAACCGCACGGTTTTGTTCCTGGCCCAAGGGAGGTAACCATGTGCTTCTCCCTTGCCGCATGTCCCTCCAAGCTGGAATTGCATTCGACAACCCCAGGCCTTTGGAGACGACAATCATGCAACCGTTAAACAACCCTGCGCACGACAGCGCATCCGCAATGGCGAACGCCCGCTGGCACAGCGGTGACTCGCAGGACGCGCCTACTCAACCGCATGTCAGTTCCCACGCCCGCAATCTTGCCCGGCTGCGCTGGGGCACGGCACGTGCTGGCGCAGCGCATGACGCCCAGCCGCACGTTCATCAACCCGCCGTCACCGTCCCCGCAACTGGCGGCGGCGTGCTGCCGTGGCTAGCCCTCGGCGGGAGTGGCCTCGCATTCATCCTGGCCGGGATGGAACGGAAGCAGTCGGAGGGAGGCCGGATTTCCGGCACGGCGGTCGTGCTGTACATCGTCGCCGGCTTGCTGTTCGCCCTCGCCATCTATTTGTTCACGCGCGGGTAGGCCATGCCAGGGGTTCTAAACCTAATCGCCAGCGGCTCCGGCGAGAGCATTGAACGTCCCCCGTGCGGACGCCTGCTCACTGCGGCGGAAGTCGCATCGCGGCTGCGCGTTCCCGTCTCTTGGGTGCGGAAGAACGGGGGGCACCTACCCGGACTTGTCCGCCTGGGGAAATACGTCCGCTGGGACGAAAAGCGGCTGGATGAATTGATCGCTGCCGGGGGCCGCAGTTGATTTCCCTGCCCCAAAACCCCGACAATGGCGGCGAGCACAAACCGCATGACGGCGCACCGGCACAGCCGGAGAAAGGAAAAATGCGCCGTCAAACGTGGCAACAGGGATATTTGGAAAAGCGCGGCAAGCGCAAGCCAGTTTGGTTTGCACGCTACCGCATTACGGAAATGACCCCGGACGGAACCAAGACTCGGCGTCAGGTTGCAAAAGTCATCGGCACGATGGCCGAGCTTCCGACGAAAAAAATGGCGCGGGACCGCCTGTTTCAAATCGTTAATGAGGCGGAGGGTACCGCGCCGCGTGTGGCGGCCACGTTCGGGGAATTCGCGGACAGGTGGGAACGCACCATCCTGCCGCTGTTCAAGTTCTCTACCCGGCGGAGCTACGCCTCCCTGCTTCGGCTTTATCTCAGGCCGAGGTTCGGGAGCCTCCCGCTGGCGCAGGTACAGGCTTTTGAGGTTCAATCGCTGATTTCGGAATTGAGCCGCGAGCACGCGCCCGAAAGCTGCAAGCGGGTGTGGGATCTGCTCTCGGGCATGTTCCGCAAGGCGATGGAATGGAACTGGACGCGGGAGAACCCCTGCCGGGGCGTCAAACTGCCGCGCCGGTTCCGAAAGCCGCAGCAGGCGGTGGATTCTGAAACGATCGCCCGCGTGCATGCGACGTTAGAGGAACCCTACGCAACGCTTCTGCTTTTTATCGCCGCGACAGCGTTCCGGCGGTCGGAGGTGTTTGCCTTGCGCTGGCAGTCCATCCAATGGGATTTGGGACTCATTTGCGCCAGCGAGAACATTGTGGACGGCCAATGGGGCACGCCCAAGGGCCAGCTAGAGCCCCGCGTACTCCCGGTGCCCGCCTGGGTGCTAGACCGGCTGCGGAGTCTCCGCGACTGGTACGGCGGCCCAGAGCCGGAGCGGGTGATTTTTGCTTCCCGCGCCGGATCGCCGCTAAACCCCGCCAACGTGTTGAACCGCCATCTCAAGCCAGCCTGCGACCGGCTGGGCATCCCCCGCTTCGGCTTTCATGCGCTGCGGCGGGGCGTCACAACGGAGCAGGTGGCCAGCGGGACGGACGTGATTACGATGCAGGGCTGGCTAGGGCACAAGGACCCCGCAACCACGCTGCGGCATTATGCGATGGCGGACCACCGCCGGATGCGAGCTGCGGTTGAGGCGCGGGGCGAGAAATTGTTCACAACTGTTCACCAAAACGCTCTCACCCTAAGCAACACCAAATTGCAAGCCCCTGAAAAATAAGGGGAACTTGGTGCGCCTGGCCGGAATCGAACCGGCGACCCGCGGTTTAGGAAACCGCTGCTCTATCCTTCTGAGCTACAGGCGCACGCTCAAACACGTTGATTCTATTGTATTTGAGCGCTTGCCGGTTTTGCGGCTCCCGCGAACTGGTACTCACTTGTACTCAATTTCTTCTGAAAGCCGGGCTCGGCGGCGGGCTCCCGGCAATCGCCGTGCGGATTCGGGTCGCGGCGCCGCCCCTTCCGACGGGACAGCCGGTGGAGGATGCGGTGGTGAAAAACAAGGAAAACGTGGGTGAAGGCGGTGAGGCGTCAACGAAAACCCTGGCAACACGGCCTATTCGGACTGACCGGTTCAGCGCCTGGCCCACCTTACGATTGGTCCCAACGGCAGCTTTTGCTCGCGGGATAGGGGATAGGGACGGCAAAATCCGGCCACCCCCCAGGG
>JBOGKW010000156.1:0-8742 GCA_050746205.1 Terriglobales bacterium | reverse complement strand
GCCGGCGTCGCCGCTCGCGGGGCCGGCAGGACGGCCGGCGCCACTCCCGGGCCGCGACAATAATCGTTCCGCCGCGGCCAGCAGGTGGGGAAACGCCACCGGCTTCATCAAGTAATCGCAGGCTCCGGCGCGCATCGCCGCCACCGCTCCGGGCACGCTGCCAAAGGCGGTCAGCAGGATGACCGCCGTCTCCGGCGCCAGCGCCCGAACCCCGGCGATCACCGCCAGGCCGTCGTCGCCGCGGTCGTTCTGGCCGCTCTCCGAGAGGCGCATGTCGGTCACCACCAGCGGCGCCGGCGCCTGTCGGAACTTGGCCAACGCCTCCGCCGCGCCGCTGGCGCCGCGCACTTCCCAGCCTTGGCGGCGGAAGTGAATCTCCAGCCCCGCCCGTATTCCGGCGTCGTCATCCACGACCAATACGCTGAGCGGCGTCATGCCGCGCCTCCCAGCGCGCCGGCGGCCGCCGGCGCCGGCCAGCGCCATAGGCGGAAGGTGACAATCGCGCCGGCGGGGGCGCCCTGGGGCGCATTGGCCGCGCTGATCTCGCCGCCATGCTGGCGAACAATCTGCCGGCACACCGCCAGCCCCAATCCCGCGCCCCCGGCGGTGGAAAACCCCGGTGTGAACACCCGCGGCAGGTCGGCGGGAGCGAAGCCCGGCCCTTCATCCTGCACGCTGATCGCGATACGCCGCGCGCCCTCGGACCGCGCGATCCAGCGCAGCCCGCCGCCGGCGCCCCGGGCCATGGCGCGCAGCGCATTGAGCGAAAGATTGCACAGCACTTGCTGCACGCGATGGTGGTCGGCGGCGAGTTCCGCCTGCGCCGGCCCGGCTTCGATCCGCAGCGCCACCCCTTGGCGCGCGGCTAAGGGACGAAGGAACTCCGCGGTGGAGCGCAGCAGCGCCCCTACCGGCACCGGCGCCAACTGCGGGGCCGCTCCTTGCTGCCATTGCAAAACGTTGTTGACGGTGGCCGCCAGCAGCCGCAGTCCGGCTTGCATTTGCGCCACCCATTCCGCCGGTTCTCCCTCCGCCGCCACCTCCGCTAGCAAGCCCGCGTAGAGCTCCAGGCTGGCCAGGGGATTACGAATCTCATGCGCCAGCACCGCGGTCACCTCGGCCAGCGCCTGCAGGCGCTGATTCTCCGCCGCCCGCCGCGCCAAGGCGCGATTCTTGCCCCGTACCTCCCGTCGCAGGCGGGCCACCTCGGCTTGCAAATCGCCATAGGACTGCTCCAGCCCCGCGGCCGCCATGTTGAAGTCGCGGAAGGCCTCGGCCAGCGTCGCGGCGCTCCAGTCCGGGGTGTTCCGGCCGGGAGGAGGCGGCGCCGGGAGCGCCGGAGAGAGCGTTTCTTGCCCATAGCTAGGCAAATTCGGCATGGCACTCACGCCCTTGCAGCTTGGCTGCCAATCTCGTCCCACGCCCGGTTAACGAAATCTGAGCCAGCCGTCTCGGCGCCGGCGGCCTTGCCGCCGCGGCCATCGGCGTCGGCGCGCTGCGGTGGCCGCCTGGCGGCCGGCTCCGCCGCCGCCGCGATGAAGCGGTGCAGGGCCGCCGGCAGGTGGCCCGGCTCGATCTCCCGTCCCTCTTCGGCCAGGATCGCCGCCCGCTCCAGCGCGTGGTGCAACTGGCGCACGTTCCCCGGCCAGTTATAGCCGGCCAGCATCTCCGCCGCCGCCGCCGCCAGCGCCTTGGGCGCCGCGCCGCCGCGGCGCGCTAGCCCGAGCAGCAGATCGTGGGCCAGCTCGACCACATCCTCCCGCCGGTGCCGCAGGGGTGGCAACTCCAAAGGAAACACGGAGAGGCGGTAAAACAGGTCGGCGCGGAAGCGGCCCTCCTCGACACGCCGCTCTAAATCCGCGTTCGTCGCCGCGAGCAAGCGGACATCCACGCGAAACACGTCCACGCTCCCCAGGCGCTGCACCTCGCCCTCCTGCACGAAGCGCAGCAGCTTGGCCTGCATGCCCAGCGGCAGTTCGCCGATTTCGTCCAAAAACAGCGTCCCCCGGTGGGCCGCATGGATCCGCCCCAGCTGCGCCTGGACCGCGCCGGTGAACGCCCCGCGCGCATGCCCGAACAACTCCGCCTCAAGCAGGCTTTCCGGCAATGCCGCGCAGTTCACTACCACCCACGGCTGCTGCGCCCGCCGGCTCAGGTGATGCACTGCGCGCGCCACCAGTTCCTTGCCCGTGCCGCTCTCGCCGGTGATCAGCACGGCGGTGTCGCGCTGGGCGACCAAGCGCGCCAGCCGGAACAGTTGCTGCATCACCGGCCCCCGGCCCCGCATTCCGGGCAACGGTTCGACGCCGCCCGGCGGCATCATGGGGCCGGCGTCGCCGCCCGCCCAGGCCGCGACGCGGGGTGTCCGGAGAGCCGCGGCGCCAGTGCTGGCCTGCGGTGCATCCGCCTCGACCAGCCGCACCTCAATGGCGGGATACAAACGCCGGATGATCGCCGCCAATTCTTCCGCCTGCAAATCCGGCAAGCGCCGGTCCAGCCACACCGCTGCCGGCGACGACGCCTCCAACTGCGCCAGCGCCTCCGCACCGCCGCCGGCCTCGCGCGTGGCCGCCGGGCTGGCCTCGGCGCAGAGCCGCCTTCGCAACGCCGCATCGGCGCTGGCGATCAGCACCTCGGCCGACGATTCTGGGGACACGTGAGCGATGGCAGGGGCAGAAGACGAAGGCGCGGTCATGGCGGGGTCCTTTCGGAAAAGTCTGACCATACCGGCCGAAGATAAAAATTGGCTTAGGTGGCTGTTAAAACGGCATAACTATAGGGGATTTCTAGTACAGGAATGCAGGCGGTCACTGTCCTTTTCCCGTGCATGCGGGCAAATGCCTGGCCGCGGGTTCAGTAGCGGTGCGCCCACGGCGCTGCCTACAATGAAGCCCCGGTGCCTACTTGGCCCGCTCGCACATGACCATGCTCAAAGTGCTCACCGTCCAATACGACCGCACCCACCTGGCACAGCTGGAAGCCGTTCTTGGGCCACAGGGCTGCGTGCTCGTTTCCCGTCCCGACTGTGCCGGCGCCGCCGCGCTGCTGGCCGAGGAGCGCGTGCACGGCATCTTCATTGACCTGCGCTCTCCCGACCAGCGCGAGTTCGATCTCATCCGCCGCGCCCGCCGCTCGTTCTTGCAGGCGGTCGCGCCGGTAGTGCTGGTCACCGCGCGCGAGGATGCCGAGGTGATGCGCCTCGGCTTTCAGGCCGGCGCCAACTTTACGCTTGCCAAGCCCGTGACCGCCGAGCGCCTGCGCAACCTGATGGCGGTGCTGCGCGGCTGCATGGTGAAGGCGCAGGTCTGGCATGCCCGGGTGCCGTTTCAAACCCCGGTCAAGGTCATTCGCGGCCCGCAGAGCTTCCAAACCCCCAGCGTCAACCTTAGCGAGCACGGGATGCTGGTGGACGGCACCGGACCGCTGGGAGTCGGCGAGCGCGTCGGGGTCGAGTTCGCCCTGCCCTGCTCCAAGTTGCCCATCCGCGCGCAGGCCCGCGTCATTCGCCGCGATCCGCAGGAGCGTGTCGGCCTGCACTTCTTTGATCTCAACCCCGACCACCAGCAAACCCTGCGCCGCTTCCTCTCGGACCGCCTCGGCGCCTGAGGGGCGGGGCGGCTGAACCGGGGGGAACGGGCCGCCTCGGCGGCGGGCGTTATTCCTGGCGCAGGATTCGAGAGGGATCGAGGGTGCGCAGCCGCCAATGCTGGCGCCAGGCCGCGGGCAGCGCGCCAGCGGCGCAAACTCCGGCCGCCAGGGCCAGCACCGTCACGGGCAGGCCGTGCACACCGTAGCCGAGCAGATGGGCCACCGGCCCCAGCCAGAGCACCGCGCCCGCCATGCCGGCGGTTAGCCCGATGAGCAGCGGCCAGGCGGTTTGGCCCGCGACGGTGGCGGTAATCCGCCGCGGCGAGGCCCCCAAGGCGAGGCGGATGCCCAGTTCCCGAACCCGCGCTTCGGCCACAAAGGAGACCACAGAGATACTGCCCAGGAACAGCAACGCAAGGGCCAGCAGGGCAAACAGCAGCAGAGTCTCTGACTGCGCCCGGAACGGGCCGGCCTGAAGAGCGAGCAGGCGGGATGCCGCCACCGCGGGCGCCGGCGTCCAACTTGGGCGGATTTGTTGGAACATGCCGCGGATGTCGGCGGGGGCCGGCGGCGCATCGCCGTCCATGCGGAGCACCAGGGTGAAGACCGAGGGGGCCAGCGCGCCGGGAGCGGGGACATATGCAGTGGGGTAGTTCGGCTGAAAGTAGCCGTAGTTGGCCCGCGTCGTCGCCGCGACGCCGATGATCCGTGTGTTCTGAAGGCTCCCGTTGGCGGTCCGCAGGATTTCGCCGACCGCATTGGCGGCGCTGCCCCAATAGTCCCGCGCCATGGTCTGATCCACGACGGCAACCGGCGCAGCATGGGGGGAAAAATCCTCCGGGCGGAATGGGCGGCCGGCGACTAGCCCGATGCCCATGGCGCGAAAATAACCCGTGCTCACGGCAAGTTCCGCCGGGGTTAGCCCGCCGCGAGGGACGCTGACTCGCGCGCCAGGCGCGCTCACGACGGTCAAGCTCCCGGTTTCTCCCAGTGGCGGAGAGCCGGCGACGGCAGCGGCTCGCACGCCGGGCAGCGCGTCGGCGGCTTGGGCCAACTGGGCCAGCGTCGCACCCGCTGCCTGTGCCTGGCCCGCCGGCGCCGGGGCTCCGTGCATGACAAATGAGACAAACCAGGTGTGGCGGGGCTGCCATCCCAGCGGCGCGTCCGCGGCCCGGCGGAAGGCGTAAACCGCCGTGCCAGCCGCCGCGGCGAGCACGAACCCCACGCCGGCCAAGATGGCGATGAAGGCGCCGAGTGTGCGGCGCTGCCCGCGCCCCGCGGTCAGGGCGATCCCGCCGGATTGCAATGCGCGGGCGAGGTCGAGATGCCGCAAGCGCCCGAGGACCGCCGCGCCGGGAAGCCAGACGCTGCAGGCGGCCAGCACCGCCACCGCTCCCAGCGCAGTGGCGCCGAGCGCCGGCGGCCGCGAGCCCAGCGCGGGAGCGGGCAATACCGCCGCCGTCGCTCGCGCCATCCACGCGGCAACCAGCAGCGATGCCAGCGCGCCCCCCGCCGCCAGCAGCACCTGCTCCCAAAACAGGCGACGCGCCGCGGCGCCTCGCCCCCCAACCGCCGCGTAGATGGCCATCTCCCGTCCGCGGCGGACCGCGCGCACCCAACCCAAGATCGCCGCCACCAGCCAGGCGGCCAGCAACACCGCCAGCGCGCCGGCGAGCAGCAGCGACAAGGGCCGCCGCGATGAGCCGGTAAGCGCGGCGGCCAAAGGCGCCAGGTGCAGCGTCACATGCGGCCAACCCAGGAAGTGCATCTCCCGGAGATTCGCCAGCGGCGTCCGCAGCAGGCGTTCGGCGCGGGCCGGCGACAGGCCCGGTTGCAGCCGTGCCACCGCACGCGGGATGTGCTCGCTAAAGCTGCTGCGGCTGTTGGCGACGGCGCTGACCGCGCCGGGCGAGGCGGCGGCGATCCATAGTTGTGCACCCGCGGGAAAAGCAAACCCGCGCGACATGACGCCCGTCACTGTGTAGGTTCTTCCATTTATTTGCAGCGGCCGGCCGAGGATGCGCGGGTCCGAGCCGAAATCCCGCGCCCATAGGCCATGGCTGATCACCACGCCCGTGCCGGGCAGGGGGCTGAGCGGGTCGGCGTGCGGGGGGAATCCCGGGCCGACCTGCGGAGCAACGCCTAGCACGCGGAAGAAATTGGCCGACACCACCGCCCCGGGGACCGGCCCGCTCTCGGCCCCCGCCGACAGGTCCAGCGCCAGCGAGGATTCCGGCGGGATGTATAGCGCCACGCCGCGGAACACGCGCCGTACCTGGCGGACAGCCAAGTAGTTCATGAACGGAATGGGGAAATCCTTGATGCCGGCGCTCGGTGCTTCTTCATAGAGCCGGACCAGCGAGCGCGGGCGAGCGAATGGCAGGCGCGGGAGGAACGCCGCGCGCCCCGCCCCGGCCAGGCCGCCGGCGGCGCCGATGCCCAGCGCTAGGGTTAGGCAGGTGGCGAGGGCGAACCAGCGATCCGCCCGCAGCGCCCGCCACGCCCCACGCAGGTCGCTTCCGAGCGTTCCCATGGGCATCATTCTGCTCCTTGCCGCGGACGTGGCGTCCGGCCGATTCCGGAGCCTTCGGGGAGCAACGGCTGGCTCACAGCGGCGGGCCAGCGCGGTTTCCCGGAATCGGCCGAGGCCCGCGGGCGGCTCGCCGAATCGCAGCGGCTTCTGCCTTACCTGAAGAGCATAATGCCGTGGTGTGCGCGCAGAGCCGCTGGCGGGCAGTGCGCCAGCGGCCCGCGCGCCGAGACCCCGCTGCCTAAGTCCCAGTCCCGGGTTTGACCGCTTCCGCCGCGATCGTTTCCAGGCCGCCCAGGTAGGGGCGGAGAGCTGCGGGGATGACGACGCTGCCATCGGGCTGCTGGTAGTTCTCGATGACCGCGACCCAGGTGCGCCCCACCGCCAAGCCGCTGCCGTTCAGCGTGTGGGCCAGCTCCGCTTTGCCGCCGCCGGCCGGCCGGTAGCGGATATTGGCGCGGCGGGCCTGGAAGGCCTCGAAGTTACTGCAAGAGGAGATTTCCCGATAGGCGTTTTGCGAGGGGAGCCAAACCTCAAGGTCATAGGTCTTGGCGGCGCTGAAACCCAAATCGCCGGCGCAGAGCGCCATCACGCGATAGGGCAACTCGAGGGCTTGCAGCACCGCCTCGGCGTCGCCGGCGAGTTGCTCGAGTTGTTCATAGGAATGCTCCGGAGCAGCGATCTGCACCAACTCGACCTTTTGGAACTGGTGCTGGCGGATGATGCCGCGCGTGTCCTTGCCATAGGAGCCCGCCTCGCTGCGGAAGCAGGAGGTGTGGGCCATGACCCGCGCGGGCAGTTGCGCGGCATCGAGCGTCTCGCCGGCGAACAGATTGGTCAGCGGCACTTCGGCGGTGGGAATGAGCCACAGGTCGTGGCCTTCGCAGCGGAACAGGTCGGCGGCGAACTTAGGCAATTGGCCCGTGCCGCGCAAGCTTGCACCGCTGACCAGCGCGGGCGGTAGGATCTCCGTGTAGCCGCGGGCGGCGTGGAGGTCGAGCATGAAGCCGGCCAGCGCCCGCTCCAGCCGCGCCCCCAGGCCGCGGTAGACGGCGAAGCGGGCGCCGCTGATCTTGGCCGCCGCCTCCAAGTCGAGGATGCCCAAGTCGGCGCCAAGCGCCACATGGTCCCGCGGGGGGAAATCGAAGGCTCGCGGCGTGCCCCACCGCCGCACCTCAAGGTTGTCTTCGGCGGTGCGGCCCGGCGGCACGCTGGCGTGGGGCGAATTGGGCAGCGTGAGGGCGAGTTCTTGAAACGCCTGCTCCCGCTCCCGCGCCTGAGCCTCGATCTCGGCGATGCGCGCGCCTAACTCGCGCGCGGCCTCGCGGTGGGCGGCAGCGGCCTCGGGGTCTTTGCTGCCGCCGGGCTGGCGTATTTGGCGGCCGAAGGCCTCGGAGCTGGTCTTCCGCTGGTGGCGCAGTTCGTCGAGGGCGGCGATGGCGGCGCGGCGGTCGGCGTCCATGGTCAGCAGGTGGTCCAGATCGGCGCTGGCGCCGCGCCGGCGGAGCATCTCCCGGACTTGCTCGGGGTGTTGGCGGATGAGGTTGGAATCGAGCATGACTATGCTGCCGCGCTGGGCCGCCGCGCTGGGTCGCCGCCCTGGAGCGCGGCGGCCACGCCAGCCGGGGCCTACCTCACGCGGGCCCCATCTTCTTTTTGCGTTTGGCCACCCATCCGGGCTTGTTGACCTGCCGTCCGCGGCCCAGGGCCAAGGCGCCCTCCGGCACCGCCTCGGTGATGACGCTGCCGGCGGCGACGTAAGCGCCGGCGGCGATCTCCAGCGGGGCCACCAGGGTCGAGTTGCTGCCGATAAACGTGTCGTCGCCGATGGCGGTGGGGTGCTTGCGCTCGCCGTCATAGTTGCAGGTGATGGTGCCGGCGCCAATGTTCACCCGGGCGCCGACCTGGGCGTCGCCCACGTAGGCTAGGTGCATGGCCTTGGCGCCGGCGCCGATGCGGCTCTTTTTGACCTCGACAAAATTGCCCAGGTGGGCGCCGGGGGCGATGTCGGCTTCATCGCGCAGGCGGGTGAAGGGGCCGACCCGCGCGCCGGCGCCGACACGCGCGCCGTCCAGCACGCAATGGGGCAGCACCGTCACGTCATCGTCGAGCCAGCAGTCGGTGAGGACCGAATAGGCGCCGATGCGGCCGTTGCGCCCGATCCGCGTTCGCCCACGCAGTTGGACCCCAGGCTCCAGGATGGTGTCTTCGCCCGCTTCGGCCTCGGCATCCACCGAGACCGTGCCCGGGCTATAGATGGTGACGCCCTGGACCATCAGCGTTTGGGCTTTGCGGCGGCGCAGCCGACGATCCACTTCGGCCAGTTCGCGGCGGTCGTTGACGCCCAGGATCTCATCGGCATCGGGCAGAGCGTAGGCGCGGACGGCCGCTCCAGCATTGGCGAGAAGGGCGATCGTGTCGGTCAGGTAGTATTCGCCGTGCGGGTTGTCGGTGCGGAGCTGGCCCAGAGCCCGCAAGAGGGGCGGGAGCCGGAAGGCGTAAAAGCCGGCGTTCAGCTCGCGGATCTGCTTCTGTGCGTCGCTGGCCTGCCTATCTTCGACAATCGCCACCACCCGCTCCGGCTGCTGGAGGTCACGGACGATGCGGCCATAGGCGCGAGGCGT
>JBOGKW010000155.1:0-8760 GCA_050746205.1 Terriglobales bacterium | reverse complement strand
TGCAGCCAAAATCGGGATAATCGGCGCCCTTGTGCACATCCACCCGCACCACGAACAGATGATGCCGGTTGTAATACGCTCCCCAGCCGGCTTCGTCGAACAAGCCGATCTTCTGCTGTTTGTACGGCCCCTTGGGATCGCGCAGTTGTTGCAACTCCAAAAACTTCTGCCCCAGCGTCCACCGCGGATCGCTGAAATCGGTGTACGACCACAACGCCAGCGGGATCACCGGCTGCAGGTGCTTGGGGCCCCAGGGGGCCTTGGGCGGAAACGGAAACACCGCGTGCCCGCCCCGCGCCATTTGGGAAATGGACCACGGAGCCAGCTCCTGCGCCCGCCGCCCGCGGTTGGTGAGGGTCTGGTAGACGGTGACGTGCGTGCCCGTCGGCGCCAGTTCGATGTCAATCTCTTTTTGCAGATAGGTCGGGTACGGGCGCAGTTCCTCCGGGGCGATGAACCGCACCACCAAGTGGCCGCCGCGATGCTCCTCCTCCATCTTCACCGACACATTATCGGGAAAATAGGTCCGCTTGTTCTCCGGCGCCACCCACAGCCGGTGCCCGCCGTAGTTCCGGTACGTAGCCCCGCCCCGCTTTCCCATCTGTTCGGGGAACTCATGGAACTCATTGGGGCCGTTTTCAAAGCCGTAGAAAATGACCCGCGGGCCGACGTCGCCGGTGACGATCAGCTTCACCGTGCCGTTGGAGATCTGGTAACAATCCGGCCAACCCTTGTAGGCAATTTTGCGTACCGTAACTGCCCCCTGGGCGGCCGTGGCCGCCAGCATGACCAAGGCCAGCGATGCCGCAGCCAGCCATGCATGACGTAGAGTGATGGATCGCATCGAGTATACCTCCGAAGAATTTGTTAATTAGCCCTGCGGCTAATGGACGGCTGGCCTTCGACCGGGCGCATCGCCCAGCCGCGGTAATGCCCCAAAGCCTCCTGCAACGCCGCCGCGTGCCGACTGGCGTTGATGGCCACGTGGTGTTCGAATCCCTGCTGGCAGACGTACTGCAACAGCGCCGGCAGCCCGGGGATGTGCACCACCCCATAGCCGCCGAAGCTGCGCGGCCGGTCCGCGGTGATCTCGCCCTCGCCGGCATAGCCCCGCATCCGCCCCGCGAACTCGTCGGTGGACACGCGGCAGTACGTGATGGGCCCGGCGCGCAGCGGCCCGACGATGGTGCCAAAGGTGTTGGCCTTGCCCACCGAGGTGGCGATGATTTCCTGAAAATCCATCTTGGCCTCGGCGAAGAAATGCTTCGGCAGGTTCGAGCAGTGGAAGACCACCGCCTTCTCCGCGTCGCCGCCGTAATTGTTGTTCCAGTCCACCAGGGCGCTGGGCGTGCCCGCCGCCAGTTGCAAGACGTGCATCGAGAGCGCTCCGGCGACGTCGGCTTCGCAGGCGCTGGGCATCAGCCCCTCCGACATGAGGCTCATCACCGTGCAGGGCACCACGCCGAAAAACTCCTCGATCGCCGTCCAGCATTGAATCGAACTGGCGGCCAGCTCGTTGGCGGCGATCCAATCGCCCACCACCGCTCCCAGCTTGGCCATCTTCAGCAGCGCCGCATCCGGCACGCCCTGCGTGGGCACATAGCCGCGGATCTGCTCCAGCTTGGCCTTCACCGCCGGTGCGGAGTCGGCCAGCCGCCCGATGCGGCCCAGCACCTCGGAAAGATCCAGCGGCTCGACCGTGATGCCCTCGCGCTCCATCAGCTTTTCGCTGAAGCGGACGGTGTTGAACGCCGCCGGCCGCGCGCCGATCACCCCGATGCGAAGCTGCCGCAGCCCTTGCAGCACCCGGCAGACGGCGGCGAAGCGTTCCAGGTCAGCGCGGAAGCCGGGGTCCTCGGGAGCCACGGTGTGGTCCGTGGTCAGGCTGAAGCGGATGCCGTACTGCCACAGGTTGTTGCAGACCGAGATCTTGCCGCAGAAGCTGTCGCGGCGGTGGCCCATCAACATCTTCTCGGGCTGGTCGGGAAAGGCCTGCACCAGCACCGGCAGGTTCAGGCCGGCCAGCCGGACGGCGTCGGCCGCCGCCCGCTCATCGCCGAAGTTGGGGAGGGCGATCACGATGCCGTCCAACTCCTCCCGGTGGCGGCGGAACAGATCGGCGCAGCGCCGGGCGTCGGCATGGGTCTCGACCGAGCCGTAGCGGGTGGCCAGCGCGTCGCCGCCACCCCCTTCGACCGCCTCATCCAAACAGACGGCGCCATAGCCGGCCGCGGCCAGCGCGCTCAGCAGCCGACGGCGGCCCTCGCGGGCCAGGTCGCCGGGAAAGAAGCCACGATTGCCAATCAGTACGCCGAAGGTCGTCTTAGCCAAGGAGTCTCCTCGATCCAATCACACTCCCCCCTACGCCCGCCCCGCCGGTTGCGTGCGCGTTTGCCCATAGGCAAACCGATAGCGGTCATGCCACTTGCGAATCTCCTCGGGCGCCAGCGGCTCCGGCGCGCCCCCGGCGGGGGCAATCGCCAGCGCCAAATGACACGTCTTGGCCACATCCTCCAACATCACCGCCGCCTTGAACGCCGCCCGCGGCGAGGGGCCGAAGGCGAAGGCGCCGTGGTGGCCCAGCAGCACCGCCGGGGGCGGGGTCCGTCCCCGCGCCGCCGCCACCCGCCGCGCCGCCACGATGGCCTCCCCGATATGGTCGCCGATATTGTCGAGATAGGGAAGACACGGAATCTCGCCGCCAAACTCATCGGCAATGGCGGTCAGATAGGCGGGGATCGGCTGGCCTAGCAGGGCGAAGGCGGTGGCGTAATTGGAATGCGTGTGGACGATGCCGCCGACCTCTGGGCAGTGGCGGTAGATATAGAGATGATGCGGCAAGTCCACGGAGGGCCGCAGCGCCGCTTTCCCCGACCGCCCCGGCCGCACCCGGCCCTGCCCATCCACCGCAACCAAATCCTGGGGCCGGAGCAGGTCATAGTCCATGCCGCTGGGCTTGATCAGAATCTCGCCCCGCGCGCGGTCCATGCCGCTGGCGTTGCCGCTGTGCATGGTCACCAGGCCGGCCCGCGGCAGCCCGACGTTGGCCGCCCACACCTCGCGCCGCAAGGCGGCGGAGGTGCGCCCCTTGGACCTGCGCCCGTTAGACGGCTGCGCGCTGGGCGGGCGAGGGGGCATCGGCAGGCTCCGGATGAGAGTGGCGCTGGGCGCGCAATCGTTTCATCACCGCGTTGCCGCCCCGGCCAAAATAATCGTGTAGCGTTTGGTATTCACGGAACAGTTGATTGTAGGCGGTATTGGCGGCGGCGCGGGGCTGGAACGCCTTCGGCCGCAAATGGCTCATGGCCCGCGCCGCGGCGAAAATGTCCGCGTGCCCGCCCACGCCCGGGCCCGCCGCCACCGCCGCGTGCAGCGCCGCGCCCAGCGCCGAACAGGTCTGCGGCGAGCGCGGCACCCGGATGGGCCGCCCGGTGACGTCGGCGTAGATCTGCATCAGCAGCGGATTGCGCTCGGGAAGGCCGCCACAGGCGTACAGTTCCCGCACCGGCACGCCCTGGGCCTCGAAGGCCTCGATGATCTGCCGCGTGCCGAAGGCCGTGGACTCCAGCAGGGCGCGGTAGATTTCCTCCGGGCGCGTGGCCAGCGTCAGGCCCACCAGCAGGCCGCTGAGATCGGTGTCCACTAGAATCGAGCGGTTGCCGTTCCACCAGTCCAGCGCCAGAAGCCCGCTCTCCCCGGGGCGCAGCCGCCCGGCGGCGCGCTCCAGCCAGGCGGCGGGCGTGCGCTTCTCCTTCCGCGCCTGCCGGCTCACCGCCTCCGGCACCCCGGTGGCGAAGAACCAGCCGAAGATGTCGCCCACCGCCGACTGGCCGGCCTCGTAGCCCCACAGGCCCGGCACCACCCCGTCCCGCACCACCCCGCACATCCCTTCCACCGGCCGCCGCTCCCGCCCCAGCAGCAGATGGCAGATCGAGGTGCCCATCACCATCACCATCTTTTCCGCCCCGGTCACACCGCAGGCCGGCACCGCCCCGTGCGCATCCACGTTGCCCACCGCCACCGCGATCCCGGCGGGCACCCCCAGCCGCTTCGCCCAGGCCGCGGTCAAGCCGCCGGCGCGTGCCCCCAGTGGAAAATATCGCTCCGGCAGCAGACGCCCCACCGCCCCGCTCAGTTGCGGATCCAGCGCGCGGAAGAAGGCGGCGGCGGGAAACTGGCCGCCCAGCGCGCCGGCGCCGTCCGGCGCGGCAGCCGCCGCCTGTTGCCACATGGCCTTATAGCCTGCCGTGCAGGTGGCGCGCCGCTCGTTGCCGGTGAGCTGCCAGACGATCCAATCCGCGGCTTCGATCCAGCGCTCGATGGCGGCATAAGCCCGCGGCGACTCCTCGGCCACCTGCAGCAGCTTAGACCAAAACCACTCCGCCGAATACCGCCCGCCGTAGGTGGCGAGGAACGCCTCATGCCGTTCCCGCCCCAGTTGGTTGATGCGATCCGCCTGGGGCTGGGCGGCATGGTGCTTCCACAGCTTCACATAGGCGTGCGGCTCCCGCCTCCAGGGCCGCAGCCGACTCAGCGGAGTGCCGTCGGCCCGCGCCGGCATGGGGCTGGAGGCGGTGAAGGCGGTGCCGATGCCGATGACCTGTTCTCCCTTCACCCCCGCCGCGCGCAGCGCCCGCGGCGCCGCTTCCGCCGTGGCGCGCAGATAATCGTCGGCATCTTGCAGCGCCCAATCCGGCCCCAGCGCCGGACCACCCGGCACCCGGCGGGTCAGCACGCCATGGGCGTAGGGCGCCACCGCCGCGCCCAGCTCCGCACCGTCGCGCACGCGCACCACGATGGCCCGGCCGGACTCGGTGCCGAAGTCCAGGCCCAGGACGAAGCGGTCGGCGCGGCGGGTCGGCATGGCTAACTCAGCTCCGCCCGCAGCGTGGCCACCGCCAGCGGCGGCAGGTCCACCGTGATCGCCCCCCGGTTCACCCGTACTGCCAGGGTCCGGGGCACGATGCGCAGCGGATCGGCGAAGGTATTGCCGGCGTTCAAATCGGGGTCATGCAGCGCTTGCCCACGCGCGGAAGCGATGGCCGCGCCCGCGGCGTCCACGCGGACGCGCATCGTCTCCCGGTCCTGAGGGTTCACCAAGCTGATCACCAGCTCCCGGCCCTGCTTCGAGGCCGAAGCCGACAACCCCAGCGGACCCGCTCCCGGCGGCGTAATGCGAACCGCCGTGTTGCCCCGGTGCGGCTTGAACAGCTGAAATGCGTAGTACGTCGTGGTGCGCACGCACTGCGCTCCGTCCGGACCGTCCGTGACCAGCAGCGATTGCAGTACGTTCACGATCTGCGCGATGTTGCACATATACAGGCAGTCGGCCTGCCGGTTGAAAATATTCAAGCCCAGCCCCGCGGCCACGCCCGTGCGCATGGTGGCCGGCTCATAAAGCATCCCGTAGCGCCGCTGCTGCGCCCGGCTCAGCCGGTCCCAGACCCCCCATTCATCCAACAGCAGACCCACTTGCCGGCCCCGTGGATAGCCGTCCAAGATCGCCCGCTGCTGCTGGATCGCCTGCTCCACCTGCGCGAAGATCGCCAGCTGCTTGTCCATATCGGCGACGGTGAAATCGTCCGGCGCGTCCGCGCCGCCCTCGTAATAGTGTATGGAAACGCCAGAGGGGCGCAGCCAGCCCAGCCCATCCATCAAGCCGCGCGTCCAGCGCCCATCGTTTCCGTTGGGGCCGCTGGCGATCAGAAACGGCCGCACGCCGCCCATGGGCCGAAGGAATGTCGCAAACTCCCGGTACTTTTCCGCGTACTCGCCCGGCCGCAAGTTGCCGCCGCAGCCCCAGCTCTCATTGCCCACGCCCCAATACCGCACCCCGAACGGCTGCGGCGAGCCGTTTTTGGCGCGCAACTGCGCCAGCGTGCTGCCCGCCGGCCCGCCATCCGGAAAATTGCAATACTCCATCCAGTCGCGCAGCTCCTCCGGCGACCCGGTGCCGACATTGCCTGCCAGGTAGGGCTCGGCGCCGATGCGCCGGCACAAGCCAATGAACTCCGCCGTGCCGAAGCTGTTGTCGTCCACCACGTCGCCCCAGGCGATGTTGACCGTGCGCGGCCGCTCGGCCCGCGGCCCGACGCCATCGCGCCACTGGTAGGTGTCCGCGTAGCAGCCCCCCGGCCAGCGCAGCACCGGAATGCCCAGCTCGCTCAGGTACCGCACCGCCAGGGCGCGGTAGCCGTCCACATTGGGAATCCTCGATCCCGGCCCCACCCAGAGCCCGCCATAGACGCAGGCCCCCAGGTGCTCGGCGAACTGCCCGTGAAACTCCGGCCGCACCCGGCCGATTTCCCTGCCGGGGTGCACGGTCAGCACCTGCTCGTTCGACGGCAGCGCCCCGCCCAAGGCGCGGGCCGCCGCGCGGGCCGTGTAGGGCAATCCGCCACAAACGGCGGCCGCCGCGCCGGCAGCCAGAAAACCACGGCGCGTGATTGCGCCGGAGGCGGTATCGGAACGCCCACTCATGCGATAGGCTCCCGTTCGCGGGCCCGCGCGATGATGGCGGCCATGATGTCGTGGCGCGGCGCGAAGGTGTCGTCCCCGACGGTGATAGTGGGAATCGCCGCCGGATCCAAATTCGGGCCCTTGGGGTTGAGGCGGCTGAAGCCCGCGTCACGCCCGGCGGTCGAACCGCGCCCCGGCGCCGGCAGGACCGGCCCGAGCACCGGGCCAGCACCGAGGGCGGCGGCGGCCTTCAGCGACGCCCAGCGAGTCGGCATGACCCTCCGATTGGTAGCGGTTGCACGAAGCTGCAACGTACCCCTCCGGCGCCGCCCCTGTCAAGCGCCGCCATGGGGTTTCGCCGCCGTCCCAGCCGTCGGCGGGGCGGGCCGGCAAGCGGCTGTCGCTCCCAGTGCAGCCGGGCGCCGCGGCCCCTTGCGCCCAGGGGATTCCGGGGCCACATGTTTACCTACTTGGGCGGCGGCGCCGTCGAGGCCCGCACCACCAGCTCCGGCTCCAGCCGCAAATCCCGCGGTGGCGCCACCGCTCCCTCGGCCCCGCCCCCCTCCACTGTCAAGGCGTGAAACGCCATCCGCCCGATCGTTTCGCGGGGAATGTCCAACGTGGTCAGCGGCGGGGCGGCGAATTGCGCCAGCCCGATGTTGTCGTACCCGACCACGCTAATCTCAGCCGGCACCTGCAATCGTTGTTCCCGCAGCTCACCGAGCACCCCCATGGCCATGAAGTCATTGGCGCAGAGGATCGCGCTGGGCCGCGGCCGGGCGGCCAGCACCACCCGCGCCGCCCGCTGCCCGCCCGCCGGATCATCGCTTTCCATCGCCAGGGCGAAGTGAATGCGCCCGCCGAACTCCTCCATGGTGGCCAGAAAGGCCTCGCGCCGCCCTTGCAGCGGCTTCAGGCCGGGATGGTGGCCGACAAACGCCATCCGCCGGTGACCCAGTGCGTAGAGATAATCCACCGCTTTGCGAATGCCGCGCTCATAGTTGACTTTGATGCTGGTGACGTGCGGCCCCGGCTCGCCCACGTCATAGATCACCACCGGCATGCGGCTGGCCGCGAGTTCGGCCTGCAGCCCGGGCTCCATCTCCGAGACGATGATCGCCACCCCGGCGGCCCGGAACTGGAGCACTTGGTGCACGGCCGCCACCAGCCGCGCCCGGTCATAACCGGTGTTCTGCACCGTGACCTCGTAGCCGTGCTGGTGCGCCTCCTCCTCCATGGCCCGGAAGATGTCCAGGAAAAAGGGGTTTTCCAGGTTGGAGACTACCAGCCCTAGGCTCCGGCTTTTGCCCGCCGCCAGCACCCGAGCGTGCAGGTTGGGGTGGAAGTTGAGCTCGCGAATCGCCCGCTCCACCGCCTTGCGGGTCGCCGCGTTGACCAGCGCGGATTGGTTCAGGACGCGGGAAACGGTGGTCGTCGAGACCTTAGCCCGCCGCGCCACCTCGGCGAGAGTCACAGCGCGCGCCACCCGGGATGCATGACGCGCTTATTCTACTCCGCCGTCGCGGCTTACGCCCGACTGCCCCGCCACCGCGGCGGGTAATGCACCGGCCAGTAGACCGCGAAGTGAGAGTCCCGCACCTGATAGAAGGGCGCCATCTCGACCGGCTGGCCCTGGCCCGCGGTCTGGAAGCGCAGCGGTCCACTTCCGGCCCGCTCCACCCAGTCGGTCTGGTCCCCGTGCTGCAAGTTGATCGTCGGCACCGCCGCCGGCCGGCCGCCCCAGGGCCCGTTGTTGCCGTAGCGCATCTTGTGCGTGATGCCGGCCGTGCCGAAGCGCCCGGCCAGCGCCACCGGGCCGTAGAGCATCGCCACCAAGTCCGGATTGCCGGGCAGCATCTCCGTGTGCAGGCGCATCGGCAGGTCCATCTCCAGCCGGTCGCCGGAGCGCCAGCGGCGGCGCACCGAGACGTAGCTGCTGGGGTTGGAGAACGCCGCCAGCGGCTGCCCGTTCAGCTTCAGCCCGCCGCCCGCGGTCCAGTACGGCACCCGCAGGTGCAACGCCATCTCCTCGCGCGGCGCATTCATCACCGTCAGCACCGTCCCCTCCTGCTCGGGGAAGGTCGTCTCCTGCCGCAGCCGCAGATTCTTCTCCGGCGCGTCCAACTCGGAGGCGATGAACAGGTTGACGTAGACGCCATTCGGCTCGTGGAAATAGATCGTGTCGTTGAACTTCGAAAACTCCTCCGCCCCGGTTCCGGTGCAGCACCAGAAGGAATCGAAGGGCGTGTTGAAGGTGCGCCAGGTGCCGGGCTCCAGGGCCACGAAATACTGCTTCAGGCC
>JBOGKW010000154.1:0-8767 GCA_050746205.1 Terriglobales bacterium | reverse complement strand
CATCAGGTGCGCGGTCGCGTCCCCGTACAGCAGCAGCCGTCCCCGGGCCAGGCCCCAAACGAAGACACCGCCGGCCGCGATAGCCGCCGCCAGCGGCCACGGCCAATGGCGAATCGGCGCCGCGGGAGCGCCGGCAACCGGCGCCCCCGCCAGCGAGGGATTAGGCCTGGCGCTCAAAGTGGGCCAGCGCCTGGAAGGCTTCATACCGCTGCCGTACATCCGCGCCGGTTACCGTGCGCAGTCGTTCGACCCCGAAGCGTTCACAGGCGAAGCTGCCCATCACCGAGCCGTACACCACGGCGCGCCGCAAGATCGCCTGCTCGCTGGCATCGGGACGTGGGCTCAGGCCCTCTGGCCGGTGCCGTGCTAGGTAGCCCATCACGCCTCCGGCGAAGCTGTCACCGGCGCCGGTGGGGTCGCGAACGTCCTCGAGGGGATAGGCGGAGATCGCGAAGTAGCCACCACCGGCGGTGTAGAGGGAGGCGCCATGTTCGCCGCGTTTGATGATCGCCGCCCCCGGCCCCAGTTCCAGGATGCGCCGGCCGGCGCGATGCAGGTTGGCTTCCCCGGTCAGCTGCCGCGCCTCGCCATCGTTGATCATCAGCAGATCCAGGCGGCCCAGGAACGTCTTGACCTGCTCGGGCTGGCTGCTGATCCAAAAATTCATGGTATCGCCGCCTACCAGTTGGGCCGTCGCGCATTCGTCCCGCACGCGGATCTGCAACCTGGGGTCAATGTTGCCCAGGAACAATACCCGCGAGTCGCGATAGCTGACGGGCAGCTTCGGAGAAAACTCGGCGAAGACGTTCAGTTCGGTGGTGAGCGTATGACGGATGTTGGGATCGGCCTCGTATTCGCCGGCCCAGAAGAAAGACTTTCCGATGGCGTGCTCAATGCCTTCAATATTGACGCCGTGCTGGCGAAAGATCGCCTCGTGCTCGGCTCCGAAGTCTTCCCCCACCACGCCCACCACGCGCACCGGCGCGAAGTGGCTGGCGGCAAGAGAAAAATAAGTGGCCGAACCGCCCAGAACCCGTTCGGCCGAGCCCCAGGGGGTGCGGATGCTGTCGAAAGCAACCGATCCGACGGCCAGCACCGGGGCAGCGGCGGAAACCGAGGCGGTCGAGGTGGTGGAGGGAGAGGTGGAAGTGCTCATGCGTTAGGGGAGCGTTCGAGATACTTGCCCACGAGCGGCGCCAGGCGACGCCGCGTCTCGGCCGGGATATGGGCCGGGTCGGTGATCAGAGCATGGGCCAAGGCTTGGCCGCAACGGCAGGACCGGGCCGCGCCGGCCAGGGCCAGTCTCCGCACGGCGTGGCGGACGACGGTGGCGGCATTGGCGGCGTTGCGCTGCAGGTTGGCGATGATTTCTCCCACCGTGACCGCGTCATGATCCGGGTGCCAGCAATCGAAATCCGTGACCATGGCCACGGTGGCATAGCAAATCTCAGCCTCGCGGGCCAGCTTCGCCTCCTGCAAGTTGGTCATGCCGATGACATCCATCCCCCAGCCGCGGTAGAGGTTCGATTCCGCACGGGTCGAGAATGCCGGGCCCTCCATACATAGGTAGGTGCCGCCTGGATGCACGGCGACGCCTGCGGCGCCACAGGCCGTGGTCAGATCCTGCAGCAAGCGGGGGCAGACGGGGTCCGCGAAGGAGACGTGGGCCACCAAGCCATCGCCAAAGAACGTGGAAACACGGGCGCGAGTGCGGTCGAAGAACTGGTCGGGGAGGACAAAATCCAGTGGTCGGTGCCTTTCCTGCAGCGAGCCAACCGCGGAAAGCGAGAGAATCTGATCCACGCCGAGCAGCTTAAAGCCGAAGATATTGGCGCGAAAGTTCAACTCCGAAGGGGTCAGGCGGTGGCCCCGGCCATGGCGGGCCAAAAAGGCCACCCTCCGGCCCTCGAGTTCACCAACGACGTAGGCGTCGGAAGGGGCGCCAAAGGGGGTGTCGAGGGTCACCTCGCAAACGCCAGTCAGGCCCGGCATCGCGTAGAGACCGCTGCCGCCAATAATGCCAATTTCCGCCGAATGGGAACTCACCGCGGTTCCTGTGCCGGCGCTGGCGGAGTTGGCTCGACGAGCTCAATCAACACGCCCCCGGCGCTGGAGGGATGGACAAAAACGTAGCGATGGCCGCCCGCGCCGGTTTGAATGGCGTGATTGACCAAGCGGACGCCAGCCTGACGTAACCGGGCGGCGGCGGCGGCGAGATCCGGCACGCGCAGCGCGATGTGGTGCAGTCCCTCGCCACGCCGGTCCAAGAAGCGCGCGACAGGCGAATCGGGCCGGGTGGGCTCCAGCAACTCGATCCGGCTGCTGCCGGTCGGCAACATGACCACGCGGACGCCCTCGCTGGAGATCTCCTCGCTGGCGGCAGGCTCCAGGCCGAGCAGTTGGTAGAGCGGGCAGGCGGCGGCGAGGCTGTGGACGGCAATGCCCAAATGGTCAATCTCAGCCACCCCGGCAGTATAGCCTGGCACGCCCGCAGGGCCGGCAGCAGCGCTGGAGGGCGCATCGAAGTCATTGTGCCGAGGGAGGCGGAAAACAATCGTGCGAACACACGCCGCTCGGTGCGGCCGAAGCGGCGGGAGTGGATCGGCACGGCGCTGATTGCCTTGGGATTGGCGCTGCTGATCGCCGCCGCCGGCCAGTACGGGTACATGTACACCGAACAGGCGGCGCTACGGCGGCAATGGCGGGCGGACCTGCAGCGGCAGGAGATGCGGCAAGCAGCTCGCGATCTGCATGGGCGGATGATGGAGGCCAGCGCTCGGGCGTTGCGCGGCCCGATCCGTTTGCTCATCCCGGCGATTGGCGTCGACAACATGGTCGTACGGGGCACCGGCTACGCCTCATTGCTCGCCGGCCCGGGTTGGATGGTGGGCACGCCGCCGCCCGGGGCGAACGGCAACATGGTGATCGCCGGCCATCGCGACACGTTTTTCCTGCGGGTGCACGCGCTGGTGCCGGGCGACATGATTTCGCTGGAGCGAGCCGGCCGGAAATTCCGCTATGCAGTCGTCGGCAAACAGATTATTGAACCGACGGATACGGCTGTGCTGCGCAGCACGCCGGGGTCGGGGCCGGTGCTGACGCTAGTGACCTGCTATCCGACCTACTGGGTGGGGCCGGCGCCACGGCGAATGATCGTGCGCGCCAAGCTGGTCGGCGGCGCCCCGTTGACTGCGGCACTATCCGCCTCCGCTCATTGAAGGCAGGGGTTCGCTACACTGCCGATGTGGGCGCGCGCGACGGGCCGGGGATAATCTGGGATGTCATCATTGTTGGCGCCGGGCTGATTGGCTTGGCCTGCGCGCTTGAGTTGCAGCGGCGGGGCTACCAGGTGCTGCTGTTGGAGCGAGGCGAGGCCGGGCACGAGGCTTCCTGGGCGGGGGCTGGGATGCTGGCGGCCGAGCAGATGGCGGCGCATTCGCCGCTGCGCCCGCTGGCCCTGGCGAGCGCCGGCATGTATCCGGATTTTTGCCGCGGACTGACCGCCGAAACCGGCCTGGACGTGGACTACCGCTCCATTGGCACGGAGATGCCGGACGGCGCGGTGATTGCCGATCATTGCGTGGATAACCGGCGGCTGCTGACCGCCCTCCGGGCCGCCGTGGACGGGCGGCGGATTGCCGTGGTGGAGCACACGGCGGTGACCCGTGTGCTGTCGGGCGGGCCGGGACTTTGGCGGGTGCAGGCCGCAAACCGGAAATGGGTGGGCCGCCAGGTGGTGAATGCCGCCGGCGCGTGGGCCGGGCAGATCGCCGGCTTGGCGGCTCCGGTACGGCCGCGCAAGGGGCAGCTGTTGGCGGTGCAAGGACCGCCGGGGCTATTGCCGCGCGTGCGGGTGGGAGAGGGCGTCTATTTGGTGCCGCGCAGCGACGGTCGCATCGTCATCGGCGCCACGCTGGAAGACCAGGGCTTTGACAAGACGGTGGTGGCGGCGCGCATGGCGGAGCTGCACGCGCGGGCGCTGGCGCTGGCGCCGGCAATGGCCCGACTGCCCGTGGTCGAGCAGTGGGCGGGGCTGCGGCCGGGCACGGCGGACGATCTGCCGCTGTTGGGCGCCCTCGCGCCGGGCTTGTGGGTGGCGACCGGCCACTTTCGCGATGGCATCTTGCTGACCCCGGTCACGGGACGGATCCTGGCGGCGCTGGTCGCCGGCGCGCTGCCCGGCTTCGATCTACGCGCCTTCGATCCGCGGCGCTTCGGCGCCACAGGGCTGGCGGGGTAGGCGCCGGCTCGCCGCTACGCCCGCCGTCCTGGGCCGCTCGCGCGATGGCTCACGGCACGCCGCGGGCTGACGGCGCCGGACTGGAGACGGCGCGCATATACTTTTCTTATGGCGGCTCCGACGACCGAAGTCTTGTTGCAGGCGCTGCGCCAGGTCAACGATCCGGACCTGGAGCGGGATATCGTCAGCCTGAACTGGGTGCATGACCTGGCCAGCAAGGAGGGGTCAGTGTGGCTGACGCTGCGCGTGTTGGCGGCGCCGAAGGATCGGCAAGAGCTGTTGGCTCAGCAAGTGCGCGAGAGGCTGCGCCAGACGCCCGGGGTGCGAGAGGTCCACGTGAAGCTGGACGCCACGGTGCCGGGCACCGCCGCCGTCGAGGGCAAGAATGCGGTGCCGGGCGTGAAGAACCTAATCGCCGTGGGCTCCGGCAAGGGCGGGGTGGGCAAAACGACGGTGGCGGTTAACGTGGCTGTGGCGTTGGCCGAACTGGGTGCGCTGGTGGGTTTGATGGACGCGGATGTCTATGGCCCTAACGTGCCGCGCATGCTGGGCGTCCAGGAGATGCCGCGGGTGCTGGAGGGTAATCGCATCGAACCCTTGCGCGGCACTGGTGTCAAGGTGATGTCCATGGGGTTTTTGAACCCCGGCGACAAGCCGGTGATCTGGCGCGGGCCCATGCTGCACAGCGCGGTGCAACAGTTTCTGCGCAATGTGGAGTGGGGCGAGCTCGACTACCTGATCATTGACATGCCCCCGGGCACCGGCGACGTGGCTCTCACCCTAGCGCAGAGCGTCCCCATGACCGGCGGCGTGGTGGTGACCACGCCCTCGGACGTATCGTTAGAGGATGCGCGCAAGGCCCTGAACATGTTCCTGCAGCTCAAGATTGAGGTGTTGGGCGTGGTCGAAAACATGAGCCTGTTCGTCTGCCCGCATTGCCACGAATCGGTGCCTATCTTCAGCCATGGCGGCGGCCAGAAGATGGCCGAGCACTTTGGCGTGCCGTTCTTGGGCGCGCTGCCGCTGGAACCGGCGATTCGCGAGGGCGGGGACAGTGGCCGGCCGGTGGCGGCGGGCGGGTGGGAGGCGCCGCACGCGCGGCCCTTCTACTCCGTGGCGCGGCGGCTGGCGGCCGAGGCCAACCTGCGAGCCGCAGCCAACGAGGAGAGCGTCATTCAGGTCCGGGCCTGAGCGCGCCATCATTCCCGAACTGCCATGGAAGAGCGTGATTTCTTCACCGAGAAGCAGGCCGCTAAGCCGGCAAAATTATCCTGCCCCTTCTGCCAAAGCGAGCAGGAGCATGCCTTGGTCTGGATTGTGCGCACCAAAAAGCCGCAATTGCCGCCCCGGGCGGACGCGGTGGATCGGGCGCGTTTCGCCAAGATGACCTCCTACATGGTCCGGCGCGACGATAAAGTGACCTGTACGAATCCGCGGTGCCGGAAGCGGTTCGAGGTCACCGGCGTGCAATCAGTGGTCGAGCTCGGCTGAGACATGCTGAGTTAGGGACCGGAACGTCTGCCCCAGCGCCTGGGGTCAGCTTCCCGTGGGGCACGCTGGCGGTAAACCGGATCGGCTGCCTCCTGATTGGCGTGGTGATGGAGGCGACCGAACGGGTGGGCCTGCGCCCGGCGCCGCGCGGCTAATCCTAGTGGTCGGCTTTATCGGCGCCTTCACGATCTTCTCGACGTTCAAGTTTGAAACGTTTCAGTGGTTCCGCCGGGGTGGGCTGCTGGTGCGGGATCAATTTCTCGGGTTGTCGTTGCTGTGGGCCGGCGGCGAGGTGGTGGCGCGCTCCTAGGCGCCTAACGTCGGCTCCACGTCCGCCGGGTCTACAATGGCGCTTCCTGGCCGTTGGGAGGGAACTAGATGGACACGGTGGATCGCAGGGATTTCATGAAGTCGGTCGCGGGGGCGGCCGCGCTAGTTGCCACGGGCGACGGAGCCGCAGCGGGCGAAGGCCCAGCGGCAGAGGCGCCGCGGGCGGCGGGGCAGAAGGAGGATGGGGCGACCGCCGACCGTCCCGTATTTCTGACCACCTGGAAATTTGGCCTGGCGGCCAACCAGCGGGCGGCGGAGGTCCTCGCGGCCAGCGGCAACCTGCTCGACGCCGTCGAGAAGGGCATCAATGTCGTCGAAGACGATCCAGCCATCACTTCGGTCGGCTACGGCGGCTTGCCCAACGCCGACGGCGTGGTGGAGTTGGACGCTGGCATTATGGACGGCACCCGCCATCGCGCCGTAGCCATCTGCAACCTCCATCAGATCCAAAACCCCATCTCCGTGGCGCGCATGGCGCTGGAGCGGACGCGGGAGACCACCTACGCGGGCGAGGGGGCGTTTTTGATGGCGCTTCAGTTCGGCTTTCACCCGCGGCAGTTGCTGACGCCCGAGAGCCTAAAGCAATGGCAGCGGTGGCGGGCGAACCCGGAGCGAACGACGTTCTGGGTTAACGAGGCGAATCATGACACCATCGGCATGTTGGCCTGCGATGGCCATGGACACCTGGTCTCCGGCTGCTCGACCTCGGGCATGGCGTTCAAAATCCCCGGCCGGGTGGCCGATTCGCCGCTGGTCGGCTGCGGCATCTACGCCGATGACAATGCCGGCGCCGCGACCGCCACCGGCGACGGCGACTTGATGACGAACTACTGCACCAGCATTGTCATCGTGCAGTTGATGGCGCGGGGCGCCAGCCCCCAGGAGGCGTGCGAGGAGTTGCTGCGCTGGATGGTCCGTACCGATGCCAAGAACCGCGCCAGCGCCAGCGCCGTGATCGCGATGGATCCCCAGGGACGGATCGGCGCGGCGTGCATGAACACGAGCTTCCACCTTCAATATGCGGTGTGGCGGAACGGGAGAGGCGAGGTGCGGGACGGCAAGACGTTGTTCGCTTAGTCGCCGCTGCAGCGGAAATGGCGGCGAAGGGCTTGATCGCGGTGCAGCCCACCATCATCTACGCGCCGCGCCCACCGTCTGCTTTGGCCTAGCCCGCCCGCCAGGCGGAAGGCTGAATGTCCGGAAACAGCCCGTCGCGCTTCTCGACCGCTTCGATGGCGGCCATCTCGCCGGCAGGGACCGGTGCACCGGCGGTCAGCGCCTCGCAGGCGCCGGCCAGCAGATTGAAATCCCGCTCGTGCTCGGCGAAGCGCTGCTCGGCGTAATCTCTGGCGTGCTGCGTGGTGATGAGAAACTGCCAATCGGAGGACTCCAGCAGGAGCATTTCGCGGCACAGCTGGCGCAGCAGCCGCGCGCCCTCGTCGCTGGCTAAACGCGGGTGGGCCACCAGCGCCTGCAACCGGCGCTCGGCGGGATAGATCTTCTCCCAGGTAAAGGCGGTTTCCGGATTCAGCCAGACCTGGTGGCCGCCACCGCTACCCCAGGAACCTTCCGGCAATTGAATGCCGTCCTGGCTGGGATAGCGATCCAAATAACGGGTGGCGGAGGTCATCTCCACGGGCGATTCGGGGCTGGCCAACGTCTCGGCCACGTGCTGGAGCCAATGGGGCCCCTCGAACCACCAATGCCCGAAAAGTTCCGCGTCGAAGGGTGCGGTCAGCACCGGCGGCCGGTGATCGACGCCGCTCGCGGCGGCGGGCAAATTGAAGTCCAAGACCGCGGCGCAGAGCTTGGCGAAATGGCGGGCGTGCTCCCGTGCCCGCTGCTCCGCCCGATCGGGGTAGTACAGCGTCTTCTTGCCCAGATCAATGCGCGGATGGGTGACCTGCCAATAACGCAGGCCGCCCGGCCAGCGCTTCTTGTGGAAGTCCAAATAGACCCCATCGCCGGGATAGCCGTGGTCGCCGCTCCAGACTTGCAGTCCGGTGCGTGGATCGCGGGGGAACGCCGAGACGCTGGACACGGCCACCCCCGGCGTATCCACCAGCGCCGGACGGTACAGACTAGGACGCGCCGTGATCTCCGCCTCAAGCTGCACCGGGGCGTCGCCGGCCGTCGTGTAGGGGGAGAAGCGGATGTGGCGCTCGACCAGGTGGGTGTCTACAACGAAGAATTCGATGCCGTTGGCCTGGAGGATCTCCTCGACGCCGGCCCGCAGGAATGAGGCTCCGGCGCCGACGAGGCTGGCGCCCACCGGCGGGGTCCACATGCCGCGCGGGCGATAGGCGCACTCGGGTAGCCAGATGCCGCGCGGCGCGCGGCCGAAGTGGCGGCGGTGGGTGGCGACGGCGGTGCTGACCTGGGCGCGGATCGCGGCGTCAGTGCCCAGCAAGGGAAAGTAGCCGTGGGTAGCGCCGCAGGTGATGATCTCCAGGGCGCCGCGCTCGTAATGACGCCGGAAGGCGGCGATCAAATCCCCGCTGGCGCTCTCCCAGCGACCGAGCGCACCGGTGTAAAACCCTTCCCAAAACGCGGCCGTCTCCAGCAGACGCGGGTCTTCCTGGCCATCGGCGAACTCCTGCCGATCCAGGCGGGCAGCCTCGATCTTCTGCCGCAAATAGCCTGGAAACTCGGCGCGAAACACCGGATGCGCCCATTGCTCGGCCAGCACTGGGGAAATGTTCAGGT
>JBOGKW010000153.1:0-8796 GCA_050746205.1 Terriglobales bacterium | reverse complement strand
GGCCCAAAGCCGGGCCGCTGCCCGCCCATCGGCGCCAGGCAGCAAGGGCTCATCACGTACAAGCTGCCGAACACGCCGGGATGCTGCATGCCGATGCGCAGCGCTCCGTAGCCGCCCATGGAATGCCCCACCAGCCCGCGGCTCCTGCGGTTGGGAATGGTGCGGTAATGCGTGTCCATGTACCGCACCAGATCGTGGGCGATGAAGCGCTCGAAGTTGCCGGCGGTCGGCGAGGCGGAGTACATCGAGCCGCCGTAGACGGTCTTGCTGTCCGGCAGCACCACGATCATCGGCCGCGCGCCGCGGGCATAGGCGTTGGCGATGGTCTCCGGCACGTGAATCTCGTGCGTCCACTGCTCCGCGCCAATGAAGAAGCCGTGCAGCGCGTACAGCACCGGATAGCGGCGATGCGGATGGCGATCGTAACCCGGCGGCAAAAACACCAGCACCGTGCGGTTCGGCGATTCGCCCTCCAGATTGCCCACCAGCGCCGGACTGTGCACGGTGATCCGCTGCTCAATCACTCGCGGCGCGCCCGGAACCGGCGGCGGAACCTGCGTCTTCACCTGCGCCGCCAGCGGCGCCGCCACCGCTAGCATCGCCGCGGCGACCGCCGCCATCGCCCCAGTCACTTTCGCCTGTCGCTGCGTCATGGTAGCGTGCACCTATCGCATTCGGAAACTGGAATCGCCCACATGAACAGGTTCTTTCCCGCGCTGCCGCGCTTCTGCTCCCGCGCTCGACCCATCGCGGTTGCGGCCCTTGCCGCCGTTGCCCTGCTCGCTCCGCCGCTCCGCGCTCAGGCCGGGCCTGCCGGCGGCGGCCCGGCGGTTTTAGCCATTGCACTCAATCATCCCGTCGCCAAAGTAAGTCCCACGCTCTATGGCTTAATGACCGAGGAGATCAATCATGCCTATGAAGGCGGATTGTATGCCGAAATGGTGCGCAACGGAACCTGCCGCGCGGATTGGACCGGCCTGCCTCATTGGTATCTGGTGCAGGATGGCGACGCCCAAGCGGCGATGAAGCCCGACCGCGCCACCGGTCCCAGCGCCGCCATCGCCTACAGTCTTCGCCTCACCGTCCTCCACGCCGATGCCGCCAATCCGGCCGGCGTCCTCAACACCGGCTACTGGGGCATGGCCGTTCGCCCCCGCACCGTCTATCACGGCTCCTTCTACGCCAAGGAAAGTGCCGCCGTGGGCCCGGTCACTGCCAGCCTGGTGGCCAACCAAACCGGCAAAGTGCTGGCCTCGGTGGTCATTCGCGGCATCGGGACCGCTTGGCACCGCTATGCCTTTGCTCTCCGCACCGGCGGCGGCCTCCGCCCCTCCGCGGCCAATCACTTGGTCCTCACCGTCGCCCATCCCGGCACCCTGTGGCTGAACGTCGTCACCATCCTTCCGCCCACCTATGACGGCACGCCCAACGGCAACCGCCCGGACCTCATGAAGCTGCTGGCGGCGATGCACCCCCGCTTTCTCCGCTTCCCCGGCGGCAACTATTTGGAGGGCGGCTCCATCGCCCAGCGCTTCAACTGGAAGAAAACGGTCGGCCCGCTGGTGGACCGTCCCGGCCATTGGAGCCCCTGGGGTTATTGGTCCACGGACCAATTCGGCCTGCTGCAATTTTTGGATTGGTGCCAGGACCTGCACATGCAGCCGGTACTGGCCGTCTACGCCGGGTATTCATTGAACGGCAAGCACGTCGCCCCCGGCCCTGCGCTTGCGCCCTTCGTGCGCAGCGCGCTGCAGGAGATTCAATACGTCACCGGCGGCCCCAACACGCGCTGGGGCGCGACCCGTGCCCGCGATGGCCATCCCCAGCCGTTCCCACTCCAGTACGTCGAGATCGGCAACGAGGATTTCTTCGACCGCTCCGGCAGCTACGACGCCCGCTTCGCGCAGTTCTATAAGGCCATCAAGGCCAAATATCCCCGGCTGCAAATCATCGCTACCGCCCCCGTCACCTCCGTCCGCCCGGATGTGCTCGACCAGCATTATTACCAGCGCGCCGTGCAGTTCTTCCACGACGCCGGCCACTATGACCAGACCAGCCGCAGTGGCCCCAAGATTTTCGTCGGCGAATGGGCCACGCGCCAGGGCTCGCCCACGCCTAACTTCGGCGCCGCCCTGGGTGACGCCGCCTGGATGACCGGCCTGGAGCACAACAGCGACCTCATTGTCATGGCCTCCTACGCGCCGCTGTTCACGAACGTCAATCCCGGCGCCATGCAATGGGCCCCGGATCTGATCGGCTATAACGCGTTGCGCAGCTACGGCTCGCCCAGCTATTACGCCCAGGTCATGTTCGCCAGCCACCTCGGCACGGTGCGCCCCGCCGCCACGCTCGCCGGCGGCGGCCCGCGCTTCTTCGAATCCGTCACCGCGACGCTGGCTCGCCGCGTCTACCTCAAGCTGGTCAACGCCGCCTCCACCCCGCAGCCCATCACCGTGCAGTTCTCCGGCGCCCGCTTCACCGGCCGGGGCGAACTGATCACCCTCCACGCCACCAATCCCCAGGCCACCAACAGCCTCGGCCATCCCCGCGCCATCGTCCCCCGCACCCGCCGCCTGAACGGCATCGGCCCGGTGTGGCGGGAGACGATGCCCGCCTATTCCATCCAAGTACTCCAAGCCGATCTGCGATGAGTTGGTCGCGTGCCGGCCGCCTGGCGACCGCCGCGGAGCAGCCCAGTTACGGCCGGCGCACCGCGCCATCTGGGGACCCGTCTCCGCCCCTCTGCGAGCCGGCCGCGCGCCGGCCGCGCGCTAAGCGGGCGCGTGCACCGCGGCTGTCGGCCGGGCCCCGGCACGGGCCATCAGTCTATTTTCTGGATCTTCCTGGCCAGCTTCTCGATCCGCTTCGCTTTCCGAACAACGGACAAGGACAAGCTGCCCTCATTCGTCCTCGCCACCGCGGCGCGTAGCTGCTGCGCGAGGCGCAAAAGCTCCGCGCTGTCTTTTATGAGCAAGCGCCGGTCCGCCTTCGCTTTCGCGGTAAGGTATTTCGCCATCCCCGGCGGCTGAAATATCGGCGGTTGCGGCGGCCCTGTGTTGTAGCGCAGGTGCGGACAGGGCTGCTCGCCAGGTCCACCGCACCCTATCTGGCTCCGCCCGGGGATTGCCGCTGCCAGGACGACTCCTACCACCGCGACCAGCAAGGCCTGCCACCTGGCCCTCATCATCCAGTTACCCGCTCGCCTCCACCTTACACCCCGGCGCCACCCGCATTCCCATGCGCTGCCCTGCCTGCCTTTCAGAATACTCATCTGACGCCCACCGCTGTGCGCAAAACATACGGCGCACTGGATGCCGCCATGGACCGCCCTTACAGACCTGCTTCTGGCTCCGCCTTCCTCGGGGCAACTGGGAGCCAAAAGTGGGTACATCCACCTCGAACGGGTTGACCTGGGGAGGACAGGAAGGCCCGGAAAAGGCCCGGAGCAAGCCTCCCTCCGGAGCGTGCGAAAGGGAAGAGGCCCTGGAGGCAATGGTCGGTCTGGGCGTCGGAGTGCTCACGGCGGCTCTGATAGAACTTGCGCCACATCCTGCAACACAGGGAGCGGGCCGACAAGTGCTGGGGACGTTGCTGGGGACCCAAGGGCATGTGCGGCATCGCCCTCCCTGGGAGACGCGGCCCTGGGTCGTCGAGGAGGAGGGCCGGCGGCGGCAAATCGGACAGATTCTCTTCTGGGCGCGGTGCGCGGACGAAGAGCGCGATTGAGCGCCCTGCGGCGCCGCGAGGCCTGCGCCGGCGCGCCTCACCGGCCGAGGCGAACTGATCACCCTCCACGCCACCAATCCCCAGGCCACCAACAGCCTCGGCCATCCCCGCGCCATCGCCCCCCGCACCCGCCGCCTGAACGGCATCGGCCCGGTGTGGCGGGAGACGATGCCCGCCTATTCAATCCAGGTCCTCCAAGCCGATCTGCGATGAGTTGGTCGCGTGCCGACCGCCTGGCGACCGCCGCGGGTGCGCGAAGCCAAGCGCACTTGGCGCGCCAGAGGTCCGCAATGCAGGCCGGCCCGGCGAGGGCTGCGCCGGGGCCCGGCCTGCACGCGCGGGGACTAGAATCGCTGGTGTGAAGAGCCTCGTCACCGTGCTCGGCACCGCCGCCGCCGTCACGCTGGCCGCCCCGGTCGCACCGGCCCAAAGGCCAAACGACCGAAGGCCGCCCATCTCCCTGATGAACGCGCGAGCACGCGTGCTTCCGCGAGTTGCAATCGCGGAAAGCTCGCTGCCGCTGAGAATGCGGAAGGCCCTGGCCTCGGCGGTCGGTGGTCAGTCGGCCTACGGGCTTGGCCCTGCGCAGGCGGAACGCGAGCGGGCCCTCGCGCCCAGCGCGTGGGTGTCGCTTAGGCAGCTCGGACGCTCTGGGCGCCGCGAAGCGATGGTCAAGGGGCCGCCTGCTGATTGCGGCGGGGATGGCAACTGCCCGCTGCTCATATTTCGCTGGTCAGGCTCGCGCTGGGCCCTACTCCTTTACGCCGAGCCCGGCGAAGGTTTCACGATCCAGCCGATGTGGTCGAACGGTTTGCGCGACGTGGTGATCAGCCAGCACGGCGGCCCCACCGAAGGCGAGTTACTCTACCGATTTGACGGTAATAGGTACGTGAACGCCGGGTGTTGGAACGCGACCTGGCCCGCCAATGGCAATGCGCCGCCCCGCCTGAGGCGGTGCCGTGGCCCGTACGCACCCGCCACCGCGCAGCGGGCGGAAGGCATATGGCCGGCACCGCCCGGCAAGACAGGGATGCCGCGGCCTCCGAGCCCTCCCGAGGGCAAAACGCCGCAGGCTTCCGGCAGCTCGCGGGCGATAGCACCGCCTTCGGGATGGCACCCCGGCCGCGGTCGCCTCGTTTGCCCACCGCACGCGGCCCCGGGCCCCGTGCCGGCTAGAATCGCTGGAATGGGAAGCCTTGGTAGGGCGCTGGCGGCCTGCGTCGCCTTTGGGCTCACCGCCGCGCCCGTGTCAGCGCAAAAAGCGCCCGGCCGAAAGCCGCCTGTCGCTCTGGACTCGTCTACGACTGTGTCCTATGTGTCCCAGGCGCCGATTGCCCGCAGCCCCCTGCCGCCGAAGCTGTGGAAGGCGCTGGCGAAGGCGGTAGGCGACCAGATAGCGTCCGGGCTCGGCCCGGCGCAGGCGCGGCGCCAGCGGGCGCTCGCCCCAAGCGCATCCGTAACCCTCGAGCAGCTCGACGGCGCCGGACGACGCCAAGCAATGGTCCTGGGACCATTAGCCGACCGTGATCGGTACTTCAACTGCCCGATGTTCATATTGCGCTGGACCGGCAGGCGCTGGGCTCTGCTCCTGCGTGCAACCGGCGACAGATTCTTTCTCCAACCTGCTCGCGCGGACGGGCTAAGGGACGTCGCGATCACCTTTGTCCGCAGCGCCACCGAGTCCACTGTGTTCCTGTACCAGTTCAGCGGCAACAAATACGCGAGGGTCGGGTGCTGGAGGGCTCCCCGCTGGCCGACCGCAACCGGGGCGCCTACATTGTGGCCCTGCCACTGACGTCCTCGGCGCCCGCGACCCCCAAGCCTCCCACCAGGCGAGTGCCAGCCGAATGCTAGCGCGATCCTTCGGCACCCCACCCAAGGCCTCCCGGCTGCGGGCGGGGCCACCCGGACGGCCCGACCGGCGACGCCGATGCGGCGCTTTTACTCCGCCGTAAAGCGATGCTGAAGTCATGAGCGGCAGGCCGCGAGCGATCGTAGGATTTCATCGCGATGAACCAGGGGACTGGGTGGCCGAACTAGCGTGCGGCCACAACCAGCATGTGCGGCATCGCCCTCCCTGGGAGACGCGGCCCTGGGTCGTCGAGGAGGAAGGCCGGCGGCGGCACCTCGGACAGATCCTCTTCTGCGTGAGGTGCGCGGACGAAGAGCGCGCTTGAGCGCCCTGCGGCGCCGCTAGGCCTGGGGCGGCCCGCCTCGCCGCGGGCGCCACGCAGCGAACGCCGGTCGCGGCATTTCGGGCAGCCACGGCGCCGGCGGCCCGGCGCTCAGCGCCGCAAGCCCACCGACCAGACCTCCGACCGGGGATGGTAGTGGCGCCAATCGAACCAGTCCTCGTTAAGGCTGGGCAGGACGGGTAGGCACTGACCCTTTTCCGGGCCCTGGACGGCACAGCCGCGGAAGTCCCATTGGCTGCCGGTCGCCGCGTCCATCAGGGTCCAGGGCACCAGCGCGAACGGCGTCCCGGTTTTGCTGGCGGATTTTCCCGATCTGCCCGCTGCCCCAACACGGGTTGCCGCCGCGGCTTCGACGCGCCCGCGCGCTGCGGCTCGGGCGGACCTCGCCCGCAACCCCAGCGGCGGGGCGGGCCGGGGCGTCGCTCGCCTGGGCTCCAGGGCCGCCTTGGCCCTGGGCGGCGCTACTTCCTTGAAGAACTCCGCGTCCGCCGCAAGGCCAGGGGCGCGCCGCGCGAATACGCGAACCGTGCGGGAATCAGGACCGAGGGCAATCAAAATCGGCGTGCCGCCCAGATCATCCTGGATTACCCCCTGCCGCGCTACCGCGGCGAAGGGATAGGCGCGGGTTGCGCCCCCAATTTCCACCCCCACCACCAGCGTCCGCCCGTGCAGCGGGCCCTTGGGCACCGGGATCACGACGGGATATTTGTGATAGCGCTTCACCCAGCCGGCGCGGACGTAGTTCTGGCGATCGCCGGTGACGGAGGCCAGCACCGTTCCCCAGGGGTATTCCCGCCGCCACAAGCCAAAGCTGATCTCCTCGCTGCTGAGCAGCCGCAGCCGCGCCCCGCGTAGCGGCCCGGCGATGGCCCGGCCGGAGACCTGCTGCCACCAGGTACCGGTTTCGCGGTCGCGCATGACGAAGTTTTCGTCATTGATGCCTGCCAAATAGAAGTGCAGCACCCGCCCGTTCACTTGCCTGCTCCACACCAGACCGGTGTGACAGAGCGTTCAATAGGTGGCGGCGATCGGCGCCCCTCCCAGGCGATCGTTGACGACGTGATAGTAGCCCATCTCGCGGATCGGATAAGCCCGCGCTTGGCCGCCCAGGCTCACGTCGAGCACCATCGCTCGCTCCGGCCAATGTGCCTGCGCGATGGGCACCGCGCGGACATCCTGGTCCGGGTGAAACATCCATTGGAAATAGTCCGCGTTCGCCGCCACCGCACACAGCCCGCCGACCACCAGCCCCAACACCGCGACGTGCCCGGCCGCCCAGCGCCGGCCAGGGCGGCGGATCCCCGCCTGGCGCGGATGACGCCACAGCCAAACGGCGCAGACCGCGATCACCGCCAATCCCGCTAGCGTGGCCCAGCTGCCGATGCCGCGCAGCTCCATGGCCAGCGCCAACTGCCCCGGCGGCTGCGGCACGAAGGGCCGGATCACCCAAGCGGGAAAGCCGGCGATGAACACATCGGCCAACGTGGCCACAATCAACAGCCCAAGCATGCGTCCGCGCATCGCGACCTCCTCCTATTCACCGCCGCGGCCCCTCGGCCCGGCCCCACCCACCGTTCCCCTGCCCAGGACGGCCCCGTCGCGGCCGCGCCTATTTGACCTCGTCCATCGTGCCACGGGCCACGCCCAGCGCATCGGCCACGCGGTTGATGTAGTTGAACCAGGCGGCGATCAGCGTGATTTGCAGCCGCGCGCGGTCGTTGTAGCCCGCAGCGCGCAACCGGGAATGATGCTCCGGGGTGATGCGCGTGGCATCCCGCGTCAGCTGCACGACGTACTCCACCATCACCTTTTCCTTTTCCGTGATCGGCGCCGTCCGGTAATCGCGGCGCAACGCCGCCACCATGCCGTCCTCCAGCGTCACCCGACGCAGAAACTCTGCGTGAGACTCAATTCAATAGAAACAGTCATTCGTCACCGACACCATCGTGGCGATCATTTCCTGCTCGCGCCGGCTGAGCGGCAGCTCCGGTGACATCAGCACCCCGAAGGTCGAGAAAGCGTGGCGCAGCGCCTCCGGCAGCAGCGTGTGGGACTCGACAATGCTCTCGCTCAGGCCCGCGACCGGCGTCGCGTACTCGCGTGGGTACAGCGAATGCGACGCCTGCAGTGCCGCCAGTAGCTCACCTTCGGCGGCGTTGCGTTTCGTGGTGGGAATCCAGGCCATGCGTCAGCTCCTTTCCAGTCTCCATCGTGGGGAATGCCGCTTCCCGCGCCAACACCCCTCTCGCTCCCGCGCCTCCCGCCCCGGGCGCGGGCGGGCCGCGCGCCAGCGTAGACCGGCCAGCTCTGCTGCGCACCTGCGCCGCCGCCGACCCTGCCAAGGCCGCGATCAGCCCCGCACAGACCAGCAGACCGCTCCATCCGCCCCGCTTACGACTCTCCTGCATGCGCCTACCCAGTGATTGGAGTTGAAAGCCGGCTTCGACGCACGCATGACACACCAGCGCCGGCGACTGCGGAGATCATCCCGTTCCGGAACGGCGTCCGCAATTATCAATGCTGACTATTTCCCAGGTTTTTTGTGAAGTGAGCGCAGCCAGCGGCGCCGAACCGGAGAATTCCACGCCGCCGTCAAGCTATGCTGAAGTCATGAGCGGCAGGCCGCAAGCGATCGTAGGATTTCATCGCGATGAGCAGGATGATTGGGTGGCCGAACTAGCGTGCGGCCACAACCAGCATGTGCGGCATCGCCCCCCCTGGGAGACGCGGCCCTGGGTCGTCGAGGAGGAGGGCCGGCGGCAGCACATCGGACAGATTCTGTTCTGCGTGAGGTGCGAGGAGGAAAAGCACTCTTGAGGACCGCGCCACGAGGCTTGCGGCTGGCCTCGATGCCAACGGCAGCGCCCCCTAGGAC
>JBOGKW010000152.1:0-8820 GCA_050746205.1 Terriglobales bacterium | reverse complement strand
TCAAGCCGCTGGTCGAACTCCGACGACACCAGCGGGTGCGAGGGAAACAGGCTGACCGCCAAGCGGCGAACCACGCCGGGCTTCACCGCGGTGGCACTGGGAGTGGGGCGAAGTGGGGGCATCAGACAAGACACTATGCGATTCAACGATTTAGCGCAAGGCCTCCGGCCGGTCGCGAACCTACCCAGTCACGCGCCCGCCAGCCCCCGGGGCAGCGCTTTGGGACACCCGCGCACTTCTAGGCGCGCCGATGCGGGACCGCCTAACCTCCAGTCGCATGAACCCAACGACGCTGCCAACACTCATCGTTTCCGCAGCCTGGGCACGGCGCTCGCACCGGAACGACGCCGCGTGCTCCCTACTTCCAGCATAGCAAGCGCTGTCAATTAGAAACAGCCTGGTCTTTTATCGCGCTTCTGGTAGCTTTCGAAGCCTGGTCTCAGGAGGTTTTCGTGGTACCAGCGGTACATACGGCGGCGGTCGGACGCGCTTTGCAGGCCGCCTTTGGGGTGGCCGCCTACGACACCATCCAGCCCTTGGCCGGGGGCTTGAGCCCGGCGCTGGTCTACCGCATAGAGGTACGGGGATGCCCCTACTTGCTGCGAATCAACCTCAGCCCCACCAGCGATCCGGCGCGGTGGTTCGCCTGTATGGGTGCCGCCGCTGCCGCCGGTATCTGTCCGCAAGTCCGCTACACCAGCGTAGACGACAGGCTCTCGATCACCGATTTCGTCGAGCGGCGGCCGCTCCCGCGCGCAGAGGCCCTCCGCCTCCTGCCACCGTTGCTGCATGCAGTGCACGCGCTGCCGCCGTTCCCGCCCATGGCCCGCTTCCCCGACTACCTCGACGCCGGCGACTCCTTCGTAGCTAGCTGGCGAGCCGCCGGCACACTGCCCGATCCCATCGCCGCCGAGATCTTCCCGGCCTACGCGCGTTGGCGCCGCGCCTACACCCGGGAAACCGACGACCTGGTCGCCAGTCACAACGACCTCAACCCCGGCAACATCCTCTTCGACGGCACCCGCGTTTGGCTGGTGGACTGGGAAGCGGCGTTCCTCAATCACCGCTACCTGGACCTGGCGGTGGTGGCCAATTTCGTAGCTGCCAGCGCCGCCGACGAGCAGCACCTGTTGCACGCCTATTTCGGCCAGCCAGCGACTGAGTACCAGTGCGCGCGCTTTTATCTCATGCAGCAGTTCGCGCACCTGTTCTACGCCGCGCTGCTGCTGGGCGCCTCCAGCCAGCCACTCGAATGGGACGCGCCCGCCTCGGCCTTCCGCGAGCTCAACGACCGCCTTTGGCGCGGCGAGGCCAGCCTGGCGTCTCCAGACGCCAAGCTCGAGTACGGGTGCGTCCACCTCACCCAACTCCGCCACAACCTCCGTACCGGGCGTTTTCGGCAGGCGCTGCGTGCCGCAGTTCGATAAAGACGCCTCACCGCACGTAGGGAATATCCGTTTATGACCATCGCCTACTGCGCCGAAACGAGGGCCGGGTGGCCGTGCTAGACGCGGCGCTGACTCAGCGCAGATTTGACAGCGTGCGCCGGCCACCAAAAGTAGCCGAAGAAAAAGCGAATACTGGCTAACGCCTCTCTCGCCCTGCAGCGAGCGCGCGGGCTGGGCTGGCAGCCCGCCACCTCAGATCAGGGGCACGTGCACGGCCTGCGGGGTGGCGGCGGTTTGCGGTTCTGCCGACTGTCGCCGGCGTAACAACGTTCCCAGCGCCAAAAGGCCGCAACCGCTCAATAGCAGGGCCGCCGTTTGGGGCAGCGGCGCCGGCGCGGGCGGCGCCCCCCGGGCCACGCGGGTCGGCCGCCCGGGCGCGGGCGGCGCCGCCGGGCCTCCGGCGCACAAGGGGAAGCAGGCCAGACCAAAGACGGAGGCGATCGCCAAACGGCGAAGCCAACGCAAGCGCACCACGTTAGACGAAGCACTCATGGGCCGACGCCTTCCAGGGGCACGCTCGGCGCGAGCGCGCATATCCCTTGGAGCACCAAATTGGAACCGCAACCGAGCTTTAACATGCACGTCACGGGCCAGGCAAAAATGGGCCGTTTCCCCGCTGCGGTTGGGATGCAGGTACACAGATTGGGGTGGCCGGAACCCAACTTGACCGCACGGCTTCCCATCCTTCGCGCCGGCGATGGCGCCGCCCGGAGTGAAAACGCCATCCCCTTTTGTCCGCTGCGCGTGGTACAGTGCCTTCGGTAAAACCCGATGGCTCAGATCACCCGCTCCCCCAAGACCTACGACGCGGTTATCATCGGCTCCGGCGCCGGCGGCGGCATGGCGGCCTACGTGCTCACGCAGGCGGGCGCCGATTGCCTGATGTTGGAGGCGGGCGACTGGTACGACACCGCCACCCAGTCACACATGCTGGAGTGGCCCTACGATGCCCCGCATCGCGGCGAAGGCGGAGGCACCAGTTCGTGGGGCTACTTCGATGCCTGCGTAGGCGGCTGGCAGGTGCAAGGCGAGCCCTATGTCAGCGCGCCGGGCACGGACTTTATGTGGTGGCGCGCGCGGATGCTGGGCGGCCGAACCAATCATTGGGGCCGTATCGCACTGCGCATGGGACCGTATGACTTTAGGCCCTATAGCCGGGACGGCAAGGGCTTCGATTGGCCGATTACCTACGAAGAGTTGGCGCCGCACTATGACGCGGTCGAAGAGCTGATTGGGGTCTTCGGATCGGCCGAGGGTCTGGAAAACACACCGGACGGAAGATTTCTGCCGCCGCCACGCCCGCGCTGTTTCGAGTTGATGATTCAAAACGCCTCGCGGCGCCTGGCGATTCCCTGCGTCCCCTCCCGTTTGGCGATTATTACGCGCCCGCTGAACGGCCGCCCGGCTTGCCATTATTGCGCCCAGTGCGGCCGCAGTTGCGCCACCAGCTCGAACTTCTCTTCCCCCACGGTGCTGTTACCGCCGGCGCTGGCGACGAAGAAGCTGGAGATCCGCACCGGCGCCATGGCACGGGAGATTGTGCTGGGGCCCGACGGGCGCGCCCGGGCCGTCTCCTACATTGACAAGAAAACGCGTCAGGAGCGGCAAGTCCGGGGCCGGGTCATTGTGCTCGCCGCCAGCGCCTGCGAATCGGCGCGGCTGCTGCTGAACTCCAAGAGCCCGAGCTTCCCCGACGGGCTGGCGAATTCCAGCGGCGTGGTGGGCAAATATCTAATGGATACGGTCGGCAGCTCGATGAGCGGCCACATTCCGCGGCTGATGGACCTGCCGCCGCATGACGAGGATGGCGTGGGGGGCATGCACGTCTACATGCCATGGTGGAACTACGACAAGCAGCTGCGCGGCCAACTGCCTTTCGCCCGGGGCTACCATATCGAGGTCGGCGGCGGCCACAACGTGCCCGGCGCCTACACCTTGTCCGGCTCGGAGCGGTATTTGGGCGGCGGCTACGGCACAGAACTCAAGCGCGGTCTGCGGCGGCTGTGGGGCTCGTTCATCGGCTTCGCTTGCCGCGGCGAGATGATCCCCAACGAGCAAAGCTTTTGCCAGATTGACCCGAACGTGGTGGACGAATACGGGATCCCGGTGCTGCGCTTCCATTTCCAATGGAGCGAGGACGAGATCCTCATGGCGCGCCACGCGCAGCAGACCTTCCGCGAGCTGATCGAGGGCTGCGGCGGCACGGTCACCGGCGTGGAGACGGCCAAGACGCGGTGGGGCATCTCCCACGGCGGCGAGATCATTCACGAGGTGGGGACGGTGCGCATGGGCGCCGACCGGCGCACCTCGCCTTTGAACCAGTGGGCGCAGGCCTGGGACTGCAAGAACGTGTTTGTGACCGATGGCGGGCCGTTCGTCAGCAACGCGGACAAGAATCCGACGCTGAGCATTATGGCGCTGGCCCACCGCACATCGGAAAACATCGCCGCCCTGGTGCGGCGCGGGGAGGTCTAACATGAGCCACACGGAAAAGCCCGATGCCGCCGCTTTGCAACCGCCCGCCGGCCTGCCGCGGCGGGACTTGCTGAAAGTGCTGGGCGCGGCGCCGGCGGCGGCACTGATCGGAGGCGCGGTTTTGGCGCCGCGGCCCGCCTACGGCGCCGCGACGACGGCCGCGACGGCGCCCGCAGCATATGAGCCGCAGGCGCTGAACGCGCACGAATACCGCCTGCTCACCGTACTGGCCGATCTGATCCTGCCCGCCGACGCGCGCAGCGGCAGCGCCACCGCGGCCGGCGTGCCCGAGTGCGTGGATGATTTTCTGACCATTCGCGGCGACCGGCTGCGGGACCAGATCCGTGGCGGATTCCTTTGGCTCGATATCCAAGCGCGGCAGCAGTTCGGCCGGGATTTCGCCGACTGCGCCGCGGCGCAGCAAACCAGCCTTTTGGACCGCATCGCCTGGCCGGACCGCGCCACCCAGGAAGACGCCAACGGAGCGGCGTTCTTCACTGACCTGCGCAACCTGGTGGTGAACGCCTTCTACTCCAGCAAGACAGGGGTCGCGGATCTGCGCTATCTGGGCAATCATCCGGTCGCGCAATGGACGGGCTGCCCGCCCAACGTCCTCGCCCAACTGCACGTCAACTATCCCGCCTCCTTCGCTTACGACCGGGAGTTGCGGGAGAAGAACGCCGCAAGAGCTGCGGCCGAGGAATAGGCCGGGCCGGCGCCTGGCCGCAGGGACAAGGCGCCGGACGAGAAATGCAAACGTGACATTTGGCCCGGGGGCGGCGGCGCCAAGCCCTTTGGCATCAGCGCTGCCGAACCTAGTTGGTTACTAAAAACCTGTCACGTCCCAAAGACCAGATGAACGCCGAAGATGGGACGCAAGGAGCGAGCGAGGGTGGCCGAACCATGGCCGGCGCTGCGCTAGAATCGGAGTTCGCCCGATGGACAGCCTGCGCACTAGCCTGGCCGCGGCGTTGCGGCAACTGCCGTCTGCGGCAGCCGAGCCGGCAGCGCTGCTAGCCTGGGGATTGGTGGCCGGACCGCAGCTGGCGGCGCACGCCGAGGCCGAAGGGCTGGAGGGCGGCGTCCTGCGCCTGCGCGTGCCGGAGGCGGAGTGGCGGCGGGAGGTCGAGGTCTTCCGCGAGGAGTTGCTGCGGCAATTGGCGGTGATCCTAGGACCGGGGCGGGTACGAGGGCTAGGTTTTGCCCCGCCGGCGGCGGCGCCCCGCGCCCCTGAGAGGCCAAAGATATGCAAGTAAGCCGGGAAGAAGTGGAGCGGATCGCCGCGCTGGCATATCTGGACCTGAGCCCCGAGGAGATTGAGCGGATGCGCAAGGATCTGAGCGAGATCCTCGGCTATGTAGCGCAATTGCAAGAGGTCAACGTGGAAGGCGTCGAGCCGATGGCGCAGGTGGCGGCGGGCGGCGACGCCCCCGCGACCCAGTTGCGGAGCGACGAAGCGCGCGAGGGCTTCACCCAAGCCCAGGCGCTAGCCAACGCGCCGCAGGCCGCGGCGGGATGTTTCCAGGTGCCGCGCGTGCTGGGCAACGAGGGCGAGGCATGACCGAATTGCCTCTGCTCAGCGTGGAGACCGTTCGGCAGCAGCTCCGCGAGCGACAGATCACCGCGGTCGCGCTGACCGCAAAGTGCTACCAGGCCATCGCGGCGGCGAACGGCCAGCTGAACGCCTACCTCACGCTCTGCCCCGACCGCGCCCGGGCACAGGCGGAACGGATGGACCGCCTGGCGGACCAGGGCCAGCCGCTGCCGCCGCTGGCGGGTGTGCCGGTGGCGGTGAAAGACGTGTTGTCCACGCGGGGTGTACGGACCACTTGCGGTTCTCGCATCTTGGAGAATTACGTCCCGGAATACGACGCCACGGCAGTGGAACGGCTGGAGGCTGCCGGCGCGGTGATTCTGGGCAAGGTGAACTGCGATGAGTTCGCCATGGGCTCCTCGAACGAGACTTCCGCCTTCGGCCCCGTGCACAACCCCTGGGATTTGGCGCGGGTTCCGGGCGGCTCGAGCGGCGGGTCGGCGGCCGTGGTGGCGGCGGGCTTGGGCGTGGCGGCGCTGGGCTCGGACACCGGCGGCAGCATCCGCCAACCGGCGGCGTTTTGCGGCGTAGTGGGACTGCTGCCCACCTATGGGCGGGTGTCGCGCTTTGGCCTGGTGGCCTTTGGCTCCTCGTTGGACCATGTGGGCCCGCTGGCCCGCAGCGCCAAGGATGTCGCCTACGTACTCTCGGCTATCGCCGGAGCCGACGGCAAGGACGCGACCAGCGCCGCGACCGCCGTGCCGGACTACCTAGCCGAACTGGAGCAGCCGATTCAGGAGCTGCGCATCGGCATTCCCCGGGAGGCCTTCGCCGCCAGCGGTGAGACCGCCGGGCTGGACCCGCGCGTGAGCGCCGGTGTGCAGGGCGCGCTGGCGGCGCTGGAGCGCGCCGGCTGCCGGTTGGTTGAGATCAGCCTGCCGCACGGGCCGTACGCCACCGCCACGTATTATCTGATCGCCACCGCCGAGGCCAGCGCTAACCTGGCACGCTATGACGGCGTGCGTTACGGCTTGCGCGCCGCGGAGCCGGCGGCTTTGGGGGCAATGTACCGGCAGACGCGGGACTTGGGGTTTGGGCCGGAGGTGAAGCGGCGCATCCTGCTGGGCACGTATGCGCTGAGCGCCGGCTATTACGATGCCTACTACCGCCGAGCCCAGCGCGTGCGCGCGCGCATCGCGGAGGATTATCGCCAGGCGTTTGCCGCCGTGGATGTGATCGCCATGCCGACCACGCCGACGCCGGCGTTCCGGCTGGGGGAGCGCATCGAGGATCCGCTGCGGATGTATTTGAACGATATCTATACCGTGAGCGCGGATTTGGCCGGAGTACCCGCCATCTCCGTGCCCTGCGCCCTGGCGGATGGCCTGCCCGTGGGGGTGCAGTTCATCGGCAACTACTTCGCCGAAGGGCTGCTGCTGCGCCTGGCGCATCACTATGAGCGCCTGCGCGGCCCGGTGGGGCCGCCGCCGGCCTTTGCCGCGGTCGGCGCCGCCGGGCCACAATAGAACGTTCACCCTTCCCGCCCACCCCATCCCCACCCATGTATGAAGACTTCCATGCCGGCGATCCGCTCACGGGACGGGAATACCACTGCCTGTTCCAATGCCTGATCACCGGCATCGCCACGCGCCACAGCGATACGGTGGACGTGAAGTTTCTGGTCAACGGCGCGCCGATGTGGCTGGGTCTGCCGCATCCCGCTTGGATCGAGTTCCGCCAGCGCAGCGGCCACAGCATTACCGACCGCATGGCGGTGGATCTGGCGGGGCTGTATTTGAAGCAGACGATTGAAAGCGGGATGGGGGTGGACCGGCAGCATTGGAACGACGTCACCGTGGCCGACCTGATGCGCCTCTGCGAGGAGCAGCGGTGGCTGACCGGCGAGCGGCCGGCGCCCCGGCCCGCGCCATCCGCTACGCCGCTCTAGCCGCCGGAACCGTTGGCGGCGGACTCATGTTCCGCAAGATTCTGATTGCAAACCGGGGAGAAATCGCGCTGCGCCTGGCCCGCGCGTGCCGCGACCTGGGCATTGAGCCGGTGGCGGTGTACTCGGAGGCGGACCGGGAGGCCCTGCACGTGCTGCGCGCCGCCGAGGCGGTGGGCCTGGGCCCGGCGGCGCCGCGGGAGAGCTACTTGTCCATCCCGCGCGTGATTGCCGCCGCCCGCCAGACCGGCGCCGAAGCGCTGCATCCCGGCTATGGGTTTCTTTCCGAGAACCCGGAGTTGCCCGCGGCCTGCGCCCAGGCGGGCATCGTCTTCATCGGCCCTCCGGCGGCGGCCATGGAGCGCTTGGGCAGCAAAACCGCGGCCCGGGCCTTGGCGCAGCGCTGCGGTGTGCCGGTGGTGCCCGGCACGCTGGCGGGCCTGCGCTCGGCGGAAGAAGCGCGCGCCCTGGCCGCCCGCTTCGGCTATCCGGTGATGCTGAAGGCCGCGGCTGGGGGCGGCGGCAAGGGCATGCGGCTTGTAGAGCGGGCCGAGGACCTCGCGCCGGCGCTGGAACTGGCCGCCGGCGAGGCGCTGGCGGCCTTTGGCGACGGGACCGTGTATCTGGAGAAAGCGGTCCTCCGGCCGCGCCACGTCGAGATTCAGATCCTGGCCGATCAGCGCGGCCATTGCATTCACCTCGGCGAGCGGGAATGCAGCGTGCAACGGCGGCACCAAAAGGTGATCGAGGAGAGCCCCGCGCTGCGGCTGCCCCCGGGCTTGCGCGACCGCATGGGAGCGGCGGCGGTGGCGGTTTGCCAAGCCGCCGGGTATGTCAACGCCGGCACGGTGGAGTTTCTCCTCGACGGCGACGACCAGTTCTATTTCCTTGAGGTCAACACCCGGCTGCAGGTCGAGCACCCGGTCACGGAATGGGTCACCGGGGTGGACTTGGTGCAGCGCCAGATAGCTATCGCCGCCGGCGAACCGCTGGATTTCCGGCAGCAAGACATCGCCTGGCGCGGGCACGCCATCGAATGCCGGCTCTACGCGGAAGATCCGGCACAGAACTTTTTCCCCTGCCCTGGGCGCATCACCCAGCTGGTCACGCCGGCGGGACCAGGGCTGCGCGAGGACAGCGGGATCTACGCAGGCTGGAACGTCCCGCTGGAATACGATCCCCTGCTGTCGAAATTGATCGCCTGGGGCGAGAACCGGCCCCAGGCGCTGGCACGGATGCGCCGCGCGCTGGGGGAGTATCACATCGGCGGCATCCGCACCAATCTGCCACTGTTTCGTCGCATTCTGGACGATCCGGAGTTCGCCGCTGGGCACGTGGACACCGGCTATCTGGCAAGGCTGCTGGCGGCGCCGCCGCTGGCGCCGGCGCCGGAGTGGGGGCGCGCCGCGGCGCTGGCC
>JBOGKW010000151.1:0-8957 GCA_050746205.1 Terriglobales bacterium | reverse complement strand
CCGCCGCCACAGGGCGGGCGGCAGCGCCGCCCCCGCCGCCAGGCGGCGCAGCATCTCCCGCCGCGTCACGCGCCGGCCATCCCGCTTTCCCCGCCCCGCTCCTGGGCGGCCGCGCCGGCGGCCTGAATCGCCATGTCAATAAACGCCAGCGCTGCCCGCCCCAGCGCGCGGTCGCGACGGAACACCAGGCCCAGTTCCCGGTACAGCCTGGGGCCGGCCAGCGCCAGCAACGCCAACTCCCCGTTCCGCGCCTCGGCCAACGCCAAGGTGCGCCCCACGAATCCCACTCCCAACCCGGCGGCGGCGAAGGCTTTGATCAGTTCCGTGCTCTCCAGCTCCATGGAGATCCGCAGCCGCGAGGCGAACGGCTGCAGCCGCTCGTCCAAGGCGTCGCGCGTGCCGCCGCTTTTCGGCAGCACCAGCGGGTACTCCGCCACCTGCGCCCATTCCACCACCGCCGCCCCATCCTCGCCGCGGGCCGCGCGTGCGGCCAATGGGTGGTCCGGCGGCGCCACTGCCAGAATCTCATCTCGGTGCAGCGGCACCACTTGCAACCGGGCATCCCCGGCCGGCAGCGACACCAGGCCGAAGTCCACGCGGTTCTCCAGCACGGCCTCCAGGATGTCGGTGTGCTCGCCCCGCCGAATGTGCACCCGCACCGCCGGATGCTGGCGTTTAAAGCGGGCGAAGACCTCCGGCAGCACGTGCAGGCAGCTCCCCTCGTTGGCGGCCAGCGACAGCTCGCCTCGCGGCGTGTGGTCCAGGTCCGCCACCGCGTCCAGCCCTTCCTTGCGCACCTGCCGCAACCGGGAGGCGTAGGCGTGGAACACCTTCCCCGCCGCGGTCAGCGCCACCTTGCCGCCGCGGTCGAACAATCGCGCCCCCACTTCCTCCTCGAGCAGGCGAATCTGCGCGCTGATGGCCGGCTGCGTGCGGTAGCAGGTCACGGCGGCGCGGGAAAACGAGTTCAGCCGCGCCACCTCCAAAAACGTGTTGATCTGATCGAAATCCATCGCCCGGACGGAAGGCCGCGTACCCGCGCCGCCGCCTATGGCAGCGATAAAAAAAACTGATTGGGCCAGGCCCCTCGCGCACTGCTAGTCTGCCATGTCTGGTGGGTGATGGCGCGGCCTTCCGCTCGCCCCCCAGCCCCCGCCCAAGGCGGGGCGTCCCAAGCCCGCGCGGCCGCGCCGCCGCCGTCCCAACCCGGAGACCCCGCCATGCCCAGCCCCAAAGAAATCCTCGAATTCTGCCGCCAGCATGAAGTCAAGATCGTGGACCTGCGGTTCACCGACCTGCCCGGCCTCTGGCATCACATTTCGTTCCCCATCAGCCAGCTCACGGAGGCTTCGTTCGAGGACGGCTTCGGCATTGACGGCTCCAGCATCCGCGGCTGGGCGGCGATCCACGAGAGCGACATGCTGCTGCTCCCCGATCCCTCCTGGTCCATGCTGGACCCGTTCACCGCCGCCCCCACGCTGGTGATGATCGGCGACATTCAGGACCCCCTGACGCGCCAGCGCTACGACCGCGATCCGCGCCATGTGGCCAAGAAGGCCGAGGCCTATCTCGCCTCCACCGGCCTCGGCGACATCGCCTATTTCGGCGCCGAAGCCGAGTTTTTCGTCTTCGACAACGTGCGCTTCGACCAGCGCGAACAGCACGGCTACTACTTCATTGACGCCGAGGAGGGCCGCTGGAACTCCGGCCGCGAGGACGCCAACCTGGGCTATCGCCCCCGCTACAAGGAGGGCTACTTCCCGGTTCCCCCCACCGATCACCATCAGGATCTGCGCACCGAGATGACGCTCAAGCTGCAATCCGCCGGCTTGACGGTCGAGTGCCACCACCACGAGGTCGCCACCGGCGGGCAGTGCGAGATTGACCTGCGCTTCGACAACCTGCTGAAGACCGCCGACAACATGATGGTCTACAAGTACATCGTGCGGAACACCGCCAACGAGTATGGCAAGTCGGCGACCTTCATGCCCAAGCCGCTGTTCCAGGACAATGGCAGCGGCATGCACACCCACCAGTCGCTATGGAAGGCGGGCAAGCCGCTCTTCGCGGGCGACGGCTACGCCGGCCTGTCGCCGCTCGCGCTGCACTACATCGGCGGGCTGCTCCGCCACGCCCCCGCCCTGGCGGCGCTGATGGCCCCGACCACCAATTCCTACAAGCGCCTGGTCCCGGGCTTCGAGGCCCCAGTCAATTTGGCGTACTCCCGCCGCAACCGCTCCGCCGCCTGTCGCATCCCGATGTATTCGCCTTCGCCCAAGGCCAAGCGCGTCGAGTTTCGCCCCCCCGACCCCTCCTGCAACCCCTACCTGGCCTTCGCCGCGATGCTGATGGCCGGCCTGGACGGGATCGAAAACAAAATCCCGGCCGGCGAGCCATTGGACCGGGACATTTACGATTTGTCGCCTGAGGAACTCAAGAACGTTCCATCGCTGCCCGGCTCGCTGGAGGCCGCGCTCGACGCCCTCGAAGAGGATCATCAGTTCCTGCTCAAAGGCGAGGTCTTCACCGAGGAGTTGATCCGGACCTGGATTGATTACAAGCGGGCCAAGGAGGTGGATGCCCTCCGCCTCCGTCCCCATCCCTACGAGTTCCAGCTGTATTACGACATTTAGGCGCCGCCGGGCTAGGGGCAGCCGGGCCTCGGCGGCCGGCGGTCCCGCGCCGCGGGACTCGCCGGCAGTGCGGGCGGTGGCAAATGGCCGTGATTAGCCCAGCTCCTTGAGCTCGGCCAAAAACTCGTCCACGTCCTTGAAGTCGCGGTACACGGAGGCGAAGCGCACGTAGGCAACTTTGTCCAGTTGCCCGAGCCGGCGCATGATCAACTCCCCGATCTGGCGTGTCCGCGCCTCGCGCTCGCTGGATTCCACCACCAACGCCTCGGCCTCATTGACGATCGCCTCCAGCTGCGCCATGGGCACGGGCCGCTTTTCGCAGGCGTGGAGCAGGCCGTTGAGCACCTTCTGGCGGTCGAACTTCTCCCGCCGGCCGTCCTTTTTGACCACCATGTAGGGGATCTCGTCAATGCGCTCGTAGGTGGTGAAGCGCTTTTCGCAGGCCAGGCACTCGCGCCGGCGGCGAATCGCCTCGCCTTCCTTGCTCTCGCGCGAGTCCACTACCTTGTCTTCGGGATGGCCGCAAAACGGGCAGCGCATGGCTGCTCTAGCTTACAACGGCGGCGGCGGCTAGCCGGGCGGCCAGGCGGCGATGACCGCCTTGCCGCCAGCCTGCCGGAGTTCCGGCGCGTACAAGCCGAGGTAGCGCCGTCGCCACCAACGGCCGGTCTGCCGTAACGTGGCCAGGCGCGTGAACCAGTACCGCCACAACACCGCCCGCACGTACCGCGGCGGCCGTGGGCCAAACGGGTTGCCAGCGAAGAGCGACAGCACCGCGGGGTCGCCGCGCAGTAGCGCCGCCTCGCAGCGCAGCACCCAGGGGGTCTGTTCCCAGGGCCCACGCGCCGCGAACCACAGGTTCCAATCGAAGCGGGGCTGATAGGGGGCATAGAGGCCGGGCGCTTGGCGCAGCCGCTGCGGTTTGAAGGCGAACGGATACGGTGTCCAATGCACTCCGTCCCGCGATCCCTGGAACTCAATCTCATATTGCCGGCGCGTCATGCGGGCAAACAGCCCGTACTGGTTGGCGACGCGGAACGGGGTCAGCGCCACCACCGGCGCCGTCGGCAGGGGCAACCGCGGCCAGGGCATCCACAGCAGCAGCGCCAGGGTGGCGTACAAGACCCAGCCTAGCGTCACCCCCTCCAGCCACCGTCGCGCCGTCCCGTGGCGCGGCGCCGTGTTGCGCTCGAACCCCGATGACGGCGCCGCAGGTACGCCCGCCGCCGCCGGGCCACTAGAGACGGCCGGCCCGAGGCCAAGCGCGGGGCGGCCGAGGCGGCGGAGGCGCGCCGCCAGCGGCGCCAGCCATCCGTCATCCAGCAGTAAAACCCCCAGCGCCAGCATGATCCAGTTGATGAACGCATAGTTGGCGGTCAGCGCTAGGCCGAGCTGAAAGACGGTGACGACGACGAACAGCGCCAGCCGCAGGCGCCGCGTGGTGAATCCCAGCCACACCAGCCCCAGTTCCAGGGCCAGCGTGGCCAGCGCCATCGCCGCCTGAAAGCCGTGCGGCAGCTGCTGGCAGAAGTAGCCGACCCAGGTCGGCAGGGGATTGTTTTGGTAGTACTGTTCCAGCGCCGTCAAGTGGCGCCACTGCGGATCGCCGCCCAGCCACTTCGCCAGGCCGGACTCAAAATAAATGCGAAGCCACAGCCATTGCAGTAAAAACAGACTCGCCGGCGTGGGCGGCTGGTCCGCCCCCAGTCCCGGCCGCGGCCCCGGCGGCGCGAAAAACAGCGCGATCAGCCCCGCCGCCAGCAGCATGCCGTCGGACTGGTAGTTGGCGAAGTCCCGCGCCACCACCACGAAGGACAGGTACAGCACCTCCGCCGCCGCGATGGCCGCCCGCGGCCAGCGGTTGAGCGTCAGCAGTGCCGCCGCCGCCAGCCCCGCCCAGGCCAGGGCCTGCAACGCGGCGTGACCGCTGGCGAGCCACAACAGGCTCGGCGCCAGCCAGAAGCGCAGCACCCCGAAATGCGCCGCCAGCGCCGCCAAATAGGCTCGCGCCGGCAGCAGCCCGCGGGGCCCAATCAAGCCGTTGATCTGGAACAGCAGCGAAAGAAAAGCCGAGAGGTAGATGAGCCCCAGTAGGCGCAGGAAGACCCACCGCGGCCATAAATGCCCCTGCCCGGCGCGCTCCGGCGCCAGCCAATAAGCCGGTCGCCAGCGCCGCCAAAGAAACAGGCCCGGCGCAGGCGGGGCAGCCGGGCTAGGAACGGCGCGCGGCATTGAAGGCAGGGCATTGTGGCCCGGGGATCGCGTCAACTTGGGGACGCCCCGAGCGCCAGCGGGCGTCCGTGGCCGGCTGTCGGAGCCGAGCCGCAGCGACCAGCGGGAGCGTCCAGAATAGGGCGGCTGAGCCGCTCGCCGGCCCAGGCGGTGGACCGTGACCCCTAAGCGGCGACCGGCCCGCGGCTTGCGGCCCAGATCCCATTTCCTGCGTCCAACATTCTCACGCCCCCGAGGGCTTTTGGGGCGGCCCCCCGTCCCGTCTGCTCCTGTCGCGGGCTTACTGGTTCAGTCCGTGGGCGCTGATCTTCGCCAGCAGCGTCTTATAGGAGATCCCCAACCGCTCCGCCGCCCGGCTCTTGTTCCATTTGCAGTCCCGCAGCGTCCGCAGCAGCAACGTCCCCTCAGCGATGCGCGCCGCCCGGTCCGCCACCTCGCTGAGCGTCCCCTCCCAATGAAATCCCTCCGGCAGCCCCAGCTCCGCCCCGGTGGGCAGGGTCGCGCCCCGCAGCGGCTGGATCTGCAAATGCTCCGCCGTGACTTCCTCGCCATCGGAGAGGATGACCGCGCGCTCGATGGCATTTTGCAGTTCCCGGACATTGCCCGGCCAGGCGTAGGCCAGCATCGCTTGCTTCGCCGCCGCCCCCAGCCGCAGCGGCGTCCGCTTCATTTCGCGGCACGACTGCAACACGAAGGCCTGCGCGATGGCCAGCACGTCCTCGCCCCGGTCCCGCAGGGGCGGAATAGTGATGGGAAACGCCGCCAGGCGGAAATACAAATCCTCGCGGAACTGCTTGTCTGCCACCGCCTGCTGCAGGTCCCGGTTGGTCGCGGTGATGATCCGCACGTCCACCTGAATTGTCTGCACGCCGCCAATCCGCTCGAACTCCCTTTCTTCCAGCACGCGCAGAATCTTGGCCTGGATCGCCCCCGGAATTTCGCCAATCTCATCGAGAAAGATCGTGCCCCGGTGGGCCAACTCGAACTTTCCCAGCTTCCGGGCGCTGGCGCCGGTAAAGGAGCCCTTCTCGTGTCCGAATAGCTCAGTCTCCACGAGCGCTTCCGGGATCGCAGCGCAGTTGATGGCCACGAAGGGTTGCTGGGCCCGCGGGCTCAAGTGGTGGATGGCCCGAGCAAACAACTCCTTGCCCGTCCCGCTCTCGCCCAGCAGCAGCGCCGTGGTCCCCGTGCCGGCGATCCGCTGCAGCGCCGCCGCCGCCTGCCGCATGCTGGGGTGCTCACCGATGATGCGCGGAAAGCCGTAGCGCGCCGAGAACTCCTCCTTCAGGAGAATGTTCTCCCGCAGCAACTGCACCTGGCTGATGGCCCGGCGCAGCAGCAGCACCAAATGCCCCAGGTCCAGGGGCTTTTGGATGAAGTCGTAGGCGCCCTCCTTCATGGCTCGCACCGCCTCCTCGATCGAGCCATACGCCGTCATAATAATGACCGGCGTATGCGGCGCGTGCTCCTGCACCCCCCGCAGCACCTCCAGCCCGCTGGCCCCCGGCAGCTTCAGGTCGGTCAGCACGGCGGCGAACTGGCTGCGCCGGAGCTGCTGCGCCGCCGCCGCCGCGTCCCCGGCATCGCTGACCTGAAAGCCCTCCTTGCCCAGGGCGGTTTTCAGCATCAGGCGGAGGTCGTGCTTATCCTCCACGACCAAAATGGCTTCGTGAATCACCTAGCCGAATGTAGCAGATCAGGGCGGGCCAGAGCGCCGCGGCATCGCCATGCTATGCTGGCCCCCGGTCCAGTCACCGCCTTTCCATGCCGGAGCCAATCCCCGCCCCCGCCGTCATTCCCGCGGTCGGTTCCCCGCCCAAGCGCATTGAGGAGTTTTTTGGGCGTGTCAAGGGTGGCGACGCAGCGGTTAGCATCGCTCGGATGGTAAGTCCCTCCGGCTGGGCAGAGCCTGGGCAAACCCCGGAGTTTGATGAATATACCGTCGTCTTACGCGGCGCCCTCCAGGTCGAAAGCACCGCTGGCGTTCTAAGGATCGCAGCCGGCCAGGGGGTGCTCGTCCGCCGTGGCGAGTGGGTCCGCTACAGCACTCCCGGTTCCGAAGGCGCCGAATACATCGCCGTCTGCATTCCGGCGTTCGCCCCGGCCGCCGCCCATCGCGACCCTGCCTAAGTGGCTTCACCCCCCGGATGGGGCTTGACAGCCGTGCCTATTTCGACCAGTGTGATGTGAGTTTGCGCCCACTGGGAGGTAGTTATGTATGGCGTTGCCGTTGTTAGTGATTGGCGGGGCGGTCTAAGTGCCCGCAAACGGCAGATCATGGAGGCCGTCTGCGAAGGGTTGTGCCGCAAGGAGATCGCTGCCCGTCTGGGCATCTCCCCGGAAACGGTCAAGCAGCATATGCAGGAACTCTACGTGCTTGCCGGCGTCCATTCGGGCAAGGAGCTATTGGCTCGGTTGATGGGCCAGCGCAACGAAGGCGCGCCGGCGGCCCTGCTCCGTTTGCCCACCAACCGCCAGGAGTTTCCTCGGGCTGTGCTGGCGCTGGTGGGCCAGCTTTTGCCCCAGGCGCGGGTGCGCTTCGTAGGCATGGGGGAAATGCCCCTGCCCGCCCGCCAGGCGGTCGGCCGTGGCGAATGCTGGACCGGCGCTACCTTTTATGCCCCGTGCTGGCTCCCGCCCAGTGTCGCCGCTCTTGGCGTTCGCCCCGCGCCGGTCTCCGCCGAGCAGATTGAGCAGCTGCACCTGCTGGGCATGGTTGCCCAGGCCCGCGCGGCCTGGCTCTCCAGCGGCCGACCCGCGCCGGCGCTGCGACGCCCACTGCCCCAGTTGGCTCCGTTGGCGTCGGAGGCCGATGACCTCGAGCGCGAGTATGGCGTCGCGATTCCACCGGAGCGGGTCCGGGCGGTGCCCGCCGGCGGCGGCGAGGAATCGCTGCCGCCCGAAGGACAATAAGGCCGTCGCGGCAAGCTGGAGAGCCCTGTGCGCCAGCAGGCGTCGGCCGCCGGCCGGCGAGCCCAGCCACGGGCCCGGCTAGCGGCGGGGCCATCCAGACTCGGGCGGCTGCGCCGCCTCGGCGTTTCGCCACCGGCCAGCGAGCGGCGCGGCTACACTGGGAGCGATGCCCCGCCGGCCCGCTGCCGCCGTGCCCGCGCCGGCCGCCCTGCGCGACCGGCTCGCGGCCATCCTGGCTCCCTGGGCCGCATCCAGCCCCCGGTTTCACGCCTATGGCACGGCCGCGCGGGAGCTTGAGCGGGACATCGCACCGCATGCCGCCACCGCTGGCCTCCGCCCCGTGCGCGCCTTCCTGGCGCGCTCCGTCACGGTCGAGCCCTGGCTGCCGTTCCTGCTCGTTGAGGCGGCGCGCGCCGGTCTGTGTCTAGAGGTCACGGTCGGCGGCTACGGCGGCTTTATAGATGAACTGATGAACCCCGGTGGCGCGCTGCACCGCGCCAAGCCGGAGCTGGTGTTGTTCCTGCCCGATCTCGAGGATGTCGCCGGCCAACTGCGCGCCGCCTGCGCCTCGGGCCGTTCCGAGACCATCGTCCGCGAGACCGAAGCCTCCGGCCAACGGCTCGAAGACCTGCTCACCGCTCTCCGCCGCCATGCCCCGCGCGCCCGCGTTCTGGCGCAGGGATTTGTCCTGCCCCTGCATCCCGCGCTCGGCGCCGTCGCCGACGCCAACCAGCCCTACGGCGAGGCCTGGGCCATCCGCCAACTGAACGATCGCCTGGCGGCCGTTTGCCGCCGCCTGGGGGACGCGGTCTTTTTCGATCCGGACCAACTCGCTGGCGCGCTGGGCCGCGCCGGATGGCGCGACGAGCGCCTGTTCCGTGTCAGCCGCCTGGCGGTCGCCGCCGCCCACTTTCCCGCCTACGCCGCCGCCCTGGCCCGCCACCTCCGCGTCTTGTATTTCGCCCCTCGCAAGGTGCTCTGCACCGACCTCGACAACACCGTGTGGGGCGGCATCCTCGGCGAGGATGGGGCCGAAGGCATCGCCACCGGCACCGCTTTCCCGGGCAACTGCTACCGCGAGTACCAGTTGCAATTGCGCCACCTGGCCGCGCGCGGCGTGCTGTTGGCCGCGGTCAGCAAAAACGATGAGGCCGGGGTGCGCGACGCCTTTGCCCGCCG
>JBOGKW010000150.1:0-8960 GCA_050746205.1 Terriglobales bacterium | reverse complement strand
TCGCGGCCCGCGGCGCGCAGCTTCTCGGCTTCCGCCACGACCGCCGCAGTGGCCGAGACGGAGATGCGGGACATGCGGGCAGCAAAGGCCGCAGGAGGCGAGACCAGAGTGGGCATAAAGGAACAGTGTAAGCCGGGGAGCGGCGCCCGGAGGCGCCCTATTCTGGACGCTCCCGCTGGTCGCTTTGGCTGAGCTTCGACGGCCGGCAACGGACGCCCGCTGGCACGCCGGGCGTCTCCAGGTTGCCGCGACCGGTGTTGTCACCGGCGCCTAGGGGCGCCATTTGGCGCGGAGCAACTCCTCGACCCGGGCCGGCACCAGCCCTTGCACCGAGCCGCCCAGGCGATACACCTCCTTGATGAGGCGGGAGCTGACGTAGGTATAGGCCTCCGCGGGCATCAGAAATACCGTCTCCAACTGCGGGGCGAGGCGCCGATTCATGAGCGCCATTTGGAGTTCGTACTCGTAGTCGCTGATGGCGCGGATGCCGCGCAGCAGGGCGACGGCCCCGCATTGGCGGGCGAAGTCCACCAGCAGACCCTCGAACTCCGCGACCTCGACGTTGGCAAAAGGCTGGGTCGCGGCGCGCAGCATCTCAATCCGCTCGCCGGTAGTGAACAGCGGGGCCTTTTCCTCATTGCGAAGGACGGAAACGATGAGGCGGTCGAACAGACGAGCGCCGCGCTCGATCAGGTCCAAGTGCCCGTTGGTGGGCGGATCGAAGCTACCGGGGTAAATCGCGGTGAGCCCGGGAGAGGAGCCCGGAGGCGTGGCGCGGCGAGTCACGCTGCCCATTGTAGGGCAATGGCGCGCCTGGGCCTGCCGAGATCCACGCGCACCGCCGTGGGGGGGTCAGGCTGTCGCCTGGGTCGGGCTTTCCAGCCCGGCTTTCGAGCCCGGCGTCCAGCCCGGCCATGGGCCGTGGCAACCGCATCCGTGCGGGCTGAGAGCCCGCCACCGGACCGGCTAGAAAGCCGGCCCGACGCGGTAGCGGCTCAGCCGCCCGATTCTGGACGCTCCCGCTGGTCGCTGCGGCTGAGCTTCGACTGCCGGTAACGGACGCCCGCTGGCGCTCGGGGCGTCTCCAAGTTGCCGCGACTGGCTTGGGATGCTGGCCGCCACCGCCCGGTGGGCTTAGGCGCTGGGGTCCTTGGTCAGCGAGCGGATCAGGCGCCGGGCGCGGCGGCGGGCCAAATGCATCAGGTCGGGATCGGACGCGGCGCGGCGGAGTTCTGGCAATAGCGGCCCGACCGCAGTGATCAGATGCTGCTCCCAATCCCGGCCGATTTGGTTCAGCGCCTGGATGACGCCCAGCGGCTCGTAGCGTATTTCCCGCCGCAATCGGAGCGCGTCCTCGCTGGCGGTGGAGACGCCTTGGAAGAAGCGGTTCAACTCCGCGGCGGCGGGCACGGTGGTGAAGTTAAAGCTCTGTTGAGCCTGATGCGCGGCGTCATCGTAGGCCAGGGTCTTGGCGCCCATGTCGCCCACCCGGCTGTGGCTTTCCAGGCGGGGGGTTCGAAAGTCATGGAGCTGACGCGCCAGGGCGAAGATGCGGGCGGTCAGCCGCGGGGCAGCGGTGAAATGGAGTTGCAGGCTGGGCTGGCCGGCCTGCTCCACTGTGCGGTAGATGGCCGCGCCGTTCGCATTGAGCACAATCTGAAAGAAGACGGGCTGCGAGCCGGGGAAGCTCTCGGTAAAGGTAATGCGCGGGGAGGGCGGGGGCGCGGCGAACGCGGCGAGCGTGAAACCGGCGGCGGCCAGTGCCGCAAGGCGCCATACCATGCCGCCAGTATAGGCTGAGCAGCTAGGGGAAGATCACCCGAACCCGCAGGTGCGAGAGCTTGCCCACCGAGAGCAACACCGGCGCGTCCGCGGCGATCTCCGGCCGGAGATCGGTGCACCGTACCTGATTCAACGACACCGCGCGCTTCGTGGTGATCAGGCGCGCGGCCTCGCTGGTCGAGGGCGCCAGCTGCAGCGCGACCAGCATCTTGTCGAGGCGGACGGGGCGGGTGGGGGAGCGGTACTCGACGGTGGGGATGCCGGCGGGAAGTTGGCCCTGGCGGATGACGGCATCAAAGCTCTCCCGGGCGGCTTTGGCGGCGGCAGGGCCGTGGAAATCCTGGACGATCCGCTCGGCCAGATCCTCCTTCACGGCCATGGGGTGGCGTTGGCCGGAGGCGGTGTCGCGTTGCAGCCGCGCAATGCCGCTCTCCGAGAGATCGGTCAATAGCAGCCAGTAACGCCACATCAGCTCGTCGGAGATGGACATCAGCTTGCCGAACATCTGCGACGGGGGCTCGGCGATGCCGACGTAGTTGCCCAGGGATTTGGACATTTTATGAACGCCGTCCAAGCCCTCAAGCAGCGGGGTGGTGAGGATGATCTGCGGCGGCTGGCCGTATTCGCGCTGGATCTCGCGTCCGACGAGGAGGTTGAACTTTTGATCGGTGCCGCCCAATTCCACGTCGGCGCGCAGGGCGACCGAGTCGTAGGCCTGCACGAGAGGATAGAGGAACTCATGCAGGGAGATGGGTTGGCCGGCGCGGAAGCGCTGCTGGAAGTCTTCACGTTCCAAAATGCGAGCGACCGTGTATTTGGCGCAGAGGCGGACCCAGTCGGCGGAGGCGAAGGGGCCGAACCATTCGGAGTTGAAGGCCACCTGGGTTTTGGCCGGATCCAGAATGCGGAAGACCTGGCCGCGGTAGGTTTCCGCGTTGGCGGCGATCTCGGCGGGGGTGAGCGGCGGGCGGGTGGCGCTGCGGCCGGTCGGATCGCCGATCAGTCCGGTGAAGTCGCCGATCAGGAAAATGACCTGGTGACCGAGGTCCTGAAAGTGTTTCAGCTTGCGGAGCAGGACGGTGTGGCCGAGGTGCAGGTCGGGGGCGGTGGGATCGAAGCCGGCTTTGACGCGCAGGGGGCGGCCGGCAGCGGCGGCGCTTTGCAGGCGGGCGGCGAGATCCGCCTCGGGGATGATCTCGGCGGCGCCCTTCCGCAAGTAGGCGATCTGTTCGGCGATGGTCATGCGCGGGGGCCGCCCGGGGGCCGTCCCGCCGCCGGCGGCGGGACGGCGGCTTTGACGTGGGCGGGAAAAGTTCTCATTATAGGCTTTCCACGGCCGCGCGCCCCGCATGGACCTGCACATCGAGATTGCCGGTATCCCGCTGCCCAACCCGGTGTTGGCGGCCAGCGGCACGTTCGGCTACGGGGTGGAGCTGGAGGACATTGTCAACCTGAAAAAGCTGGGGGCGGTGGTGACCAAGGGACTGTCGCCGCTACCCATGGCGGGCAACCCCAGCCCGCGCCTGTTCGAGACGTCGGCCGGCATGTTGAACTCGGTGGGATTGCAGAACATCGGCGCGGCGGCGTTTGTGCGCACGCGGCTGCCCCGGCTGCGGCAGATCGGGGCACGCGTGATTGCCAACGTGTTCGGCTACACGGTGGAGGACTATTTGGAGGTGGTGGCGGTGCTGAACGAGGGAGAGGGCATTGCCGCGTACGAGCTGAACGTAAGCTGTCCGAACACGCAACGGGGCGGCATGGTGTTTGGCAGCGACGCTCGGCTGCTGGCCGAGGTGGTGGAGCGGGTGAAGCGGACGGCGCGCCGGCCGGTGATCGTCAAGCTGACGCCGAACGTCACCAGCATCGCGGAGATGGCGCAGGCGGCCGAGGGCGCGGGTGCGGACGCGCTGACCCTGGTCAACACCTTTCTGGGCATGGCCATTGACGCACGCACGCGCCGCCCGCGATTCGCCAATGTGGTCGCCGGACTGTCGGGGCCGGCGATCAAACCGCTGGCCTTGCGGATGGTGTGGGAGGCCTACCAGGCGGTGAAGATTCCGCTGTTGGGGGCGGGGGGCATCACCACGGCGGAGGATGCGGTAGAGTTCTTGCTGGCTGGCGCCCGGGCGGTGCAGGTGGGAACGGCGAACTTTTGGGATCCCAAGGCGACGGAAAACCTGCTGAGCGGGCTGAAGCGATATGGCGCCCGGCACGGCGTGGCGCGAGTCAGCGACCTCACCGGGGCGCTGGAGATGGGCGGGAGCGAAGGGCCGCTCGCGGGCGCCTAGGCGGGCAACCGCGGGAAAACGCAACGGCGATGGAGGCGCGGCGGGCATGGCGGCGGGCATGAGGGTATTGCTGTTGGGCGGCGGCGGACGGGAGCACGCCCTGGCGTGGACGCTGCGGCATTCGCCGGCGGTGCAGCGGCTGTACGCCCTGCCGGGCAGCGACGCCATTGCCACCCTGGCCGAGCCGTTGGCCGGCGACCCGACCGACCCGGCGCGGGTGGCCGGCCTGGCGGCGGAGATGGACATTGACCTGACGGTCATCGGCCCGGAGGCGCCCCTGGCGGCGGGCGTGGCGGACGTGCTGCAAGAGCAGGGGCGGCGGGTCTTCGGTCCCTCGCGGGCGGCGGCCCGACTGGAGAGCAGCAAGATCTTCGCCAAGGCGTTCATGCAGCGCCACGGGGTGCCGACGGCGCGCTTTGTGGCTTGTGACCGCGAGGCGGAGGCGCGGGACGCGCTGGAACGCTTTTCCCCACCGGTGGTGTTGAAAGCCGACGGCCTGGCGGCGGGCAAGGGGGTGGTGATCGCCAGCGACCGGGCCGAAGCCGAGGCCACGCTAGCGGAGCTATTTGCCGGACGGCTGGCGGGTGCGGCGGGGCAACGAGTGGTGATCGAGGAATGCCTGCGCGGCGAGGAGATCAGCCTGCTGGCGCTGAGCGACGGCGAGCGCTGGGCGCTGCTGCCGCCGGCGCAGGACCACAAGCGGGCCTGGGACGGCGATCAAGGGCCGAACACCGGGGGCATGGGCGCGGTCTCCGACGACGGACTGCTCCGGCCCGAGATGCGGCGGCGGATTGAGCAGGAGATCGTGGCGCCCACGCTGCGCGGCATGGCCGAAGAAGGGCACCCGCTGCGCGGGGTGTTGTATTGCGGGCTGATGCTAACCGCAGCCGGGCCACAGGTGCTGGAGTTCAACGTCCGCTTCGGCGACCCGGAGGCGCAGGCCATCTTGGCGCGGGCCGAGGGGGACTGGGCCACGGCGCTGCTGTCGGCAGCCGAAGGCCGGCTGCGCCAGGACTGCGTGCGCTGGTCGCCGGAACCCGCGGCATGCGTGGTGCTGGCCAGCGGCGGGTATCCGGGAAGCTTCACCTCCGCGCTGCCCATCCTGGGGTTAGAGGTGGCGAGCCGGGATCCGCAGGTGACAGTTTTTCACGCCGGAACGGCGCTACGGCAGCAGCATTGGGTGACCCGCGGCGGGCGCGTGCTCGGCGTCACCGCCCGCGCCGACACGCTGTCAGAAGCCATCGAACGGGCATACGCGGGCGTCGAGCCCATCCGCTTCGAGGGCATGCAGTATCGCCGCGACATCGGCCGCCGGGCCCTGGCCTGGCTGAGCGCCGGAGCGCGGATGTAGACCGGGCCGCGGGCCCGCCTTGGGTAAGGAGACTCATGAGCGCGAACACGCAATCCGCGCCCACCCAGCCTTGGGTGGGCATTCTGATGGGCAGCGACACGGATCTGCCGGTGATGCGGCAGGCGGCGAAGCTGCTGGCTGAGTTCGGGGTGCCGTATGAGATCGAGATCTGCTCCGCCCACCGTTCGCCGCGCCGCACCGCGGCTTACGCGGCGGGAGCGGCGCAGCGCGGGCTGCGGGTCATCATCGTCGGCGCCGGGGCCGCGGCCGCGCTGGGCGGCGCGGTGGCGGCGGAGACGACGCTGCCGGTGATCGGCGTGCCGCTGGCGACCTCGCCGCTGTCCGGCTTTGATTCCCTGCTGTCGCTGGCGATGATGCCGGCCGGGGTCCCGGTCGCGACCATGGCGGTGGGCGACGCCGGCGCGCGCAACGCGGCAGTGCTGGCGGCCCAGATCCTGGCCCTGAGCGAACCGCGGCTCGCGCGGCGGCTGGAAGAATACAAGCAACAGCTGGCGGCCGGCGTCGAGGCGAAGTCGAAGAAGCTGCGTGAGCAGGGCGAGTAGGCCTGTACTCCTCACCAGGGGTCAACTTCGTCAAGAGAAAAATGGGAGTCGGATGAAATTTTTCTTGACTCCGGCGGTCCATGGCCCTATATCTTGTGTGACTTTGCCACGCACGCAAAATGGCGGGGTGAAGTCGAAACCCTCGCCTCCGGGCGAGGAACAAGGAGGATAGCTCATGCCGACCAAGAAAAAGGCCGCCGCGAAGAAGCCGGCGAAGAAAAAGAAGTAGCCATCTTCATCCGAAGTACCGAACCTAAGGGTGCGCCGCAGCCGGCGCATCCTTTTTTTGTCGTGTAAAATGGTTCTTTTGCGCTGGGAGGGAACATGTACGCGGTGATCCGCAGCGGGGGCAAGCAATACCGGGTAGCGCCGGGGGATGTCGTGCGGGTGGAAAAGCTAGGCGCGGAGGGCACGATCGAAACCGCTGACGTACTGGCGGTGCGCGACGGCCGCGGCCTGGTGACGGCTCCGAAGAACGCGCGGGTGACGGCGACTGTGGTCGCGAACGGCAAAGGCAAGAAGGTGCAGGTGTTCCATTACAAGCGCAAGAAGCAGTCCAAGAAGCTGGCCGGGCATCGCCAGCCGTACACCGCGGTGCGAATCACGGGCATGGAACTGGATGGCCAGCCGCTGCAAGACGCCGTGGCCGGCGAGGAGCGGTAGCGATGGCGCATAAGAAGGGCTTAGGCAGCTCGCGGAACGGCCGGGATTCGAATGCCCAGCGGCTGGGGGTGAAGGTCTTCGCCGGGCAAACCGTGGCGGGCGGGACGATTTTGGTGCGCCAGCGCGGGACGCCGATGAAGCCGGGGCGAAATGTGGGCCGGGGCAAGGACGACACGCTGTACGCACGGACGGCCGGGCGGGTGGAATACGTGACCCGGGGGCGAGAAGGCAAGTTCGTACACGTCCACCCGATTGCCTAGCCGGAGACGGTGACGGGGCACCTGGCGCCACCTGGGAGAAGCCTTGAGTGCCCGCCGGGCGGCTCAGCCGCCCTATTCTGGACGCTCCCGCTGGTCGCTGCGGCTGGGCTTCGACGGGCGGCAACGGAGACCCGCTGGCGCTCGGGGCGTCTCCAAGTTGCCGCGACATGCGTGGCTGGGCCGCGAAGCCGCGCCGCTGGCGGCCCATGGGGCGCCGGCTAGAAGTGGGCGGCGGAGGCTAGCGGCATGTTCGTAGACGAGGCGGAGATCGCGGTGCGGGCCGGAGACGGGGGCAACGGCTGCCTGGCCTTCCGACGGGAAAAGTTCGTACCTCGGGGCGGTCCCAGCGGCGGCGACGGGGGCCGGGGCGGGGACGTGATCCTGGAAAGTTCCGAACGCCACAACACGCTGGTGCACTTCCGCTTCAACCCGGAGCATACGGCGGAGCGGGGACGGCATGGGGAAGGCAGTTTGCGCCACGGGCGGGATGGCGCCGATGTGGTGCTGCGGGTGCCGGTGGGCACGACGACGCGGGACGCGGGCAACGGTGAGTTGATCGCGGACTTCACCGCGCCCAACCAGCGCGTGGTGGTGGCGCGCGGCGGAAGAGGCGGCTTCGGCAACGCGCACTACGCCACCTCCACCAACCAGGCGCCGCGCCGGGTGCAGCCGGGGGGGGCGGGAGAGCGGCGGCGGCTGCAGATGGAACTGAAGCTGCTGGCGGACGTGGGGCTGGTGGGCTTTCCCAACGTCGGCAAGAGCACGCTCATCGCCTGCTTGTCGGCGGCGCGGCCCAAAATCGCGGACTATCCCTTCACCACCTTGCAGCCGAACTTGGGCGTGGTGTATGGCGGCGACGAGCAGAGTTACGTGGTGGCGGACATCCCGGGGTTGATCGCCGGCGCGCACCTGGGACATGGGCTGGGCACGCAGTTTCTGCGCCACATCGAGCGCACGCGCCTGCTGGCGCAGCTGGTGGATCTGTCGGCGTTCTCTGGCCGCGAAGTTGAGGATGAGGTGGCGGTGGTCGAGGAGGAACTGCGGGCCTTCGGCCACGGGTTGGAGGCCAAGCCCGTGGTGCTGGTGGGCACCAAGCTGGACATCGCCAGTCCGGCCAAGGCACGCGCGTTGGAGGCGCTGGCACGACGCCGGCGGCGACCGCTGGCCGTCATCTCGGCCGCCACGGGCGCCGGCGTGACGGAGTTGGCGCGACGGTTGCAGGGCGAGCTGAACGGACTGGGCGCGCCGGGGGCGCGGCGGGCGTGAGCGCCACCACGGCGCGGGCGGCGGCCGGAGCGCTGCGGGTTGGCATCTTGGGCGGCACCTTCGATCCGATTCACCGCGGCCATTTGCGTCTGGCAGCGGCGGCGGAGCGCCGGTGCAGGCTAGATTGGGTGTATTTCGTGCCTGCGGCGCGGCCGGGCCACAAGGCGGCGCCGCGAGCCAGCTATGCCGACCGCTATGCCATGGTGGCGCTGGCGCTGGCAGGACGGCGGAGCTGGTGCCCGCTGGCGATTCCCGCCCCACCCGGACGGCTGACGTACTCGCTGGATCAAGTCGGCTGGATCGCGCAGCGGCATTCGCGGGCGCGGCTGTTTTTCATCCTCGGCGCCGATGCGATGGTGGAGATCCGGAGTTGGTGGCGGTATCGGCGATTGTTGGCCGCCTGCGATTTCATCGTGGCGCCGCGGGCGGGGTTGGGATTGGAGGCGGTGGGGGCGGCGCTGGCGGGAGCGGGAGCGAACCTCCGGACAGCCACGCGGCCGGAGACATTCCGGTTAGGGCGGCGTCAGGTATTCTGGTTGACGCATTTCCGCGAGCCGGCGGGTTCCCGGCAGCTGCGCCCGCGTTTGGGCCGCGCGCAGCCGGGAGCAGCCGCCTCGCTGCTTCCCGCTCGCGTGGCCGAGTACTTGCGCCGTGGAGGATTTTATCGTTGATGAAACCGCCGAAGGCTGGAACGGGCAAACGCCGGCGCGCGGGGGGCGCGGGGCAGGCGCCGACGGGGCGCAGAGGGACAGGGCCACGGCGCGCGGCAGCCAGCGCGGCCGGGGCA
>JBOGKW010000149.1:0-8961 GCA_050746205.1 Terriglobales bacterium | reverse complement strand
CCGTGGTGGGAGCTTAGTTGCTCTCGGAGTTCGGCTCAGCGCAACGGAGCGACGAGATGTATGCGCGCGCCGCGGTCAGCTCTTCTCGTTGCCGCCACCCATGGAAGCGTTGCGTCGCTTGCCATGTTGGCGCCGGCGCGGACGTCGCGTTGAGTGCTGGGTTAAAGACAGCGCGCGCACCGGCGGCGAGTAGCAAGGCGTCGGTAAGGGAACGGATCTCCGCCGCGCGTTCATCCAGCGCTAACTCTTGCTCGCGACAACGGGCCCGCCAAGCGTTCAAGTCGCGTTCCGCGGATTCGATCCGCGGGTCGTACGACAGACGGCGGCAAAGGCGGTGGAGCCGGGCTAGCATGGCTAATGACCAGGACGGGGAGCCGGCGCTTCGGGATGCGAGGACACAATGTCGGTCAGGCGCCGCACATCGGCCACGGTGTCAACGCCGAGCGTGACCGCGGCCTCGGGGCGGCCGCTCTGAAGGTCGCGGGCCGCGTCAATCAGATCCCCAAGGATGGACACGCACAGTTCCTCGATGTTGAGAAAGCCGCCGCCGCCCAGCGCCGCGGTGGCGGCGGCAAGGACTGGCTGGGCGGCGCGCACGCCCCGTTCCAGGGCGAGCAGGTCGTGGCCAACGGTTTTGAAGTAATGGCCGAGCGATTCCGGCATGGCGGGCGGGGACGGGCGCGATTTTACCCGGGCAGCCTAGGTGCCGCCGCTGCCGCGGGTGCCGGCAGGGGAGGGGGAAGAGTCTGGCGACGGGACATGCGCCTACGCAGGCCGGCCGCGACCCGAACCGCGAATCCGTTGATACTCGCGCTGCGCCGCTTCGGCATCCTGACCGAGATGATTAAACACGGCGAGCCAGAGTACCTGCACCCGCTCCGAAAGGCGGCCGAACGTATACGCCAGGAGCAGGGCATTAATCATCAGCTCGACGACGGCGGAAATGAGGACAGCGGCGAGGGTGGACATAGTTCGGTGGCTAGCGCCCGCGCACGGCGCGGGAGGCGCGCTCCATCGGGTTATTGCGCCGTGAACTCCAAGATGAAGTTGACGTTGGCGGGGCGGGTGGCGTGGTCGTCGGCCGAGAGGACGAGACTGATCGGCACACCGGCGGCAAACGAGCAGCTTCCCGTGCCCGCACCGCTGGACCCGGCGCCTGTGGCCGCCGGTAGCAGGGCTGGAAAGGAGCACGTCCCCTGCGCAGAAGACAGGGCGAATACCGCTCCCGTCGTGCCGCCGTTGCCCGGTGTCTGCGCGGAGGCACTCAGGCGGCGGACCACGATGGCCGTATTGGGCGTCCATTGCGCCAGCGCACTGCTGGGTGCGGGGAGGCTGCCCGACCAAAAAAGCGAGAGCAGCCCCGGCCCGAGATTGCCCGTATTGTCAATCGCATAACCATTGAGATTCAGGTTCGAGTTGATGCTCTGCGCGGCGTTCGTCGCCGGGTTGGCGAAGATGGGGGTCAGAAAGTGAACGGGCAAGGGAGTGGCCAGCGGATAGATCTGGCTGACGTCGGCGGTTGAGCCGGTCAGGTACCAGTTCTGGGGGAAGCCGGCATAGGTGTCGCCAGCGGCGTCCGTGAGCGTGGCCACATAGTAGGTCGGTGCGGGCAGAATGGCGTCGTTGAAGGCGAATTGGCAGGGGCTGGTATTGCTGCTCGGCGGCGCGGCGCCCAGGTTGAGGGGGATGGACTGGAGGTAAGGACCCCCTGGGTTGCTGATTGCCTGGCGCGTTTCCGCCCCCGAGGCGGTGCCGATATAAACGCCATAGCTGGCCCCGGTGGGCAGGGCCGGGGCGGAGATGGCCAACGCGCCTGGCGCGGGCAGGACCGCCATCGCCTCCGGACTGGGGAGTGATTCGCCAGTGGCATTGTATGTGGTCACCTCGACGAAATAGGTGCCCGCCGGCAATGAGCCGTTGTCTTCCGAATCGGTGAGGATAGGGGCGGCGGTGGGGTCGGGCAGCCCGGTGATTGCGCCATTCACGGTGGTGTAACACACCACCGGGCTGGGCACGATGGCGAACGATCCGGGGACGATGCCGGCCTGGCTCAGCGTCAGCGTCAGCGTGGCGTGGGCCGCGGGCAGGGACGTGTTGGGGAGCGTGAACTTCCCGGTCAGCGTGCCCGCAGGCGCGAGACCGGGAAACCCCATGGCGGCCACCAGCAGCAAGAGGGCCCGGAAACCGCGGCACCGGAAAATCGAACGCCGTTCGGCGCCACCGCCGTCCGCGCCGGGGCGGACGCAGCCGGCTGGGGCGTGCAGAACGACCGAGGCGAAGTCACCGCCACTGCGCGTCCGGGCCAGCGCCGGGTGCGGGCCCCGGGGCTCATCCAGGCCGAGAGCTCGGCGCTCGCGCCGGCCCGCCTCGACGCCCAACCGCTCCGCATGGCGGCAGGCATGGTCACAGCGCGGACAGAGTGGCCGCTGGGCCTGGGCCGCCGACCCGCTGCGCATCGGCCCGCCGCAGGCGCGGCAGGCGCCCGCAGGCGCCGTGGCGGGCCGGCCGCTCCAACTGATGAGGATGGGCCGGCCCTGGCTGAACGACCACCAAGGGCCGGGCCGGGCGGGGGGATTGGAGCGGTTCATAACGTCTGGTCGTGGCGCAGTACGGCGCCATTCATGCGCCAGCCGCGCAGCCAGCGCGCGCGAGCCGGATTGGCACCGCCACCGCCGGAGTAGGCGGCCCAGTGAGTCAACGCGGGATCGGCCGCTTCGCGCGCGGCGGCGCCGGCGCCCGGGACGGCGTGCGCTGCGCCGTAAAGAATCTGGATCTCCCGGGGTGAAAGAAAACGGGCCCGGCGAGCGGACACCAACCACCGGGCCCGGGAGAGAGACACAAACTCATCGGTTCCATGGACACGGAGTTTCATAACTCGGGGACGGAGACGCACCCGTAAGGCCGCACCGCCGGCGACTAGCTGGCGTAGGCGCCCGGGGGGAACGGCGGTGGCGGAGGAGGGGAAGGAGGTGCGCCGCCCGCCCGGGCACACGGCTGCCGCTGCGGGCGACGGGGCGCACCCACGATATCCGCCGGGCCGCGCGGGGCCCCGCCGAGGCGGGGCGCGATTTCTGCCTACCTATAACTCAGATGAGTAGTTGCCGGGGTGAGTTGCCCGAAGAAGCGAAAACGCGCCGTGGGCTCCAACGGCCTCTGGCAGTGTCGTGGGTCGGCTGGCTCACCGAGGAATCCGATGACGCCGACGCCAGTGGAGTTGCCCCGAGACACCGAATGACGCTAGTGATTCGGTCCGAGCGTTGGGCTGGAGTCAAAAGCATGACCAAGCCCTGCCCCGCCTCCCGCCACGGTGCCCCTAATGCTGCGGGCCCGAGATCTCGCGCTGGAGCTTGGCGGCGGCAGCCCGGCGCAGCCGCGCGGCCCGGGCAAATTCAGCCCGCGCCTGGCGCCGCTGGCCGGAGCGGAGATACGCCTGACCCAACAGGTTGTGCACGGACGTGCTGCGGGGCTTCAGGCGGGCCGCACGCTGCAGGAGCGTAATCGCCGCCGGATAGCGCCGCGCACTCAGGTCGAGCCGGCCGAGGCCAAAATCGGCGGCGGCCAGGGCGGGATTCAAACGCAGTGCGTGCTCGAAGGCACGCCGCGCCTTTTCCGGATGGCCGGTCGCAGCCAACACCTGGCCCAGATGGGAATAGTTGTACGCCACCCCGGGCTCCAGCGCGATGTCGGCGAGGAATTCCTGGCGTGCCCGCGCAAACTGGTGCAGCCGCTGGTAGACCACCCCCAGATTGAAATGCACCATAGGCAGCTTTGGGTCCGCCGCCACGGCGGCCTGGAACGCGTCCCGCGCCTGGGGATATTGCTGTTTGTTCAAAAAAGCGCGGCCCATCAGCAGATGAAACTCCGGGGTTTGCCGGCCGATGGCCAACAAACGGTGCGCCGCGCGGTCACGGAGGGCGGTTTGATGGGCATTGCCAGCAGCGACGGCCAGGATGTACAAATAGCTGACCTGCCGGTTCTCCTGCGCCCAGAGCGGGGCCAGCGTGTGGGCCGCGGCGGCATATCCACCGTTAAAGAATTGGCATAAGCCGAGCAGATATCGGGCCTGCCGGTTGGCGGGCTGGGCGGTGAGCACGGCGTGGAAATAGGGGACGGCGGAGCGGTAGCGGCCTTGCTGGTAATAGCTGAGCCCGAGGTCAAGCTTGAGACCCGGCACGTTGGGGCTCAGGCGCTCGGCCTGGCGCAGCCAGCGGTGCGCGGCCGCCCATTGATGGCGGCGCATCGCGATGACGCCCAGGTTCGCATAGGCTCCCATCTGGTGCGGGTCCTGCGCCAGGACCCGTTGAAAGTCGCGCGCGGCCGCGTCCAGGTGGTTCTCTGCCAGTTCGTGGCGAGCGCGGGCGAACAAAGCAGCCGGACTTGTCGCCGGAGGCGTTTGTGCGCCGGCGATCGCCGCCCAAAGCGCCGCCACCGCCAGCCACCAGGCGTGCCCATGCCGCGGCAACGGCCCGGCCCCGGCTAGGCGATCTCGCCGCGCTTCATCTCACCCATCAGGTGATCACAGGCGCGCACGGCGAGGGACATGATGGTGAGCGTGGGGTTTTGGCAGGGGCCGCTGGTGAAACTGGAGCCATCCATGACATATAGGTTCTTGACGTCATGGGTTTGCTCGAATCGGTTGAGCACGGAGCTGCGGGGATCCGCGCCCATGCGGGCGATGCCCACCTCGTGAATGGCCCAGCCTGGCGTGCTGGGATGGGCATGGGTGCGGATGTTTTTCGCCCCCGCCGCTTCCAGCATCTCCGCCGCCGAACTGGCCATGTCTTGCACCATGGCGAACTCGTTCTCGCGATATTTCATGTGGAAGCGCAGCACCGGGATGCCGTAGATGTCCCGGACGCTGGGTTCAATCTCGACGAAGTTGTCGAAGTGGGCGAGGCTTTCCCCGAATCCCCCCATGCTCAGCGTGTTCACCGGGTCCAGCAAGCCGCGCTGGTACTCCTCCCCAAAGCCGCTGGCCCCCCAGTTGAAATCCACGCCGCCGCCACCCTCATAGCCATAGCCGCGGATGAAATCCTTCGAACGCGCGGTGCCGGGCACATTTCGGAAGCGGACGATATACGTCCCGGCGGGGCGATTGGGGCCATTCACATTGGGCTTTCCGGCGACCGCGTTGAGGTTGGGAAATTCGCCGGCGGCGCCCCCGCCCATGATGTTATCCATCAAGTAATGACCCAGCACGCCGCTGCTGTTGGCCAAGCCATTGGGGTATTGGCCGTTGGCGGAGTTGAAGAGAATGCGCACCGATTCAAACGATTGCGCGCAGAGGGCGACGGCCCGCCCGAGGACCTCTTTCTGCTGGTGGGTGTTGCGGTCCACGTAGCGGATGCCCCGGGCGATGTTCCGCTCCGGGTCCATGATGACTTGATGCGCCATGGCGTCGCACAGATGGGTGCAGCGGCCGGTCCGCATGGCGTCCGCAACCGTCGTGAAGTAGCTGTTGAAATAGGAGTGGGTGACGCACCCCCGCTCGCAGGGACCGCAGTAGTGGCAGGGGGCTCGGCCATTGATGCCGCGCGTGATATTCGCCGAGCGGCAGAGCGTCGCGGTACGGCCCAGCTTGGCCTTGACCCGGGTGCGGAACTGCCACTCCGAGCAGTTCAGCGCCATCGGCGGCTGAAACTTTCCGTCCGGCAACCAGGGGATGTTTTCCTCCATGCCGGTAATGCCCACATAGGGCTCGGTGATGTCGTAATAGGGGGCGATGTCCCGATAGGAAATGGGCCAATCTTCTCCGAACCCGTCGTGGGAGGCGGCGCGGAAGTCCCAGTCGCTTAAGCGTAGGGCCACCCGCCCCCAGACATTGGTGCGTCCGCCCGTGACCCGCAGGCGCCCCTGCCAGCTGAAGGGCATGCCGGGATAGGTGGTGTACGGCTCCTCGATATCATTGCAGAACCAGTCGTAGTTGTACTCCATGCAGGCGTAGCAATCCTTCTGCACGGGGCGCGTCTTGCGAATGACGTCCGGGGCCCTGTTCCGGTACTTCAGCTTGAAGTCCGGTTCATGTTCGGTGAAGTTCGCGTCGGATTGTTGCCGGCCGGCATCCACCAGACAGACTTTGAGGCCGGCCTCGCTGAGGCGCTTGCACGCCCAGCCGCCGCTTGCGCCCGAACCCACCACGATGACGTCAAACTCGGGAGAGGAAAACTGGCGCGGGGCGAAGACGGTGGGAGAGGCGGGTTGATCCATGGGGGTCTCGGCGACCGGCCATCCTCATCCGGTCAGAGCCGATGTTGTCACTTCAGAACGCGGGGGTCAAGGGCCGCTGGCAGGGCTGCCCGTGGGCGTCGTGCGCCGGGATGCGGTCGCTTCCGTAGGTGGTGGAACGCGGTTGCGCCCAGCTCGCGGCGCACGGCCCCGCGGCGCACGGCCCGGCCAGGAGCAGTTGGCGGCGACCGACTTGGAGACGCCCTGGCGCCAGCGGGCGTTCGTTGCCGGCCATCCCTCCCCAGCATGCGCTGCTGCGTGCTGGTGACCTGGTCGAAGCGTGGCCGTCCAGAATCGGGTGGCTGAGCCGCCGCGCCGCGGCTGGGGGCTCCGCGCTCGGGCGCGCCTAACGAGTGGAACCGCCCGTACACTATATAGGCTTCAATGGCCCGTGATCATCAGCTACGCTGCATTGCCTGCGGCGCCGAGGCTCCCCGGCCGGCGGCTGATTTCCGCTGCCAGGGGTGTGGCGCGCTGCTGGAGGTCTCGCTGCCCTCGCCTCCAGCCGGTAGCGCCGCGGCGTGGCCGGAACTGTGGCGGCAACGGCGAGCCTCACTGCGCTTGGAGGACGCCAGCGGCGTCTGGCGTTTTCGCGAGATGTTGCCGGCCACGGCTGGGATCGTCAGTCTACGCGAGGGCAACACGCCGCTCTATGAGTTGCCCCGCTGCGCCGGACGGCTGGGCATGGCTCGCCTGTGGGCCAAACATCAGGGCCTGAACCCTACGGGCTCGTTCAAGGACACCGGCATGACGGTGGCGCTCAGCCAGGCGCGGCAAGCCGGGTTTGCCTGGGTCGCGTGCGCCTCCACCGGCAACACCTCCGCCTCCATGGCCGCCTATGCGGCGCGCGCCGGCCTGGGGGCGCTGGTCCTGGTGCCGGCCGGACAGATCGCCTGGGGCAAGCTGGCGCAGGCGCTCGATTATGGCGCCGTCACTTGTCAGGTGCGCGGAGATTTTGACGATTGCATGCGGGTGTTGGGCGAGGTGCTCCGCCGGGCTCCGGTGGGCCTGGTGAATTCCGTAAACCCGTATCGCGTGGAGGGCCAGAAGAGCGCCGCATTCGAGTTGCTGGAGCAGTTGGACTGGCAGCCGCCGGATCACATCATCCTGCCCGGCGGCAATCTTGCCAATGCCTCGGCCCTCGGCAAAGGCTTGCGCGAGCTGCACGAGCGCGGTCTCATGGCTAGAATGCCGAAGATTTTCATTGTGCAGGCCGCCGGCGCCAGCCCTCTGGCGGCGGCCTGGCGCGCCAACCGGGGCCGTGAGGTCTTCCCCGTCCACGCCGAAACACGCGCCACGGCCATCCGCATCGGCAACCCGGCCTCGTGGCCGAAGGCAGTGCGGGTGCTGCAGGAGACCGGCGGCGACTGCACCGCCGTCAGCGAGGCCGAAATCGCCATCGCCAAGGCGGAGATCGGCGCGGAAGGAATCGGCTGTGAACCCGCCTCGGCGGCGGCGCTGGCCGGCCTGAAGCAATGGCTGGCGCGAGGCAGCATTCGGCGGGAGGAGAGCGTGGTGCTGATCCTGACGGGCCATCTGTTGAAAGACGCCGAGTATGCCTTGGAGTTTCATCGCGGCGAAATGGCGCTGGACGCGTCCGCGGCGGAAGCCGCGCGACCGTGGCAGCACCCGCCGGTGGAGGTCGCCGCCGACGCCGCGGCGATTTTGGCGCAATTGGACCGAGCGGTGGGGCGGTGAGACGGCGGCCCGGCCCATTGCGGCTCGCCCTGCCAGCCACCTCGGCGAATCTGGGGGCTGGTTTTGATGCCGCCGCCCTGGCGATGGACCTGCGCCTGTGCCTTGCGGCCAGACCGGCAGCGGACTGGCGCCTGGTGGCGCGAGGCCGGGATCGCACCGTCTGCGGACGGCGCGAAGGCAACCTGCTACTGGCCACCTACCAAGACATCCTGGCCGGCTGCGGCCGCCCGGCGCCGCCGCTCCACGTGGAGCTAACGAACGCCATTCCCATTGGCAAGGGTTGCGGTTCCTCGGCTGCAGCCCGCTTGGCGGGCATCGCCATGGCCGTTCATTTTGGCCGCTTGGGTTGGAACGGTTCGCGCATCGAGGCGACGGCGGCGGCGTTGGAGGGCCATGGCGATAATGTGGCGGCGTGTTGGCGCGGCGGAGCGGTCTGCTGCATCGGGCGTGGTGAGGCATTTCACGCCATAGAGTTGGGCCGTCCCCGCTGGCCGCTGCTGCTGGCGGTGCCGCGCGCGCCGCTGCCTACTGCGGCGGCGCGTGCGGCCCTGCCGCGCCGCTATTCCCGCGCCGCTGCCGTGGCGAATGTGCAGGCCGCGATGCTGTTGGCGGCGGCGCTGCGGGGTGGCCACGACCGGGCCCTGGCGTGGGCTATGGCCGACCGCTTGCATGAGCCCTACCGTGCGGCGCTCTGCCCGCTGCTCCCCGCTCTGAAGCCATTGGCGCGGGACGGCGCGCCGGGTCCGATCGCCGGGGTTGCGCTCAGTGGGGCCGGCCCATCGGTGTTGGTCATCGTGAACGGCGCCGCCCGCCTCGCCGCCGCGCGGCGCCGGGCGCGGGCGGCGCTGCGCCGAGCCGGCTTGGAAGCGGAATTGCTGGTCACGCGCATCACCGGACGTGGCGCGCGCATCAGTTGGGCCGCCCGTGGGCTCCGCACGCCGGGAGTTGGACGATGAACCCAGGTAAACCTTTGGGCGTCGGGATCGTCGGTTTTGGCACCGTAGGGCGTGGCGCGGCGGAGATCCTCACCAGCCACTC
>JBOGKW010000148.1:0-8966 GCA_050746205.1 Terriglobales bacterium | reverse complement strand
CGTCAACTGGAACCGTGACTTGATCGGCCGCGCCGGTTATTACATCCGCCTTGCCGTTTCCCCGGCGGACGAAAATACCGTCTACCTGTCCAACAGCTCCTTCTGGATTTCGAGCGACGGCGGCCTCACCTTCCACGCCACCTACTGGGGCGGAGACAACCATGACATTTGGGTGGATCCGCAAAACGCCAAGCGCATCATCGTGACCGACGACGGCGGCATCAACATCACCACCGACGGCGGCAAGGGCTTCCATCGTGTGGCGCTGCCCATCGGCCAGATGTACCACGTCGCGGTGGACAATCAGATCCCGTACTACGTCTACAGCAATATGCAGGACGCCGGCACCATGCGCGGGCCGAGCGTGCGCACCGGCTTCGGTTTTGGCGTTCCGTCAGAGAGCGGCTGGACCTTCGACATGGGCGGCTGCGAGTCCGGCTTCACCCTGCCGGATCCCAGGAATCCGAATATCGTCTGGGCTTCTTGCTATGGCGATGAAGTGACCCGCTGGAACGCCAAGGCGGGGGTGGCGCGCTCGGTAAGCCCCTGGCTGCATACCTTGGATTCGCCCGCGAATCAGGCCAAATATCGCTGCAACTGGACGCCGCCGTTGGCCATTGACCCATTTGATCCGAACACGGTCTATTACGGCTGCCAAGTCATCTTCAAGACCAGCGACAAGGGCCAAAGCTGGACCGTCATTAGCCCCGATCTGTCCACCGGCAACCCTTCGAAGCTGCAACCTTCGGGCGGGCTCGATCAGGACAATCTCGGCCAGTTTTATGGCGAAACGCTCTATGCGATCGCGCCGTCCACGGTCCGCCAGGGATTGATTTGGGCTGGCACCAACGACGGGCAGGTTTGGTACACCACCACCGGCGGCGGCCAGTGGACCAACGTCACCAAGAACATTGAGGACATTGGCCCCTGGGGCGAGGTGACCAGCATCGCGCCCTCGCCGTTTGATCCCGCAACCGCATACGTCTCCATTACCCGCCGGTTGATGGGAGATTGGCAGCCCTATATCTTCATGACCACCGATTACGGCCGGCATTGGACCAACATCGCCACCGGCATCGGGCAAGGCGCGGCCAAGGACGCCATTCCGGACGTGCAGGTGGTGTGCGCCGATCCCTATCGGCGTGGCATGCTGTTTGCCGGCACCAGCAGCGGCCTGTTCTTCACCCTGGACAATGGCGCGCACTGGGCGCCGCTGAATGCCGGGCTGCCGCACACTAAGGTGTCCTGGGCGGTGATTCAGCACCGGGCGCACGCCCTGGTCGTTTCGACCTACGGTCGGGGTCTGTACATTCTGGATGACATCTCGCCGCTGGAGCGCATGACGCCGGCGGATTGGGCCGCCGCGGCGCATCTGTATGCTCCGCTGCCCACATACCGCCTGTACCGTGTCGGCCATGTGATCTTCACTTATAGCGTTGGTCAGCCCAGCCACAAGCCGGTAACCCTAACGGTGCTGGACGCTCAGGGCAACGTGGTCCGGAAGCTGCATGGGCCAGGCGGGCAGGGGCTGCATCGCGTTTTCTGGGATCTGCGCTACGCATCCGCGCAAACGGTCAAGCTGCGCGCGCCGGCGCCGGACGACCCAAATATCGGCCATGAGCCGCAGTTCTGGGCGCATGACTGGCGGCCGGTCGAGCATTGGGGCATTTACGGCGCCCAGCGCGGGCCGATGGCCGCGCCGGGACGCTACACTTTGCGCTTGACGGCGGATGGGCAGACTTCTTCACAGCCGCTGACCATCTTGCAAGACCCCAAGGATCCGGCCACCGTACCGCAAATCGAGGCCTCCGTGCGGCTGGGATTGCGGGTGCGCGCCGACCTGGATCATGTCACGGCGATGGTGGATCAGTTGGAGTGGATGCGGAAGCAGCTCGACGCGGTCTATGGGATGCTGCGCACCAGCCAGTCTGGGCCGATTCCGGCGACCGTCAAAGCCCTTGCGGCCGGCAAGCCAAGCGGCAACGGCGCCTCGCTGCTGGCCTCGGTAACCACCATGCGCCGCCGCATGACCGACGTCGAGGATCTGTTGCTCGCCCCGGAACAACGCAACAGCGACGACAAGTACTACAGCGACGCCTACCGCCCGTACCTAAACCTGATTTGGTTCAACGCCGAGATCGGGCCGGGCGGCGGCGACGTGGCCGGGAGCGCAGGGCAGGGTCCCACCGCCACGGCCTATCACTTGCTCCATATCATTGAGGCGCAGATGGCCACGGCGCAAAGCGCCTATGACGACCTCATGGGCAAGCAGATGGTGGCCTTCAACCGCTCGCTGGCTAGCCATGGGGTAACGCCTGTGGTGGCCAGCGCCCCGCCGCCGTTGGCCGCGCCAAGCGGGAAGTGAGTGGGCGGCCGGCCGCGCGAAGTGCCGCCGGCCGGGGCCCCCGCCGGAGGCGTACCCCGCCGGGACGGGCCTCTGCCGTCAGTCTGCTAGTGCCGCCGCGCGGTGTGCAGCGTGGCGATGCCGCCGCTCAGCCGTCGGTATCGCACCTCGGCAAATCCCGCCTCCCGCATCCATGTCGCCAACTCGCGCGGGGCAGGGAAGCGGTCCACCGAAGTGGGCAGGTAGCGGTAGGGTTCGCCGCTGCCGGCGATCCATCCTCCCAGCCGGGGCAGCAGGCGGTGAAAATACCAGCCGTAGGCCGCGCGCAGGCCGGGGATCGCCGGCGCGGAAAACTCCAGGATCGCCAGCACGCCCCCCGGCCGCAGCACCCGCGCGAACTCGGCCAACGCGCCGCGGTAATCCGCCAGGTTGCGAAAGCCAAACGCCGTTGTCACCGCGGTCGCCACGCCGTCCCGCACGGGTAGCCGCAGGCCATCTGCCTCCACCCACCCTGCCACGCCTCCCGCCCCGGGTAGCCCTGCCCGGCCCTTAGCCCCTGCCAACACCAGCATGCGGTGGGTGAAGTCGGCGCCATATACGCGCCAGCCCCGCCTCCGCCGGGCCGACCGGCGCGCCAAGGCCAACGCCAAATCGCCGGTACCGCAGCACAGATCCCAGATCACCGGCGCTCCTTCGGTCGCGCCGCGGAGTTCCCCCGCGCGGTGGCGGCTATCGGTGGCCGGCCCTGGACCGCCTGCCGTCCTGAATTGGACGGCGGGGCCACGCCCCGCCGCCAACAGCCGGTCCACTGCCGCCGCCGTCCGCCAACGCCAGTACACGTCCACGCCCAGCGACAGCCAGTGATTGGCGCGGTCGTAACGGGGCGCGATACGGTCGAATAATTGCCGCACGTACCGCGGCGCGTCTTCCGCGGCCACGCCGCTGGGCCGCGCGCCAGGCGCGGCGCGGGAAACATGCGTTTGTCCGCCTTTGGCGCTCGGCGCCGACGACGGCGGGTCCGGCCTCATTGTTGGGCCGGCGCGGCAAAGTAAGCGCCGTTCAGCTTCGCCGGAAACGCACGCCGCAGGGCCGCCATCGCCGCCCGATAACGACGGTGAAATAGCACGCCGCGAATGCGCGCCCGCGCCACCGCCGCCGTCAAGTGCCCATATGCCGCCTGGTGCTGCCGCAGATACGCCGTGACCGCCGCGGCGGGAATCCGCGCCGCTCGTGCCCGCAACTGCGCCGCATACATCCGCACCAACAGCTTTTCGGCGGCGCCCCGCAGTTGCGCTTGATAGGCTGCGCTCCGCGCCAACCCCGCTCGCCGGGCCGCCGCCAGCAGCCTGGCAAAGCGCAAATAGCTCTCCGCCTCGGCCCGCCGCGCCGCCGGCGACAGCGACTCGGGCGCCGGCGCCCCCAGCGCCGTCAGTGCCTGCCGGTACTCCATCGGCGAGACCCTCCGCCCGCCGATCAATAGCGCCATGGCCCCTCCGGCGTCGCTCCCGCCCGCCTGTACCCGCCCGCCGGCCGGCGGCTTCACCTGTCCCATCCCCAGCGCCACCATCGCCAGCACCGCCAGCGCGCCCGTGGCTGCGCGCGTGCGTGTTGATTTGCCCATCCCGCCGCTCATCAGATTTATAGTATGCGTGGGCCCGCCCCGGATGACCCCGGCGATCAGCCAAAACTTCGCGTACGCCCTGCGCCGGCTCCGCCAGGCCCCGGCGTTCGCCTTCACCGTCATCCTCACCCTGGCCCTGGGCATCGGCGCCGCCACCGCCATGTTTTCCGTGGCGGAAGCCGTTTGGCTCCGCCCTTTGCCCTATCCGCGCGCCGATCGCCTAGTCAATATTTGGCTCCATAATCCTCGCTATCCGCATCTGGACCTCGGCTTTGGTCCGCGCGGCGCCCTTCTTGTGCGCCATCTGCCGCCGATGGAATCGTCGGCCGCCTACGTCACCAGCCCGGTGGTCTGGCGGGCCTTGGGTCGCCGTTTCCAGGCCAATACCGCCCTGGTGTCCCCCGGTTTCTTCCCGCTGCTCGGCGTTCCCGTTGCCTCGCCGCGCGGCCAATCCGCGGTGATCAGCCCGCGATTGGCCCAGCGCCTCGGCGGCCCGCGCCGTGCGCTTGGGAAGACCATCACCACCGGTGCCAGCGCCTTCACGGTGGCGGGTGTTGCCCCGCCGGGTTTTGACTTCCCCACGCTGCTCATTCCTGGCTTTCCCGCCAGAACAAATATTTGGCTGTCGCTCACCCGTGCCCACCGCCGCGTCCTGACCAGTCTCGGCGGCGGCGAGATTGACGTCCTGGCCCGCCTCCGCCCAGGCGCGAGCTTGGCTCAACTGAACGCCCAGCTCGCACCCCTCAACGCCCGCCTGTCCGCCGCCACGCGCCCGAGCCCCCGCTGGCGCCTCACCGCCCGGAGCTTGGCTGCCGAGACGGTCGGCCACGCCCAAGCCCCGCTGGCGATCCTGTTAGCCGCCGCCATCCTCCTTTGGCTCATCGCCGTGGCAAACGTGGCTCACCTGCTGCTGGAGCGCGGCTGGCGGCGCGGCGGGGAAATGGGCCTGCGCATGGCCCTCGGCGCGGTTCCAGCCGACATCATGGCGCTCACCCTCACTGAGGCTCTCGTACTCTCCCTGGCGGGCGGCGCGCTCGGCCTCGCACTGGCCTACGGCGCGCTCGCGGCGATCCGCGGCCTAGCCCCGGCAGTCTGGCTGTCGGCCACCCCGCAAACCAACGGCCCCCTGGCGCTCTTTGTTTTCGCGGCCGCGGTGCTCTCCGCGCTGGCTGCCGGATGGCTGCCCGCGCGCCAATCCGCGCGCCGCGATCCGCAGGCCATTGTGCGCGGCGGTCCCTCGGGCCTCATCTCCGCGGGCGCCGCCGCCCCCGGTACCCGCCGCCTCCTGTTGATCGCCGAGACCGCCCTCTCCGCCGTGCTGCTGGTCACCGCGCTAGTGTTGGTCCGCAGCTTCGCCCGCATAGCCGCCACACCGGTCGGCCTCCGCACCCGCAACGTAATCACTTCATATTTCCTCCCGCCGCAGAATGCCTTTTCCCACCCCGCGCAGCGCCTGGCGCTTTATCAGCGCCTGCTCCGCCGCGCCCGCGCCATTCCCGGCGCCGCGGGCGCCGCGCTTACAGGCGCGCCGCTGCTCGCCGGCATGACCTTCATAGAGCCGCCGACCCACGCCGGTGTCGCCGTCGTCACCGATTACCACCACCGCGCCGTCACCCCCGGCTATTTCCGCCTCCTCGGGATTCCCCTGCTCCGCGGCCGCGATTTTTCCGCCGCCGACGGCCACGGCGCCCCAGAGGTCGCAGTTGTCAACCGCGCCTTCGCCCGCCAAGGCTGGCCCCGCGGCGGCGATCCCGTCGGGCACCGGTTGCTGATCCGCTGGCGCGGGCAATCCTGGTCGCTGCGCGTCATCGGCGTGATCGGGAACGCTCGGGACAACCGCCTCCGCTCCGCCCCGCGGCCGGAAATCTACACCTCGCTGTTTCAAGACCTCCCCAGGAACTCCGGCGTAGGACTGCTGGTTCGCACCCGCGGTTCCGCTGCCGCGCAGTGGCCCTATTGGCGCCGGGCCCTTCAACGCCAAATCTGGTCCGTGCTCCCCAGCGCGGCCATTTCTTTTCTCCATCCCCTCGCCGCCGTTGTTGCCAAGAACCAATCCGGTCCGCGCTTTCGTGCCTCCATTCTTGCCGCCTTCGCGCTCCTGGGGCTGCTGCTCGCCGCCCTTGGCGTTTACGGCGTCTTTGCCTATGCCGCCGCCCAGCGCCGCCGCGAATTCGCCATCCGCCTCGCGCTCGGCGCCACGGGCCGCGACATGGTCCGCTTGGTGCTGCCCGGCAGCGCCCGCTTAGTCGCCGCCGGTCTGGCCCTCGGCCTGTTCGCCGCCTGGCTCGCCGCCCGCGCCCTCGCGCACTGGCTCTATGCCGTCTCGCTCCGCGATCCGCTGCCGTTCCTCGCCGCCGCTGCCGTCCTCGCCATCGTTGCTCTCTCCGCCGCCTACCTGCCCCTTCGGCGTGCCCTCCACCTGGACCCCGCTCGCACGCTGCGCGAGCCCTAGATTCGACGCGTCTCCCGGTCGCGAACCGCGCGGGCAAAATCCTTGCCGCCGCTGCGCCGCTCGGCTACCATTAGCCAACCCACCACCAGGTGCGGCGCGCGGGAGCAGGGATGGTGAGCAATCTAGCGTGGTTTTGGCTGACCTTGGCGGTGGTGGCGCTGATCGTCGAGCTCCTGCACCACACCTACTATTTGCTGGCGGTTTCGGCGGCGTTGTTCTGTGGCGCTGCCGTCGCATTTTGGCCGCAGTCCGGTCTCGGGGCGCAATTGTTGGTCATCGCCGGTAGCGGCCTGGTCGGGTTGGACCTGGCCCGCGTGGCGCGGCGCCGCTGGCTCCGTGCCGCGCCGAATTTCGCGGCGGCCGAGGCCGGAGCCGAGGTGCGGGTGGTGCGTGCCGATGCCAACGGGCTGCGTGTGGCCTACCGCGGCAGCGAATGGGACGCCGTCTGCGACGGACCGCGCCCCGCCCCCGGCGAGCGGTTGAGGATCGCCGGCATGGCAGGTAGCTTGCTGAAATTGACCCGCTAGGGAGCGCACCATGCCCATATTCCTGGTTGCCACCATCCTTATCGTTCTGGCCGTCATCGTGATTCTCGGCCAGGCAATTCGCATCATTCCGCAACAAAGCGCCTGGGTGATCGAGCGTTTAGGCCGTTACCATGAAACCCTTACTGCCGGCCTCAATATCGTGGTGCCCTTCGTGGATCGCGTCGCTTACCGCCACAACCTGCGCGAGGTGCCGATGGACGTGGCGCCCCAGGTATGCATCACCAAGGACAACACGCAGGTCACGGTGGACGCCGTGCTCTATTACCAGATCACGGACCCCAAGCTGGCCTCCTACGGCTCCACCAATTTTCGTCTCGCCATTACCCAGTTGGCGCAGACCACTTTGCGCTCCGCCATCGGCACCATGGACCTTGACGTGGTGTTGAGCTCCCGCACCGCCATCAACGCGGAGATCGTGCAGGCGTTGGACGAAGCGGGCGTGGGCTGGGGGGTGAAGGTCCTGCGCTACGAAATCCGCGACATCACTCCGCCTGCGGCGATCGTGAAAGCCATGGAACTGCAAATCACCGCCGAACGCGAACGCCGGGCGGTGGTGGCCAAATCCGAAGGCGACCGCGCGCAGCAGATTAACCTGGCGGAGGGCCAGCGGCAGGCGGAGATCAACCGCAGCGAAGGCGAACAGCAGGCGGCCGTGAACCGCGCCACCGGCCAGGCCCAGGCCATCGAATTGGTCGCCAAAGCCACCAGCAATGCGATCGCGACGGTCGCCACCGCCGTTTCCAACCCCGGCGGCCTGGAGGCCCTGCAACTGCAAGTGGCGCGGGACTATGTAGCCCAGTTCGGCAACATCGCCAAAGCCGGAACGACCGTGCTTTTGCCGGCGAACCTTGCCGATCTGGGCGGCATGGTGGCCGGAGCGCTGGAAATCATCCGCGCGGCCGACCCGAAGACATCTCCCGTTCCCGCCACGCGCGCCGCCTCTGCCGGGAGCTAGCCTTGAGCCGGCGGCCCTGACCGCCTTGCCCGGAGGGCAGGCGAGCTGACCTGGGAAGGCTTACACGGTGCGCCCAGGCGACGGGCCAATGCGGCTCCGGGCCTGGTTCGACCCGCGCCTGCTTTAAATGCCCGCTGCCGCCTGGCCCTCGTAATAGCGCTCTGTCCGTGGCAACCGCGCCAACGCGCCGAGCGCGAAGAACAGCGCCGTCGCAAACACAAACACCGCCAGGCGCGCAGCGTTCAATTCCGCCGGCGGCAGCGCCAGCCACCGCCCCAGCCGCCACATCGCCCATGCCGCCGCCTGCGCCGGCACCACGGTCCAAAGGGCCACATAAAACCATGCCCGCTCGGCCCCCTCTCCGCGCGTGGAGCGCCGCGCCCGCGGCGTCCAGTTGAGCCAGGTCGCGATCACCACTGCCGCCGCCAACAGCCAGTACCATCGGTCATACAGCCACGCCATCCGCCACGGCCCACCCGCGGCTGCGAGCAGTAACGCGATCAGGTTGAGGGTGTAGGGGACCAGCAGATCAATCCACGCCGCCGTATAGCACACCACCCGATAGGGCAGATTCGGCTGCTCCACGCCGTAAAAGGTCACGTACGGCCGCCGCTCAGTTCCCGGCAGCCGTCCCGCCGCCCCCCGCCAGGCGCACACCGCCACCACCGGCGCCAGCCAAATCCAATGCCATAGGTTCGGCCCATCAAGATAGAGCCGATAGGTCAGCGAGCCGGGCAGGACAAAGAACACCCACACCCAGATGGGGACATGGAGGACGCGGTAATAACCTTTGTTCCTTTCCCGCGCCACCGCCTTTTTCATCGCGCTGTTCCCGCCCGAGGTTCGCCACGGCCACTGGGGCTCGCCTCCGCGGCGCCCACGCCCCGCTCGCCGCTAATCCAAAAATCGCCGCGCCCGGTCCAGCCACCGCTCCCACGGCTTCTGCGGCGGCGCTCGATGATACCGGACCCGGTGCGCGTAATAGCAAGCGCCATCCACAAAACTGTACTCCGGCGCCGCCAACTTCGCCGGCATGCCATGGACCA
>JBOGKW010000147.1:0-9016 GCA_050746205.1 Terriglobales bacterium | reverse complement strand
TGGCGGCAGCCAACTCGCCGTAGCAGAGAGCGCCGGCGATGGTCAGAAAGCCGGTGACCAGCCAGGCCAGAAGCAGCAACCCGGGCGATTGCAGCTGCCGGGACATTTGCGCCGAGACGATGAAGATACCGGACCCGATCATCGTGCCCATGACGATGGCGGTGGAACTCCACAGCCCTAAATCCCGGGAAAAACTGGGCTGGGCGGCGCCCCCATCGAGGGCCGCACCCGCGCCGGCTGCCGGGGTCGCCGGCAAGGCCTTTTCGGATTCCATTTCGGATGCCAGAGTTCAGCCTTTCCTGGGCTTGGGGGTCCCGCGTTCCTTGTCACTTTGGCGGGAAAAACGTTCAAATGCAAGCATATAGTCGCGCGCTCGCGATAGCGGATCGGGCATTTCCAGCCAGCCGCCGATTACGGCCACGGCATCGGCGCCGGCAGCCCAAACGGCGGCAGCGCGTTCCAAGGAAATGCCGCCGATGGCCACTAAGGGGCCCGGGTAAAACGTGCGAACGGAGGCGATGCCCGCCAAGCCGACTACCGGGTCCGGATTTTCCTTATTGCCGGTTGGGAACACCGGGCCGATCGCGAGATAGCTCAGCTCGCTGTCGGCTTCCGCCATGGCGGCCCGTACCTGCAGGGTGGAATGGGTGGAATACCCGATCCACGGCCCTGCGCCCAGGAGCTTTCGGGCACAGCGGGGGGGCAGATCCGTTTGGCCCAGATGGACCCCCGTCGCCCCGGCCAAGCGGGCGATGTCTACCCTGTCGTTGATGATGACGGCAATGCCTGCGGCGGCGCGCACGACCGATTCCGCCGCGTGGAGGAAGGCGCCAGCCGGCAGCTGTTTGGCCCGTAGCTGGACGGCGGGAGCTCCCAAGGCAGCGAGACCGGATACCAGATCAGCAGCATCCAACCCGCGGCGCGCGGCCAGACCGAGGTCCAGGATCGGATAAAAGCCCCGCATGCGGCGCGGCTAGGCGCCCCGTTCGTTTGCGCTTGGCGCTCGGCCCGGGACCGGCGCCCCTTTGCGCGCCTTCGGCGCGGGCTGAAAGCGTTCCATGAAGCGTGTGTCGAGCGCTCCAGCCCGAAAATCGGCATCGTGCAGGATTCGCAGTTGCAGCGGAATGGAGGTATCAATGCCCTGCACCACGAACATTTCCAGGGCTCGGATCATGCGCCGCCGCGCCTCCTCACGGTCCCGGCCGTGGGCGATGACCTTGGCGATCAAGGAGTCGTAATACGGGGGAACCGTGCCCTCGCCATAAGCGGCGCTGTCCACCCGGACGCCGTTGCCGCCGGGAGCGTGGAAGGCGGTAATGCGTCCGGCGGAGGGAGCAAAGGTGTCGGGGTTTTCTGCGTTGATGCGGCATTCGATCGCGTGGCCGCGCGGAAAGACCAGCCGCGCCGGGTCCAGACCGAGGGCATCGGCCAAGCTCTCGCCATGGGCGATGCGGATCTGCGCCTTGACCAAGTCCACGCCGGTGACCATCTCGGTGACGGGATGCTCGACTTGCAGGCGCGTGTTCATCTCGATGAAATAGAGCGAACCATCCTCGTCCATCAAAAACTCGACCGTGCCCGCGTTGCTGTAGCCGGCGGTTTGCAGCGCCCTGGTCACCATCTCGCCCATTTCCCGCCGCCGCTCCGCTGAGACCTTCACCGAGGGCGCTTCCTCCAGCAACTTTTGGTGCCGCCGCTGGACGGTGCATTCCCGTTCGCCCAGGTGCATGATGCTGCCGTGCTCGTCGGCCAACACCTGGAACTCGATGTGGCGCGGGCGAGCGAGGTATTTTTCCAGATAGAGATCGCCATTGCCGAAGGCGGCGGCGGCCTCGGACTGCGCGGCGGCGAAGTGAGCGGTCAGTTCGGCGGCGGCGGTCACGATCCGCATGCCGCGCCCACCGCCTCCGGCGCTGGCCTTGAGGATCACCGGATAGCCCACCTGAACGGCGACGGCCTCGGCGTCGGCGGCATCCTTGAGAATGCCGGGCGAGCCCGGCAGCACCGGCAGACCGGCAGCGTGCACCGCCGCGCGGGCGCGATCCTTGCCGCCCATCAGCCGGATGGCCTCCGGCGTGGGGCCGATGAATTTGATGCCGCTGGTTTCGCAAACCTCGGCGAAGTTGGCGTTCTCGGAGAGAAAGCCGTAGCCGGGATGGACGGCGTCCACGTCGGTAATCTCTGCCGCGCTAATGACGGCCGGGATGTTGAGGTAGCTATCCGCCGGGCGCGGGGGGCCGATGCAGACCGCCTCATCGGCGAAACGGACATGCAGCGCGTGGCGATCCGCCTCCGAATACACGGCGACCGTCCGGATGCCCAATTCCTTGGCGGCACAGATGACCCGCAAGGCGATCTCGCCGCGGTTCGCGATGAGGATTTTTTTGAACATGGAGGTTCCGGGCCGCGGCCGTCTAGGCCCCGGCGGCCTTGAGCGGCCGCAGGGAAAACAGCGGCTGGCCGTACTCGACCGGCTGGCCGGTGGTAACCAAGCGCTTGACGATTTGCCCCGCGACCTCGGCCTCGATTTCGTTCATCAACTTCATCGCCTCGACGATGCAGAGGACCTGGCCGGCTTCCACCGTGTCGCCGGGGCGGGCAAAATCCGGCGCCCCCGGCGAGGGGGCGGCGTAGAAGGTGCCAACGATGGGCGAGCGCACCAGCAGCAGGCCCTCGTCCTCGGCCACGGCCGGGGCCGAGGCAGCCGGGACGCCCGCGGCGGCAGGGGCCGGCGCGGTGGCCAGCGCCGCCGGGGCCACCGCGACGGCGCCGCCGCGGCGCACGCGGATGCGCAGGTCGCCCTCCTGGACCTCGATTTCCTCCAAACCTTCACTGCCCGGCCGAGCGCGCAGCAATTCGGTCAGGCCTTCGATGAGTTTGCGGATCTTGTCCCAATCCATAGGCATGTTGTCCGTTCCCCGCCCGCCGGCTAGGGGCTGAGCACCTCGGCGCCGCCCGGCCGCACCACGATCACGTCTTCCCAGCGCACGCCGCCCCATCCCGGCTCGTAGACGCCCGGCTCGATCGTGACGATCTGTCCGGCCGCCAAACGCTCGCGCGACCGCTGGCCCAGCCGGGGCGCCTCATGAACCTCCAATCCTAACCCGTGGCCGGTGGAGTGGACAAACCACTGGCCCAGCCCGGCACGGTGCAGGACCCGCCTGGCGGCCGCATCCACCGCGCGGGTGCTGACACCGGGCCGGGCGGCGGCGATGGCGGCCGCGTGAGCCTGACGCACGGCGCGCAGCACCCGCCGCTGCTTGCGGTCCCCACCGCCCAGCAGCAACGTGCGGGTGCGGTCACTCGCATAGCCGTGCAACCAGACGCCGTAGTCCACAATAATGCCGTCGCCGGGGGCCAGGCGTTTGGCGCTGGCCTTGCCATGCACCAGGGCGGCGCGCGCACCGCTGGCGACCAGCGTGTCAAACGATGTGCCCTCGCCTCCCGCCCGCCGCAGGGCCAGCTCCACGCGGCCGGCCACCTCGGTCTCGCGCAGACCGGGACGCAAGCGCTCAATCACGCTGGGCAGCACGCCAGCCGCCAGCGCCACCGCAGCACGAATCGCGGCGACCTCGTCGGCATCTTTGATCATGCGCAAGTCCTCGACCCAGCCGCGAGCGGGAGCCCATCGGGCGCGCTTGCCCACGGCAGATTGGAGGCGGTCGGCTTGGGCCCAACTGAAGTGCTCCGCCTCGAAGCCGATGCGCCGGGCGCCCCGCAGCCCTCGCGCGGCGGCCGCCAACAGGTCGCCGTCGGCCGGAATGCGGACCCGCGCGCCCTGCACTTCGACCGCGGCTTGCGAGGTATAGCGGCTGTCGCTAAAAAATCCGGCGCTGTCGGAGCTGACGGTCAACAGCCCATTGGAGCCGCTGAAGCCGGTGAGATAGCGGATGTTGGGCAGACGGCCGATCACGAGCGTGTCCACGCGCTCGCGCCGCATCCGTTCCCGCAGGCCGGCCATGCGACTGGCATAATCCATGCTGCCATTCTACGGTGCCGCAGACCTCCGCACTGGCCTTGGGCGGACGAATAAGCCGGCGCGGGCGGCTCAGCCACCCCATTTCTGGGCGCTCCCGTCGGTCGCTGCGGCTGGGCTTCGACGCCCGGCAACGGACGCCCGCTGGCGCTCGGGCCGTCTCCAAGTTGCCGCGCTTTGCGAGCCCGGGGTCGCTGCGGCCGGGCTTCGCCGGGGTCCCCAGCATGCGGCGGGGCATGCTGGGGTGAGACGGTCGCCAACCCACACCCGGTGGCGCTCGGTGCGTCTCCAGGTTGCCGCGACTTGCAAGGCAGGAGCGCTATCCGCGGGCGGCGACCGGCCGCGCGACGGGCGGGGCGCGTAACTGTGCCGCACCTGGCACCGCGCGGGCCGGTGCGCTAGGCTCGGAGCATGCAACGGATCGGGATCCTCGCCACTTTCTTGGTGGCGGCGTTTACCGCAATGGGAGCCCAGAACCCGCCGGCGCCGCGGACGCCGCCCGGAAAGGCAGCGGCCGCCCAGCCCGTCCCGGCCAACCGGGGCGCCGGGCTGCAGTTTCTGGGCGCCTACTCGGCGCCACAAGCGATTCGGGAAACCGAGACGGGGCACACGAGCGCCCGCCCCCCGGCACCATCCACGGCGGCGCGGCTGCGGGCATTGACCGGCACCAGCGGCGGCGATGCCGCCACCCGTCTGCGGCGGGCGATGCGGGATCCGCAAACTCCGGCGCAGTGGTTTCAGGTCGGCATCTGGTGCTTGGCCGTGGCGCGCCAGGCTTCCCGCGCGCTGGCGCGGCAAACGCCGAACAGCACGTGGAACCGCCAGCTGGACGCCGCCGCGCTGCGCTGGGCCCGGAGCGGCGAAGGCGAGCCCGCCCCAGCACCGGCGCAGACGGAGTGGCAGCAGCTGCGGCAAACGTGGCGGGGTGCGGAGACGCCGGCCCGCCTCTACCAACGGGCGCGCTCGGCCGAGGCATTGGGCGCCGCCGCATTCCAGCGTGCGGCCCAGGATCCCGGGCTGGAGGCGCGCATTGACGGCCTGCGAGCGCTGGCGGCCAGCCAAGCGGACGAGTTCGCGCTTGCCGCGAGGGCCTATCGCGCCGGCCTGGCGCTGGCGCCCCACGACGCCGCCTTGCACGCTGGCCTAGGCGAACTCGAGCGGAGCCAGCGGCGTTATCCGGCCGCGGCACGGGAGTTGGCCGTGGCCTGGCGACTCAATCCTCGGGATCCGGTCACGGCGTTCGCCTACGGTGATGTGTTGTTCCGGCTGAACCATCCGCGCCGAGCCCTGCGCGTGCTGGATCGGGCCGTGGCCTCGGCGCCGCGGATGCTGGTCGCCCGCTGGACCCGGGCCGAGGTGGAAACGTCTCTGGGCCGCGACCCAGCCGCGCTGCGCGACTATCTGGCCGCGCAGGATGCCGACCGCAGCGGGAAATTACAGTATCAGCTGGCCCGCCTGTATACGCGGATGGGACGCCCGCGGGCGGCGGCCGCCGCCTTTGGCCGCAGCGCGGCGCAGCGCGCCGCCCGCCGGCGCTGAGAGCTGGCGCCGCGCGCGACGCCGCCCAGGCGGCAACGATCCGCGATTGCTATGCTCGTTCCATGCCTTCCTGCGGCGTCCCGCGGCGCCATTTTTTGGGACTGGGCGCCGCTTTCGTCATGGCGCCCCCGCGCGCCACCGCCGCCACCAGCGGCCCGGCCCCGCCGCTGCGTCCCGCCGCCAACGGATCGCCCGTCGGCGAGATTCTGGCGGCGTTTGCCGATGGAAGGGACCGTTTTGCCTGTGAGGCGCAGTGGCGCCAACTGCAGCCCGCCGTGGCCCACCTGCGGGCGGCTTTGCGATCCGGGGGCGCGGAATTGGGAGCCCTGTTGGCGCCCGGCGCAGCGTGCCGCGTCGCGCCGCTCGGTTGGCGGCCCGCGACGGATACGGGCTGGGCTAGGGTTCGTAGCGCCGACCCCGGCCACTGGGGCGGACCGGCAGCGTTCGCGGCATGGCTGCGGCCGCACGCCCCACTACGCGAGGCCGAGCTAGAGTGCGTAGCGATCGCCGCCAGCGGATCCGGGCGGCTGCGAACGCGGCTGCGGCTTTCCCTGGCCGCGCGGGAACCCTGGCAGGCAAGCGGGGAGTGGGACATCGAGTGGGGACGCCCGGCCGAAACTGGGCGCTGGCGGATTGAGCGCTGGGGCACCGACAGCCTGACCACCGCCGAATCGCCGGGGTTCGCCTTCGAGGACATTACCGCCTCCGCCTTCGGCAACGATCCCAGCTACCGGCGCCAATTGCTGCGCGATACCAATTATTGGCGCACCGTGCTGGACGCCGCCGCCGGTGTGGACATCTTCGGCAACTACGGCGTGGCGGTGGGCGACGCCGATGGCGACGGCGAAGATGAGATTTACGTCTGCCAGCCGCAAGGCCTGCCGAATCGCCTCTACCGGCGCAGACGGGGATCGGGCGGGTTGGAATATGAGGACATCTCCGCCACGGCCGGGGTGGATCTGCTGGACGCGACTTCGATGGCGCTGTTTGCCGATCTGCGGAACCGGGGAAGACAGGACCTGATCCTGATTACCCAGAGCCAGCCGCTGGTGTTTTGGAACGAGGGTGGCGGCCGGTTCCGGGTGGATGGCGAGGCCATCCCCCTGCGCCAGGGCGGCGCCTCGCTGACGGGCGCCGCGTTGGCCGATTACGACGGCGATGGCTTTTTGGATCTGTACGTCTGCTCCTATGGCTACTTTCAAGGCAGTGGCGCCAATCCCCTGCCCCGCCCATATTTCAACGCGCGCAATGGGCCGCCGAACCATCTCTACCGGAACCAAGGCGACGGGCGGTTTCGCGACGCCACCGAGGCCAGCGGCCTGAATCAGGGAAACGATCGTTATAGCTTCTCCTGCGCGTGGACGGGCTGGAATGACCAACCGCACCCCGACCTGTTGGTGATCAACGACTTTGGCGAGGACAACTATTACCGGAATCGCGGCGATGGGACGTTCGAGGAGATCGCGGATGGGCTGCGGGGGCATGGCGCGGGCATGAGCGTTGCGGTGGCCGATTTTGCCAGGCGGGGCTTGCAGCCCTATGTCGGCAATATGTGGACGCCGGCTGGATTGCGGGTCACCGCCGACGCTGGGTTCCAGACGCGGTATCCGGCCGCCGCGGCCGAGGCGATGCGGCAGATGGCGGAGGGCAACCGTCTCTATGCGCCGCCGCCAACGCCCGCAACGCCGCTGACTCCCGTGCCGAGCGGCGCCGAACGGGCCGGATGGGCCTGGAGTTGCGACAGCCTGGACGTGGCCAACCGCGGCCGGCCGGACCTGTACTGCGTCAATGGCTTCCTGTCCGCCCCGGACGGAGCGGGGAGGCCCTCGCTCAACTCGTTTTTCTGGCAGCAGATCATTGCGCGCGCTCCGGCCAGCGCGCGGGAGCGGCTGTCGGCGGGATATGCCGCGGGCTGGCAGGCGGGGTTCGAGCTGGCCCACCGAGACCATGACTGGTACGGCCGGCAGCGGAACGTCTGCTTTCTCAACCTTGGGGGTGGACAGTTCGCCGATGTGTCGGCGCTGAGCGGCTTGGATTTCGAGGCGGATGGCCGCGCCTTCGCCGTGCTCGACGCCGATGGCGACGGCCACAATGACCTGCTGGTGCGATCCCGCACCGGGCCGCAGTTGCGGCTGTTGCGCAATCGCGCGGGCGCCGGCCATCCGAGCCTGGCGGTGCGTGTGCATGGGGTGCGCGGCAACCGGGATGCGATCGGAGCGCGGATCACGCTCACCTCGATGGCGGGCCGAGAAGTGCGGGAACTTCGGGCCGGCTCCGGGTTTCTGTCGCAGCATAGCAAGCGGCTGGTCTTCGGCTTGGGCGAGGCGGAGCAGGGCGACGTTCGGGTCGAGTGGCCCGGCGGCGGGATCACCGAGTACTCCGGCCTGAAGGCGGGCTTCACCTATGAGCTGACGGAGGGGCAGGAGCAACCGTGGCGCGTGCCGTTTGGGCCCGCGCCGCAGACGCCGGCAGCGCCCGCCAGGGCGGAGGCGATTCCCGCCCGCTTTATCACCCACTTGGTGGATCCCTTGCCCCTGCCCCGCCTGACCGAGCTTGGCTTGGGCGCGGGCGCGGCGGCGGCATCGCTGTTATGGCTCTGCCGCCTGGGCGACGCCACCGCCCAGGGGCTGCCCGGGGCGGCCGCGGTGGAGTGGGGCCGGGCGCCAGCACCGTTCCGCGCCTTTTGCTCCGCAGTGCTGGCCTATCTCTACGACCGGCGGCGCGCGGTGACATTGCCGACGGGACTGCAAGTGGCGCAGGGGCGGCTGGTGCAAGTGTTTTGGGGCGGCGCCACGCGCGCCGAGTTGGGTGCCGCGCTGCGGCAGCCGCCCGCGTCCGGGGCCGCGGCGCTACCGTTTTCCGGCCGGTCGCTGCTCTGCTCGTATCGGCGGGATCTGCGGCAACTGGGGGCGGCGCTGGAGACCGCGGGACTACACGCCCCGGCGGCGCTCTATTTGCAAAGCGCGGCGGAGATGTTTCCGCAAGATGCCGAGGTGTTCTATAACCTGGGCCTGGCGCGGCGCGGCGCGGGCCAGCCGCAACCGGCCGAGGCGGCCGCAGCGCAGGCGCTGGCGCTGCGACCGGATTTCGCCGAAGCCGAAAACCTATTGGGCGTGCTGGCGATGGACCGGGGCGACTGGAGCGATGCCAGTCGCCGCTTCCAGCTAGCCACCACGCAGGCGCCCGAAGACGCCAGCGCCTGGAACAACCTCGGCTACGCGCAACTGCGGCAAGGCGATCTCACGGCCGCAGGGCAAAGCCTCGCGCGGGCCCTGGGGTTGGCGCCCGATTTCGCCGACGCGCTCAACAATCGGGGCATCTGGGCGGCCCGCCAGGGCCATCTGTCCGCCGCCGCCAAGGATTTCGGTCGCGCCGTCGCCGCCGATCCGGACGATGAGCAGGCGGCCAACAACCTGGCGGTGCTGCAAGCGCGGCAGGGACATGCGGCCGCGGCCAGCGCCACGCTGGAGAGCCTGCTGCGACGGCACCCCGACGCCCGCG
>JBOGKW010000146.1:0-9049 GCA_050746205.1 Terriglobales bacterium | reverse complement strand
GGTTGGCGTCGCCTGCGCCGCCGTGGGGGCCTCCGGGCCGGCCCGCTCCGGGGCGGCGGCGCCATAGCGTCGGGCCACGTAGTCATCCAAAATCCCCAGGAACTCCCCGACCAGGCCCTCGCCCTTCAAGGTCCGGAACAGCCGGCCATCCACATAGACCGGGGCCTTGGGCTCCTCGAAGGTGCCGGGCAAGGAGATGCCGATATCGGCGTGGCGGCTTTCGCCGGGACCATTGACCACGCACCCCATCACGGCCACCCGCAGCTTCTCCACGCCGGAATGGCGCTCGCGCCACAGGAGCATCCGCTCCTGAATGTGGCCCTCGATGCGCGCCGCCATCTCCTGAAAAAAAGTGCTCGTGGTCCGGCCGCAGCCGGGACAGGCGCTGACCTGCGGGGCGAAGTGGCGCAGGCCGAGCGATTGCAGCATCTGCCGGGCGATGCGGACTTCTTCGGCGCGGTCGCCGCCGGGGGCGGGGGTCAATGAGACGCGAATGGTGTCGCCGATGCCGGCGTCCAGCAGCACCGCCATCGCCGCCGTGCTGGCCACCGTGCCCTTCATGCCCAGGCCGGCTTCGGTCAGGCCCAGATGCAGCGGGTAATCGCATTCGGCAGCGAGCTGGCGGTAGATGGCGATCAGGTCGGGCGCGCCGGAAACCTTCGCGCTGAGGATGATGGCGTCATGCGGCAGGCCATAGCGTTCGGCGGCGGCGGCCGAGTCCAGCGCCGAGCGCACCACCGCCTGGCGCAGCACCTCGGCGGCCTCCAGCGGCTCCGCCCGTCGCGCGTTCTCATCCATCAGCCGGGCGAGCAACTCCTGGTCCAGCGAACCCCAGTTGACGCCGATGCGCACCGGCTTTCCGTAGCGGACCGCGACCTCGATCATGGCGCGAAAATTGGCGTCATCCCGCCGGCCGATCGAGACATTGCCGGGATTGATGCGGAACTTGGCCAGCGCGCGCGCGCAGTCGGGGTAGCGGGTCAGGAGCAGATGGCCGTTGTAGTGGAAATCGCCGATCAGCGGCGCGGCGCAGCCTTCCCGGGCCAGGATCGCGGCGATGGCGGGAACGGCCTGGGCCGCGGCGTCGGTATTGACCGTGACCCGCACCAGTTCCGAGCCGGCGTTTGCCAGAGCCAGTGCCTGCGCGGCGGTGGCGGCAGCGTCGGCGGTATCGGTGTTGGTCATCGCCTGCACGGCGATGGGCGCATCGCCGCCGATGGCCACCGATCCTACCTGCGCCCGCACGCTCTTTCGCCGAGGCATATATTTCGATTCTAGTCGCGGCCGCTCGGCAGCGGGGCAGGCACCCCGCCTGGCCGCCCTCGGCTGTCCGGCAGCCGAGACGGCTGCCCCACGACCCGCGCTGCACGGTGGTTCGGGCGCAACGACAGGCGTTGGAAGGCGCCGTTCTCGGCGGCTCCGGCCGCCTACATCCGGTACCGTCCGGTATCTTCCTCGCCTAGGTTCTCCAGCCAGCGGCGCAACTCTTCGCTGGAGGCCGGATCCGCGGCGGCGGCGGCCACCTTCGAACTCTTCAGCACGTCCTCATCGACGTAGATCGGGCAATCCATGCGCAGCGCCAGGGCCAGCGCGTCGCTGGGGCGGGCGTCCATGGCCCACGTTTCGCCGTCCCTCTCCAGCCAAATTTGGGCGTAAAACGTGTCGTCGCGCAGTTCGTTCACCACCACCTTGCTCAGGCTGGCGTTCATGCCGACCACGAAGTTGCGGATCAGGTCATGGGTCATCGGGCGGGGCGTCTGCACCTTTTCGATCTCCAGGGCGATGGCGTTGGCCTCATAGATGCCGACCCAGATGGGCAGCACCAGCGCGCCGGGAGCGTCTTTCAAAATGACGATCGGCGTATTGGTCGAGGAGTCCATGATCAGACCCCGGATTTTCATCTCGATTTCCATCGCCTATGCTCCTGGGCGGCCTAGCCGACCTGCGCCCCCACCAAGCTGTTGGCCCCCGCCTTGGCCACCTCGACCCACGTGTAATCGCCGGGACGGAACGCCGCCGGCCCCGGCGGAAACGGCGCCGCCGCCGGCGAATCCAGAATCGGCGGCAGCGTCGCCGCCACCGGGGCTGCGGCGGCGGCGCCCGCGGCCGTGAAGTTGACGGTGCGGTTGGTGGAAGCGCGGCCGATCCATTGCCCGAGCTTGGGGTTGTAGGCCTCCACCATCACCTCCAGGCGGCGGCCGATCAGCGCTTGATTGTCCTCCCGCTGGATCTCCTGCTGGCGGCGCTGCAGCATCATCAGCCGCTCGCCCTTCACCGCGTCGGGCACGGTGTCTTCCCAGGCGCCGCTTTCGGTGTTGGGCCGGGGGGAATATTTGAAGATGAACACCCCGGCGTACCGCACCGCCTCCAGCAGATCCAGCGTTTGCTCAAAATCCGCATCGCTCTCGCCGGGGAAGCCGACGATGATGTCGGTGGTGATGGCCAGCGGGCGCGAGCAGCGGCGGATGGCGGCGATTTTCTCCAGATACTGCTCCCGGGTGTAATCCCGCCGCATGGCGGCGAGCAGCCGCGAGGAGCCGGACTGCACGGGCAGGTGCACATGGTCGCACAGGGCGGGATGCGCGCCCATGGCGGCGACGATCTCGGGATGAAAGTCGCGGGGATGCGAGGTGGTATAGCGGACCCGGCGCAGGCCGCGCACCTGCGCCACCGCCGCCAGCAGGGCGGCGAAGCTGAGGCCGGCAGGGGAGGGATCGCGATAGGAGTTGACGTTCTGGCCCAGCAACTGCACCTCGGTGTAACCGGTTTCCGCCAGCCGCCGCGCCTCGGCCAAGACGCGGCCACTCTCCCGGCTGCGCTCCCCGCCGCGGGTATGCGGGACGACGCAATAGGCGCAGTGCTTGTCGCAGCCTTCGATGATGGTGATGTAGGCGCGGCAGGGATTGTCGCGCCGCGTGTACTCGGTCTCAAACGCCGCCTCGGCGGCCTCCAATCCCGTGACGCGGGCCTCGCCCGCCTCCAGCCGGCGCATTAACTCGGGCAGCCGGGGATAGCTGGCCGAACCCGCCACCAGCCGCACGTGCGGCGCGCGGGTGAAGATGGCCTCGCCTTCCTGCTGCGCGAGGCAGCCCAGCACACCGATCTGCTTGCCTTGCTTTGCCAGGGGCCGGAACTGCGCCAGGCGCTGAAAAACCTTCTGCGCGGCTTTATCCCGGATGCTACAGGTGTTGAACAGCACCAGGTCGGCGTCTTCGGCCCGGCCCACGGCGGCGTAGCCCAGCGCCTCCAAGGTGCCCGCCACGCGCTCGCTGTCGTGGACGTTCATCTGGCAGCCAAAGGTCTCGATCCAAAAGGTCTTCTTTCCCTTCGGGGCTGCTGATTCCGCCGCTTCCGCCACCATGGCCGCAGTATAGCAAGCCGCCCCGCCGGGCCCGCGGCGCCCTGCCCGCGGCAAGCACGCCAGACGGCCCGGCCGGGGTAGAATTTCCTGACTCGCCACCGGGGTACTACCGACCAGGAGGCTAGGGGTGCGGACAGCCAATCGCGGCAACGCGGCGACCTAGAGATGCCCCGAGCGCCTGCAACCCATTAATGATGGGGAAGTAACGGAGTCCACGAGAAGGAGATGCCCATGACCCTGCACAACATCGCTCCGTGCGTCAATCCTGCCGATGAAACGATTCATGTGGGGCCGCTCTTGGTGCGCTTCCTTGTCACCGGAGAAAACTCGGTTGGCAGCCTCGCGGCCTTTGAGCTCGAGGTCCCGGGCGCGCAGCGGTTGAACGCGCCGGCGCACAGCCACGACCACTATGAGGAGACCATCTACGGCATCGCGGGCGTGTTGACCTGGACAGTGGATGGCAGGCCCATTGATGTCGCGCCGGGGCAGGCGCTGTGCATTCCGCGCGGTGCCGTTCACCGCTTCGACAACAACGGCACCCAGGACGCAAAGGTGCTCTGCGTCGTCACGCCGGCGGCGATCGGTCCGCTGTATTTCCGCGAGGCTGCTGAGGCAGTCAAGGCGGCGGCCGGCGGCCCGCCTGACCGCGCGAAGATGGCGGAGATCATGCGCCGCCACGGACTGACCCCGGCACCGCCGCCGGCTATGGCGTAGCGCGCGGACGCATCGAGCCCCGTTGGCCCCAGCGTGTGCCTTGGTGACATCGAGCGGCTCAGCCGCCCGCTGGACGCTCCCGCCGGTCCCACCCCGACAGGCGATTCAAGCTAAAGCGCTGTGGCTTAGATTTGGTGGAGGCGGTGGGAGTTGAACCCACGTCCGAAAGTGCTGCCGATGAAGAGCCTACGAGCGTAGTTCGTTCCGGCGTGATTCGCCCGCGACGGTCAGAACGAACAAGAGCCGCCGCAAACTAGCCTGTGGATCTCGCCCCCCGCGCCCAGACACGCGCGACAAGCCAGCCCGCATGAATGACGCTCAGTATCGGCCTACGGACGAACCGAAGTGAGCGCGTTGCCTAAAAATTAGGCAGCGTATGCCAGGTTTTGATTGGCAGTTGAACAGTTCCACACAATTACGGGAATGTGGGACCCCGGCACGCCTCTCCATCTCATCCACTCCCGTCGAAGCCGGGACGCCCCCAGATCGAAAGAAGCTGTGTCCATTCTACCACGCGGAGCCGCCGGAAACGGGCGGCGGTGCCCCCCAGCCTGCGGCGGGCCGCGGGCGGCCTTGCCACGGCCGCTCCCCCGCCGGATGGCCCGGCGGCGTATGATGCCGCCGTGGCTTCCCATTCTCCGGCGGTGCGGGCCCCCGCGCTGCCGGCCGAGTTGCGGCGCAAGGTGGGCTGGCGGCTGCTGCCTTACCTGTTCGTCATCTATGTGATCGCGTTCCTGGACCGCGTGAACATCAGCTACGCGGCGCTGGCGATGCGCGGCGACCTGCACTTCAGCTCGGAGGTGCTGGGGACCGGGATGGGGGTGTTCTTCCTGGGGTATTTCCTGCTGGAGATTCCCAGCACCTGGCTGGTCGAGCGCTGGAGCGCCCGGCGGTGGATGGCCCGAATCATGGTGACCTGGGGCGTCGTGGCCATGGCCACCAGCCTGGTCCACTCCGCCACCGCCTTTTATTGGCTGCGCTTCCTGCTGGGGGCCGCTGAGGCGGGGTTCTTCCCCGGCCTGATCGTGTACCTGGGACATTGGTTCACGGCTGAGGACAAGGGCAAGGCGGTGGCGCTGTTCATGGCGGCGCTGCCGGTGGCCTTTCTGTTCGGGGCGCCGGTCTCGGGGGCGATGTTGGGGCTGCATTGGCTGGGCTGGGCGGGTTGGCGCTGGCTGTTCGTGCTGGAGGGGGCGCCCGCGATTGTGTTCGGCCTGCTCAACCTGCGCGTGCTGACCGATTGGCCGCGGGAGGCGCGGTGGCTGGGGTCGGGGCAGCAGGCGGAACTGGCGGCGGCCATCGACCGGGAGGCCGAGCCGCAGCCGGCGCGCCTGAGCGTCGGGGCGTTTTTCCGGCAAGTGCAGGTTTGGCAGTTGGCGCTCGTCTATTTGTTCATTTGCTCGGCCAGCTACGGCTTCGGCTTGTGGCTGCCGTCGCTGCTGAAGCGGGCCGCGCCCGGCGCCTCCAACTTCGCCGTGTCGCTATGGGCGGCGCTGCCCTACGCGGTGGCGCTCGCCTGCCTGATCCTGTTCGGCTGGAGCTCGGACCGGCGGCGGGAGCGGCGGTGGCACACGGCGGCGGCCGTGTGGCTGATGGCGGCCGGATTGCTCCTGGCCGCCTATGGCCGGCAACTGCACGGTCCGGCGGCGTGGGGCTGGACGCTGGGCGGCTTCCTGCTCGCCGGAACGGGGGTCTATTCCTACATGCCCAGCTTTTGGGCGCTGCCCTCGTCCTACTTATCCGGGACGGCGCTGGCGGTGGCCGTGGGCGCCATCAACTCGATCGGCAATCTCGGGGGCTTCGTGGGCCCGTTCTTGATGGGTTGGATGGAGACGCGAACCGGCTCCTTCGCCCTGGGCATGGTGTTGCTGGCGGTTTTATTGCTGGCGTCGGGCGTGCTGGCGCTGGCGCTGCCGCCGCCGCCCTAGCTATGCCGTCTCGGCCTGGATGCCGTGCTCGGCGCGCACCTTGGCGATCACCTTCTCGGCCTGCGGCGGCGGCACCAGGTCGTAGTGGGAAAAGGTCATGTGAAACTGGCCCCGGCCCTGAGTCTTGGCCGTGAGGTCGGACTGATAATTCAGCATCTCCGCCAGCGGGACCTGGGCGCGGACGAGTTGGTTGCCATCGCGGCTATCCATGCCCTCGATGCGGCCGCGGCGACCGTTGAGATCGCCGATGAGGTCGCCGGCGAAGTCCAGGGGCGCTTGCACCTCGACCTCCATGATGGGTTCGAGCAGGACCGGATGGGCCTGCTCCATGGCGTGCTTGAAGGCGAGCGAGCCGGCGATCTTGAACGCCATTTCGCTGGAATCCACGTCATGATAGGAGCCGTCGTAGAGAGTGACGCGGAAATCCACCACAGGAAAACCGGCCAGGTAGCCGCGCTGCGCGCTCTCAATGACGCCCTTCTCGACCGCGGGAATGTAGTTTTTGGGGATGGCGCCGCCGAAGATCTCGTTGTTGAACTCGAAACCCGCGCCCCGCGGCAGCGGCTCCAGCCGGATGCGGCAGTCGCCGAACTGGCCGTGGCCGCCGGTTTGTTTCTTGTGCCGGCCTTGCACGTCGGCCTTGCCGCGGACGGTCTCGCGATAGGGGACCTTGGGCGCCTTGAGCGCCACGTCGACGTGATAGCGGCGGCGGAGGCGGGCGACGGCGATCTCCACGTGTTGCTGGCCGGCGCCACCGAGCAAGAACTCCTTGGTCTGCTCGTCGCGGGAGAAATGGAGCGCAATGTCCTCCTCCAGCATTTTGTGCAGGGCGGCGCCGATCTTGTCCTCGTCGCCCCGGCTCTTGGGCTCGATGGCGAAGTGGATCGCCGCCTCGGGAACCGCGACGGAGGGATAGAAGATGGGCGCGGATTTATCGCCGAGCGTGTCGCCGGTGAGCGTGTCCTTTAGCTTGGCCACGGCGCCGACATCGCCGGCGTGGAGCGCCTCCACGGCCATCTGCTGTTTGCCCTGCATCACGCCCAGATGAGACAACTTCTCGGCGCCGCCGCGGTTGAAGTTGGCGACGTTGGCGTCGGTGGCCAGCTTGCCGGATCTCACCTTCAAATAGCTGACGCGGCCGGCAAAGGGATCCGCCATGGTCTTGAAGACGTAGATCGAAAGCGGCTGATCGTCCGCGACGCGGCGCTCAGCGTTTCGCTCGCCGCCAGGGGTAGCGGCGCCTTGCGCCGGGCCGAGGCTGGTCGGATCGGGGGCGAACTCGGCCAACAAGTCCAGGCAGCGATCCACGCCGACGTTGGCGGCGGGGGCGGCGCAGAGCACCGGAAACATGCGGCGCCCGGACACGGCCTGACGCAGGCCGGGATGCAGATGCTCATTGGGAATGGTGCCCTGGGCGAAAAACTCCTCCATCAAGGCGTCATCCCCTTCGGCGACTAATTCGACGATGGCTTCATGGCCCGCATCCATGGCGGCCGCAAGCGCGGCCGGCGGCGCCGCTTCCTTGCCAGCGCCGCCGCCCGCGGCGCTCTGCCAAAGCTTGCGCTCCACCAGGTCGGCCACGCCGGTGAAGTTCTTGCCCTCGCCAGCGGGCAGCATCCACGGCGTGACGCCGCGGCCGAAGCGCGACCGCAACGCGGCAACGGTGCGCTCAAAACTGGCGCGGTCGCGATCCATGCGATTGACCAGAAAGATCACCGGCAGGCTGCGGCGTTCGGCCAATCGCCACAGCTTTTCCGTCTGCACCTCGACGCCGGCCACGGCGTCCACCGCCAGCAGCATGCACTCGCTGGCGCTCAGTGCCAGCTCCGCCTCCGGCAAAAAAATGCCATAGCCGGGGGCGTCCAGCAGGTTCAGCTTGCGCTGTTTCCATTCGACCGCCGCGGCGGCAGTGAAGATGCTGATGCCGCGGGCGGCTTCTTCCTCATCGAAGTCGGTCGGAGCCGCCCCTTCTTCGACGCGGCCCAGCCGCGGGGCGGCGCCGGCCTGGAACAGGGCCGCGGAGACGAAGGTGGTTTTGCCGCTGCCGGCGTGGCCGGTGACGGCGAGGTTGCGGATATCGGCGGTGTTGTACACCCTCAAGGCGGGCCTCCGTTCTGCCACCGCGGGAGTGGAAGTGCCAGCGATGGGCCCGGCCTCGGACGCGCCGCGCCGAGCACGGCCCCAGTATATAGGCGCGGACGGCCAGTCCGGCAAGCGGCCGGCCCTCCCGGGGAGGCTCTTTGGCCTGGCGCGCCGCGACTGTCCCCAGCCTCGGCGGTAGACTCGCGCTGCGCCGCCTGCCTCCGGGCTGCGGGAGCGGGGTAGGCGTCCCGCCTGCCTGTCCGGCGCTGCCCGGCAGCCGAGACGGCTGCCCCACGTCTAATGGAGCAAACCGTACCCACTGGACGCTCGGCGGCCCTCCCGCCCAACTTGGCGAGAAGGGGCTGGGAACTACGGCCGGCCGCGAATTGTTGCAACCGAGCCCGCCGCCGTGCGCGCTATTGCCCACGCCGTAAACGCCCAACTCCGGGCCCGTCAGTGGTAGCGCCGGGGGACACGGAGGGCCAGGGCGCAGGTGATTTCGTAGGGGATGGTGCCGGCCCAGCGGGCCAGGTCGCGGGGGCGGATGCGGGCGCCGCGTTGGGCGCCGATCAGGACCACCTCATCGCCGAGGCGGGCACCGGGGATGGCGGTGACTTCCACCGACATGAGGTCCATGCTGATGCGCCCGGCGAACGGGGCGGGGCGGCCGCGCACCAGGACATGGGCCTGGGGCGCGAAGGCGACGGCGCGCAGATACCCGTCGGCATAGCCGCAAGCCAAAGTGGCGATGCGGGAGCGGCGGGGGGCCTTCCAGCCGCCGGGCCGGTCGCCGCCGTAGCCGACCGGCGCGCCGGCGGAAACCTCGCGCAGGGCGATGATGCGGGTTTTCCAGGCCAGGACGGGGCGCAGCGCGGCCTCGGCGCCCGGGACCAGGCAACTGCCGTACAGGCCCAGGCCGACGCGGACCATGCCGGCGGCGTCGAGCTGCCGAACTGCCCCGGGA
>JBOGKW010000145.1:0-9106 GCA_050746205.1 Terriglobales bacterium | reverse complement strand
GGTTTATGCCTGTGGCACGCCGAGGGTTTTCCAATCCCATCCCGGCTTATGCAGCGGCACGGCGTGGGTAATGCCCTTCCCCTCGGTGACGGTGATGAACTGCCCGCCCGTCACCGCCCCCAGCTTGTCCAACGTCCCGCTGGGCCACACCAAGATGACCTGCTCGGCGGACTTGTACCGCCCCAGGCCGAAGGTCAGCGGCAGTTCGCTGGCGGAGAGATAGCTACCGCCGCTTTTGACGTACTGCTCCTGCCAGCCGGCCGGCGTCTGCACCTTGACCAGGGTGCCGATTCCATCCCGGTTGCTCTTGACCCCAACCGTCTGAATCCGCAGGGCGGTATTGCCGTTGCCGGTGTTCAGGTAGAGGTAGGCGGGGCCGTTGTTGGTGGAGATCAAAATGTCCGGCGTGCCATCAAGGTCGAAATCGGCATGGGCGGCGCCGCGCGCCACCACGGGCCGAGCCAACTGCGGCCCCACCTGCCGGGTCGCTAGCTGAAACCGACCATTGCCGATGTTCCGGAACAGCAGCGGGTTCTCGGCCCAGTGGACCTGCGGCTGCACGGCTTGAATATGGGGATCAATGTGGCCGTCGGCCACGAAGATGTCGGGCCGGCCGTCCAGGTTGTAGTCAAAGAAGAACGTGCCGAAGGACAACGAGAGCAGGCTCGCCTGGCCGACCTCCGAACTGGGCGCCACATCCACGAACAGGCCATGGCCCTCGTTCTGATATAGCCCCAACATCTGGTTGGAGAAGTTGCCGACCAGCAAGCTGAACCGGCCGGTGCCGTTGTAATCCGACGCCGCCGCGCCCATGCCGCCGCGGGCCACGCCGTCCTCGCTGAAGGCCACGCCGGAACTGACCGCCTCATCGGTGAAGGTGCCGTTTTGATTATTGTGGTAGAGCTTGTTGGGCTGGGTATCGTTGGCGACAAAGATGGACGGCCAGCCGTCGTGAAATAGCGGGACCACGCCGAGGGATTTGCTGGTGGTGTCGTACAGTCCAGCCTGCTTGGTCACCTCGGTGAAGGTGCCGTTGCCGTTGTTGCGGTACAGCCGAACGCTGGTGCCGTGGTAGGCCTCCGGCGTGCAATAGGATTTGTGTTTGCCATCCAGCGTGCAGCGGATGTCGGTGGCCCGCGACCAGCGAACGTAGTGGGCCACGAATAGGCTCAAATGGCCGCTTTTGTTGTAGTCCAGCCAGCAGGCGCTGGTGGAGAAGGGATAGTTCTTGATGCCCGCCTGGCGGGTGACGTCGCTGAAGGTGCCGTTGCCGTTGTTGCGGAACAAGTGGCCGCCGTGCAGGGTCGTGATGTAAAGGTCGTCCCAGCCGTCGTTGTTGTAATCGCCCACGGCCACGCCCATGGCGTACATCGGAATGGCCAGCCCGGCCCGGCGGGTGACGTCGGTAAAGGTCCCGTCGCAGTTGTTGCGGTACAGCTTCATGGTGGCGCCATGGAGCTTGGTGGGGTGACCGGGCCAGTCCCGACCGTTCAGCAACAGAATGCTTTGGCAGCCGCTGTGGTTGTAATCAATGAAGCCGACGCCGGAGCCGAGCGTCTCGGGCAGGTATTTGGCGCCGTAAGCGCCGCTGTCGTGCTCAAAATGAATGCCCGCGCGCGCGGTCACGTCCACGAAGCGCACCGCTCCCGTGCTAGCGGCTGCCGGGGGGGTGGCGCGAGCGGGTACGGCCCCCTTGGGCGTTGGCGCACGGCGGCAGCCTGCAAGCGCCAGGGGTAGCGTCAGGGCCAGGGATAGCGCCAAAAAACGCGCAGCCGACCACGAGGCGAGACGCGGGGCTGCGGTGGAAGTAAACAGGCCGAGCCCCCTCACTTAGCGCCCGCTCCGCGCCGCGAGTGTGGCTCGCAACTGCGCCGACAAGGCGTGCTGGCGCGCCTGATAGGCCGCCACCGATTCCAACGGGCCGGAGAGCAGGCCGTTGGGATGCACGTGAATCGGCTGCCGCTCCCGGTTGATGTTCGGATGCTTGCGCAGGAAGGGGCCGAGATAGGCTTGCGAACTCTCATCCAGCTTGAAGCGCTCATAGAGTTTTTCCTCCCGCCGCGCCTCGGCGATGTTCCCGGCGCCGCGGTAGCAAAGCATCAGATTATAGTGGGCGTCCAGATTTTCGGGGTCAACGGCTGTGGCGCGCAGAAAATAGCCGATGGCCGGCCGGAACTCTTGCTCCAAAAACAGCAGCCGACCCGCCTGGTCCAGCACCACGCGGTCATCGGGATAGCTTCGCAGCACCCGCCGCACATCCGCCAGCGCGGCGGGGTAGTTGCCCGCCGCCTTTTCGATCAAGGCGCGGAAGTACAGCGCCCGCGGCAGCCCCGGTGAAAGGCGTAAGGCGTGCGCCACATAGGGCCGCGCGGCCTGCGTCTCGCCCTCCTGCACCAGCGTACGGCCCACGTTGAGCCAGCCGTCGGCGTAGCGGGGCGCGATTTGGGTGACGCGGCGGAAGGCAGTCTCCGCGCCGGTCAGGTCGCCCTGCAATAGCAGGCCGATGCCATAGTCGTCCCAGCGAATCGCGTCGCGGAACGAATGCCCGGAGGGGGCGGTGCCGGCGGTGCTCGGCCCCACCGCCAGCACCACCCGGGACCGACTGATGGTGACGATAGGCTCGACCGGAATACGTTTGATCCGGCCCGAGACATCGGCGGTCGAGGCGTCGTAGGTCATTGGCCGGTCGTCAAACAACATGCCGAACTTGCCGGCGTGCAGTTGCATGCCGTAGGCGAACTGGTTGTAGCCATAGTTGAACTTGCGGTAGTTCAGCTTGGCGGTCAGCGTAATCGGACCCTGAACGTTCGTGGGAATGGCGATGGCGTAGTGCACGGTGGTGGCGGAACCCGGGCCGATCACATGCACGTAGGCAACGGTGCGGGCAGCGTACTGATTCCGCTTGTTGATGATGTGGCCGTGGATGTCAACCAGGACGCTGCGGTAGAAGTGGGCCGTCGGATCCACCGCGCCGTCGGGCTGCAGCCCGCCGCTCCAGAAAAGGACGTGGCCGTGGCCGTCGGTGGCCTTCAGTTCGAGCCAGGCTTCCTCGGCGTCAATTGTGCCACCGGGGAAAAAGTGCCCGACGCGGAGATTGCGGTTCACCACATCCACGCGGATGGTCGAGCCCGGCCGCACGGTCGGCCGGGTCTCATTGAGCGGAGCGATGACCCGCACCGTTCCCCCCGCCCGCTCGATCGCCGGGGCGGAGCCGAAGGCGCTGGCTTCCTCGCCCTGGGCGAACTCGCTGGACTCCACCGGCTGGCCCGCCGCCGCGCTCACCACGGTGGAGGCGCCCTGTTCGCTCGAGATGGCGAAAATGTCCGTGCTGACCGCGCCCTTTAGAAAATCCTCCTCGGCCCGCAATTGCGCTTGATCCAGGTTGGCGTTAGCCACCGCGGTGTTCGCCGCCGGAAAACGATGCGACCGGATGTACCCGTCCACCGCCGCCGGATCATTGGAGCGGACGCGCGGCATGTGGCAGGTGGCGCAGTTCTCTGGATGGGGCGGATAGTAGAATGATCGGGCCCCGAAGCCGCTGACGCCGCTGCCCTGCCAGCCGTCGTACTCGTCGAAGCCGCGTTCCCAGCGGTAGTCGTTGATGGGGTGGTCGAGATGAATCTTATGGCAGGCGGAGCAGAACTCGCCGGTCTGCCGGGTCAGAAATGGCTTAAACAAGGTCAGGTCATGCGGCGCGGGCTCCAAGTAGACCGCCGCCGCGTAGGCCAGGTGCAGGATCGGATTGGTGCTCTCCACCAGCTTGTCCAGCCGGGGGTCGGCGATGGTGAAGGCGTTGTCGCCCAGGGTGTTCGTGACGTGGACGATGGAGTGACAACTGAAACAGCCCAAACCCGCTTGCGAGGCGGGGGTGAAAATCTGTTCGCGGATCGGCTTCTTCCAGCGCCCGGTCAGCAGCACCGCCGGATCATGGCAGCCGGCGCAAAATTGACTGGGCACCGTGCTGCGGTCCACATCCTGCATGTAGACGATCGCCTGGCGGTAGTACTGGTTGTTGAAGGAAGAGAAGTGATGCATGGAGCCCTTCCATTCGCGGTAAATCTGGGCGTGGCACTGTTTGCAGCTCTTCGAGGCGAGAAAGAAGTTCTCCGGCAGCGGCGCGTCATGTAGCCCGGCGGAGGAGATGGTGTGAATCAGCCCGGGGAAATACGGGCTCTTCTTACCCCCGTCCTCGGCCCGCATCGAGGTGTAACCATAGACCGGGTTGGTGATGATGTAGTACGGGTTGGGATGGGAGCGCCGCCAGGTGATGGCGATGCCCGGAACCAGGACCACGATGGCCGCCACCGCGGTCCAGGTCCAAGCAGAGCGCCGCTTGGGCACCGGCGCGCCGGCGCGTCGCCAGGCCCAGACGGCGAGCACGATCAGCGCTGCGGCCCCGAAGCCGGCGTGCAGCCAGCGCTCGGTCAGATGCTGGGTGGTATTGCCCCGGGCCAACAGAAACAGGCCCAGGCCCGCGCAGATGAGCAGCAGCCACCAAAAGCCCGCCGCCGTGGCTCCGCCGCCGCCCTCCCTCCGCCAGCGCCGCCACACCGCCCAGCCCCAGGCGATTACACCCAGGCCCAGCACGGTGTGGGCGAAGACGGCGGCAACAAAGATCAAAGTCGCCGAGGGGAAGGCGAAGGTATAGGCCGCTGTCAACGCGGCAGCGCCCAGAACCATCCAAAACCAACGGTTGTGCGGCAAATCCCCAGTCATGTTTCGCCCACATTCTAGCCGCGATCGGCCGCTCTGCCCATTCTCAAAACCAATTACTCACGGGGCCCAAAACTGAGGCGGCTCAGCCGTCCACCTCGGGGCGGCGCCTCCGTCCGCCGCGCCCACACGGCCGGGCTCCCCACTGCGGCGTGCCACGCTGCGCGCCCAGAGCCTCGGGTTCGAGGCTCGGCGTTGGGCGCCAGTGGGCGCTCCGAGCCTCTCAAAGCCCGGCCGCCCCAGCGCTCACCGCTGAAATCCGGCGCCAGGACCGAGCGGGAAGGCCGCAGAGGAGCGCCAAGAGAGGCTGCGGGCAGCGCGAACCCCAGGCCCCAACCATTTTGCCGCGAAGGGTCGTCGCGCCCCTCCGAGGCGTGGCGCCGGCCGTGCCACACTAGGCATTACGGTCATGGCTAAGTTGACGGTTCGTGAGATCCCGGTCGCGCAACGCCGAGTTCTGGTGCGGGTGGACTTCAATGTGCCTCTCGATCACGGCGGCGTGGCAGATGACACCCGCATCCGCGCCACGCTGCCGACGCTCGAATACCTGATCCAACAGAAGGCCCGGGCGATCGTCTGTTCCCACCTCGGCCGGCCGAAAGGCAAGCCGGACGCAGCCTTCAGCTTGCGCCCGGCCGCTGAGCGGCTGCGCGTGTTGCTGGATCAGCGGCTGGGGGCGGATACGCAGGTCGGATTTTGTCCCGAGACGGTCGGCTTGCAGGCGCGGGAGATGGCCCAGGCGCTGGAGCCGGGCCACGTCCTGCTGCTGGAGAATCTCCGCTTCCAGCCACAGGAGGAGGCCAATGACCCGGCGTTTTCCCGCGAGTTGGCGGGCCTGGCTGAGGTCTACGTGAATGACGCCTTCGGCAGCGCTCACCGGGCGCATGCCTCCACGGTCGGCGTCACCCAGTTTCTCCATCCGGCGGCGGCCGGCCTGTTGATGGAGCAAGAACTGCGGTACCTGGGCCAGGCTTTGGGCAATCCGCAGCATCCATTTGTGGTCATTCTGGGCGGCGCCAAGGTCGCCGACAAGCTGCCCGTGATGGAGAGCTTGGCCCATCACGCCGATGTGATCCTAGTCGGAGGCGGCATGGCGTATACATTCTTGGCGGCGCAGGGCCATCCGGTCGGCGCCTCGCTTTGCGAGCCGGACAAGTTCGACCTCGCCCGCGCCGTAATGGCGCGCGCCGCGAGCGACAAACATAAGTTTCGCCTGCTGCTGCCAGTGGACCACGTGGTGGCGGCCAAACTGGAGGCTGGCGCGGCGCACCAGACGGTCAGCGCCATTCCCGCCGGGCAAAAAGCCCTCGATATCGGCCCCCGAACGCGGGAGCAATATGCCGCCGAGATTGCCCTCGCCAAGACCATCGTCTGGAACGGACCCATGGGGGTGTTCGAGGTGCAGCCCTTTGATCAAGGCACGGTGGCGATCGCCCGCGCGGTCGCCGATGCCAGCCGCCGCGGGGCGGTTTCGATCGCCGGCGGCGGCGATTCCGTGGCGGCGATCGAAGCCGCCGGCGTGGCCCGCCAGATCACGCACATCTCCACCGGCGGCGGCGCGTCGCTGGAGTTCCTGGCCGGCGTGCCGTTGCCCGGCGTGGCGGCCTTGAGCGAAGCCGGCCATGGCCGGGGTGGAGACCGCCGCTAATGCCCTCCCGCGACCGGCACCACCGGCGACCGATCATCGCCGCCAACTGGAAGATGCACAAGACTGGCGCCGAGGCCACGGCCTTCTTCGCCGCGCTGCGCACCGAACTGGGCGAGGAGCCGCGCCACTTCGCCGTCGTGGCCCCGCCCTTCACCGCCCTCGCGGCGGCGGTGGAGGCGGCGCGGGATTTTCCCAACTGCGCCATCGCCGGCCAGAACTGCGACTGGCGGCCCAGCGGAGCGTGCACGGGCGAGGTTTCGGCGCCGATGCTGGCCGCCGCCGGTTGTGGCTATGTCATCATCGGCCACTCCGAGCGGCGGCAATTCTTCGGCGAGACGGATGAGTCCGTCAACCGACGCATTCGCGCCGCGCTGGAGGCCGGCTTGGTGGCGCTGGTCTGCGTGGGCGAAAGCCTGGCCGAACGCGAAGCCGGCCACACCGAAGCGGTCTTGACGCGCCAGTTCGAGCGCGCCTTCTTCGGCTTCAGCGCCGAGGACATGCTGCACTGCGTCGTCGCCTATGAGCCGGTTTGGGCCATTGGCACCGGCCGCACCGCCACGCCGGAGATGGCGCAGGCGGCGCATGCGTTCCTGCGCGGCCTGGCGCACCGCCTGGGCGGCGGCGAGGTGGCCCACCACCTGCGTGTTCTCTACGGCGGCAGCGTGAAGCCGGACAATTTGCCCGGCCTGCTGGCCCAGCCGGACATTGACGGCGGCCTGGTCGGCGGCGCCAGTTTGGACCCTAACCACTTCGCCACCCTGCTGCGCGGCTAGCCGGAGCGCGGCCGCGCCGCAGGGTAAGCGGCGCCGCTAGCGCTGCAGGGTGAAGTTCACCGTGATCGTCGTCTCCACGGTGACCGGCCGGCCATTCAACAGGGCGGGGCGGTAGCGCCAATGCGCCACGGTCTCCATGGCCGCCTTGGCCAGGGCGCGATCCGGCGCGGCGAGCAACATAAGGTCGTGGACGCGCCCATGCTTCCCGATCATGGCGTGCATCACCACCGTTCCCTGGACGCCCTGCGCCCGCGCGTCAATGGGATAGCCGGGCGGTGCGCAACGCAGGCAACGGGCAGCTCGCACGTTGTCCTTAGCGCCGGACCTGGGCCGGGGCCGCGGCCCGACCGGGTCAGCGCGCCGGGCGCCGGCCAGGGCGCAGCGCAACGTGCCGCCGACGTCGCAGACCACGTTTCCCGCGGCTGCCCATGAGGCGTACGTGTCCGGATCGGGTGGGAGGGGATAGACCCAAGGCGCGGTAAACGAGGAGATGTCGGCGAAGGGCCGCCAGCCCGCGCCATCGCGGCAGCCCCGCCGATTGCAGTGCCGACCGGTGCGCCGCACGCCCCCCACCACGGACCAGCGAGCGCCGTCGCCGGAGGCAAGCAGCATGGGCTTAGCTTTCGGCCCCAGGGCCACCATCCAATAGCGGCCATTTGCCGCCGCCGCGCTGAGGGGCTCAATCGCGGTGAGGCGACCGCCCGGCCAGTGGCGGCCGCCGTCGGTGGTGTGCAGCACCCAGGTCTGGACCCGGCTCTGGCCCGGGGCCGAGATGTCCATCAGGACCAGCGCGTCGCGGGCGTCGAGCAGAGCGGCGGAACCGAGGTCGGCGAGGTTGCGCGCTGTCCGCGCCCGCCAAGCCCCGGGACGGCCGAAGGCGAAACCTTTCGGGCCGGCGAGCAGGCCGCTCCTGGGACCGGCAAAATAGGCACGATTCACGGCGAAATCGGCCCCTCCAGAGTTTTGCCAGCTCGTGCCGCCGTTCCGGCTGGCAAACCCCGCGCGGACCGCGCCGAAGACGAACACGTCCTCTCGCCCGGCGAAGGCTAGCGTGAACAGTGGCTCGCCGTTCGGCTTGATGTGCCGGACTCGCCAGACCCGGCCGCCGTCGGTGGATTCTGCGACCATCGCGTCCCAGCCGCAAACCCATAGGTCCTTGCCGCGGGCGTTGACGCCCAGCGGCGTCGCCGGCAGAGAGACCGCCGTCCAATGCGCAGCGCTGAGGGTGACCGGCAGCGGATCCGGCGGCCGCTGCGGCCACGCCGCAAGCCAAAGAACAAGGGCCATCACCCCGGGCGCCACCAAGCGGCGCGGCCAACGCATGGCGCAAGTATAGGGTCTCGCGGCTATTCGTAGCGCAGGGTTTCGGCGGGGCGGATCTGCACTGCGCGGTGCGCCGGGTATAGCGTCGCGACCAAACTGACCAGCAAGGCGATCACGGCGACCAAGGCGCCGTCGCTCCAGCGGGCCTGGAAGGGGACGTAGTTGATGGCGTAGACGGCGCCGGAGAGGGGAATCCAGTGGTAGGCGTTGGCCGCGCCCGCAAAGGCGAAGCTGACGGCCAGGCCGATGGCCGTCCCCACCGCGGCGATGACCACGCCCTGGTAGATAAAGATGCGGCGGATCTGCCGCCGCCGCGCCCCCATGCTCAGCAGGACGGCGATCTCGCGCCGCTTCTCGATGACCAGCATGCTGAGCAAAATCAAGACGTTCAGCCCGGCAATGAAGACGATCAGGCCGATGATCAGCAGCGTCCCGAGGCGCTCGGTCTGCAGCGCCTGAAAAATGGCGTGGTTCTGCGCCATCCAGGTGGTGGCGGCAAATTGCGGGCCGGCCACCCGCATCGCCGCCCGCGCCACCGCCTGCGCTTCATAAATATTGTCCAGACCGAACTCGATGACGCTGGCGTAGTCACCCCCAGGGTGCAACTGCTGGGCGGCCTGGAAGCCGGTGTAGGCCCACTGCCCGTCGA
>JBOGKW010000144.1:0-9419 GCA_050746205.1 Terriglobales bacterium | reverse complement strand
GGCGCCCAGAGCGCCGCGCCGCCGTTCGTGGACGTGGCCGCCGCCAGCGGCATTCATTTCCGCCATGACAACGCCGCCTCGGCCCAGAAATACCTGATCGAGGCCATGGGCGCGGGCTGCGCCTGGCTGGACTATGACCAGGACGGATATTTGGACCTGTATCTGGTCAACGGCGCCGCCACGCCCGTCTATCATCCCCGCTATCCGTTGCGCTCGGCCCTCTATCGGAACAACGGCGACGGCACCTTCAGCGACGTGACCGAGCGCGCGGGCGTGGGGGCGCTAGGGCTGTTCGGCATGGGCGCTGCCGTCGGCGATTATGACAATGACGGCTATCCCGACCTGTTGGTCTGCGGCTATGGCCGCTGCGTGCTGTACCACAACCGGGGCGACGGCACCTTCGCCGACGTCACCGCCCGCGCCGGGGTGGCCAACGCCGGGCGATGGGCGTCCAGCGCGGCGTGGTTTGACTATGACCGCGATGGCCTGCTGGATCTGATCATCGCCAACTACGTCGCCTGGTCCCCGGCGACCAACGACTACTGCGGCGCGCAGGGGCCGGGGATGCGCAGCTACTGCCTGCCGGATGATTTTCCGCCGACGCCGCCGGCGCTGTTCCACAACAACGGCGACGGCACCTTTACCGACGTCAGCCTGGCCAGCGGGCTCGGCGCGCACCGGGGCAACGGGCTGGGGGTGGTGACCTTCGACTATGACCAGGACGGCTGGCCGGATATCTTCATCGCCAACGATTCGATGGCGAATTTTCTGTTTCGCAACCAACACGACGGAACGTTCGCGGAGGTCGCGTACCAGGCCGGCGTGGCGGTGGGCGACAACGGCCAGCCGGAGGCGGGCATGGGGGTGGACGCGGGCGACGCCTTCGGCAGCGGGCGGATGGATCTGATCGTGACCCATCTGGATTCGCAGCTGCCGCGGCTGTATCAGAACTTGGGGGGCGGGCAGTTCACGGACGCCACGGTCAGCTCCGGCATCGGCTACGCGGCCTTTCATCGCAGCGAGTTCGGCACGCGCTTTCTGGACTTCGACAATGACGGCAACCTGGACGTCCTCATGGCCTGCGGGCATGTGCTGGACAACATCCAGCGCTACAACCCGCTGGTGCATTACGCCGAACCGAAGATGATGTTCCGGAACCTGGGTGGCGGGCGGTTCCGCAACGCCAGCGGCGCGATGGGCGCGGACTTTTTGCGGCCGCGGGTCAGCCGCGGGGCGGCCGTTGGCGATTACGACAACGACGGACGGCTGGACATCCTGGTCAACAACAACGGCGAGCGGGCACAGCTGCTCCGCAACCAGGTTGGCGACGGTAACCATTGGCTGCAGTTGTTCCTGATCGGCGCGCGGTCCAACCGCGACGCCGTGGGCGCGCGGGCGCGCATCCGGGCCGGCGCGTGGACGGCGGTGGCCGAGCGCAAGGGGGGAATGAGCTATCAATCGGCGCAGGATCCACGCCTGCATTTTGGCCTCGGCGGACATCGGCGCGTGGAGGCGATTGAGGTGCATTGGCCCAGTGGGGCGGTGACGCGGCTGGGTCCCGTGCGCGCGGACCAGACCGTGGGCATCGAGGAGGGCCGTGGCCAGGTGGCGCGCTCCTTCCCTGCCCTGCGCCGCCGGTAGGCGGTGCCGGTAGACGGCGCCGGTAGACGGAAGTGCTCCGCCCATGGGAACGCCGGCGGGATCGCGCGGCACACGGCCCGCCTGCCCGCCCCGCGGCTCAGCCGCTTCGGGACGGTTGCCCAAGGAGCGCGACCCGGATGCGCGCGACCCGTATGACCGCGACCCGTGGGACAGGCGTCCCCGCCTGTCGGTTGGCCGCCGCGAACGGCTGTCCGCTCCCTGCTATCGCGCCCGGCGCCGGGCGCGAGCCACCAGAGAGCGCAGGCGCCGGAGATTCTTCCGGTCATCGCCGGGGTTATCCACGGGCGTCTCCAAAATGAAGGCCTTGCGGGCCAGGCGGCGGTCGTTGATCCACAGGCGGAAGGCCTCCCGTCCGAGCGTGCCTTGGCCTAGGTTTTGATGGCGGTCGAGATGGGAGTTTTGGCCGCCCTTGGAATCATTGACGTGGATCACGTGGACGTTTTTGAGGCCGACGAGCCGGTTCAGCTTGGCCATCGTGGCGCGATACCCGGCCGGGGAACGGACGTCATAGCCGGCGGCCCAGGCGTGGCAGGTGTCAATGCAGGCGCCGCTGGGCACCGGGGCTGCGCCAGAGCCGACGGCGGCGAGCAAGGCCGCCAGTTCCTCCCAGCTGCCGCCCAGCCTTCCGCCGCCGGCGGTGTTTTCGATCAGCAGGCGGAGGCGGCCCCACTTGAGCCCTTCGGCGGCCCGGCGGACCGCGTCGCCGACGCGGTCAATGGCGGCGGCACGGTCGTGACCGGCGCCCGCGGCGCCGGGATGGAGCACCACAAACTCCGCCTCCAGTTGCCGGGCGCGCACCAGCTCCCCGCGCAAGGCCGCGATGGATCGCTCCCAGAGAACGGGATCGGAGCCGGCGGCGTTGATCAGGTAATTGGCGTGGATCACCAGCGGGCGGAGGCCGTAGGCGCGCCGCCGGCGGATCATCTCCGCGCAACCGGCGGGGTCCAGTTCGGCGCCGCGCCATTGCCGCGGGCTGGAAGAAAAGATCTGCAGCGTTTGGCAGCCCAGCGCCCGGGCCCGGTCCGCGGCCAGGGGCAGGCCACCCGCTACCGACGTGTGCACGCCGACACGCGGGCCGAGCGGGTTGGGAGCGGCGCGAGCCATGCCGTTTCGCCACCAAGGGCAACGATCCGTTAGAATAAGACTTTTCCCAGCCAATTTCTTGGGTCAAGGAGTGAGGATGCGTGTAGGGATTCTGACCGGCGGGGGCGACTGCCCCGGCCTGAATGCGGTGATTCGCGCCGTAGTTCGCAAGGGGACGATGTTTTATGGCGACTCGATCATCGGGTTTGCCGAGGGCTGGCGCGGCGTGCTCGAGAACCGCTTCCAGTTGCTCGACCTGGATTCGATCCCCGGCATCATTCATCGCGGCGGGACCATCCTGCGCACGTCGCGAACCAATCCGTTCAAGGACGCTCAGGGTTTGCAGCGGATCAAGGCCGCGTTCGCGGCCAATCATCTGGACGCGCTGATCGCCATCGGTGGCGACGACACGCTGGGCGTGGCGCTGAAGCTGAATCAGGCGGGGCTGAAGTTGGTGGGCGTGCCCAAGACCATTGACAACGACCTGGCGGGCACCGATTTTTGCTTCGGCTTCGATACCGCGGTCAATATCGCCACCGAAGCGGTGGATCGGCTGCACACGACCGCCGAGGCGCACAACCGGATCATCGTGGTGGAAGTGATGGGACGCGACGCCGGCTGGATTGCCACCTATACCGGCATCGCCGGCGGCGCCGACGTGGTGCTGATCCCGGAAAAGCCGGTGAACCTGGATCAAGTCTGCGAGCTGCTGAAGCGGCGGCATGGGCGGGGCAAATATTTCAGCATCGTGGTGGTGGCCGAGGGGGCGCGCCTGGCCATCCAGGGCGAGCAGACGACGCAGGGCGCCAAGGTGGATGAGTTCGGCCACGCGCGCCTGGGCGGCATCGGCGGACGGCTGGCCGAGGAGATCGAGAAGCGGACCGGCTATGAAACGCGCATGGTCATCCTGGGCCACATTCAGCGCGGCGGCTCGCCCACCTCGTTTGACCGGGTGCTGGCCACCCGCTACGGCGTGCAGGCGATTGACATGGTGCACCAAGGCGAGTTTGGCCGGATGGCGTCGCTGCAAGGGCAAAAGCTGACCTCGGTGCCGCTGGAGGATGCGCTGGGCAAGAGCCGGAAGGTGGACCCAGAGATTTACGATATCGCCTCGGTGTTTTTCGGCTAAACGCCGCCGGCCGCCGAGCGGCGCCCACCGCGGCAAAGGGACATCGCCATGCTGATCGTCATGAAGGCCGGGGCCAGCGAGGAGCAGGTCGCCGCGGTCTGCCGCCATATTGAATCGCTGGGACTGAAGCCGCATCCCATCCCCGGGGCGCAGCGCACCGCCATCGGCATCACCGGCAACAAGGACGCGATCGAGCTGAGCGACCTGGAGGGGCTGGATGGCGTCGCCGAGGCGCTCCGGGTCTCCAAGCCTTACAAGCTGGTCAGCCTGGAGGTCAAGCCGGAAAAGACGGTCCTTGCCGTCGGCCCGCCGGCGCTGGGCATCCGCATCGGCGGGCCGGACTGGGTGGTGATGGCCGGGCCCTGCGCGGTGGAGACGCGGGACCAGACGCTGCGCATCGCCGAGCGGGTGGCGGCGGCCGGGGCGCAGATGCTGCGCGGCGGGGCGTTCAAGCCGCGCACCTCGCCCTATGCGTTCCAGGGCCTGGGCGAGCAGGGGCTGGAGATTTTGGCGGAGGCGCGGGAGCGCTTTGGCCTGGCCATCGTCACCGAGGCGGTGGATGAGGCCAGCCTGGCGCTGGTGGAGCAATACGCCGACATGATCCAGTTGGGCGCGCGCAACATGCAGAACTATTCCCTGCTGCGGCGGGCCGGACGGGCGCGCAAGCCGGTGCTGCTGAAACGCGGCCTGGCGGCGACGCTGGAAGAATGGCTGATGGCGGCCGAGTACGTGCTTGCCGAGGGCAACTACCAGGTGGCGCTGTGCGAACGCGGTGTGCGCACCTTCGCCGACCACAGCCGCAATACGCTGGATCTGAGCGTGGTGCCGGCGGTTCAGGCGGTCAGCCACCTGCCCGTGCTGGTGGACCCCAGCCATGGCACCGGCCGCCGCGACCGGGTGCTGCCCCTGGCGCGGGCGGCGCTGGCGGTGGGCGCCGACGGCCTGCTGATCGAGGTGCATGACGCGCCCGACCGGGCGCTGAGCGATGGCCTCCAGTCCATCTATCCCCGCCAACTCGACCAACTGGTGGCCGAGGCGCGGGCGTTGGCGCCGCTGCTGGACCGGCGGATGCCGCCGCCTCCCGCCCGCCAGGCGCGGCAAGGCTGAGCCGTGGCAGGCAGGCCGCGAGCGCGGGCCATCTGGCGGGGGGCGGGGGCGCTGTCGCTCGGGCTGGCGGTGGTGGCGCTGGCCGGATGCCACCGGCTCTATCCCATGCCGGGGCCGGCCTATCACGTGATGCTCTATGTCGCCGGGCAGGACGGGGGTATTCGCGCCCTGAATGCCCGCACGCTCCGGCTGGCGCCGACGCTGGCCGCGGGCGGCCTCCCGGTGGCGCTGGCGTATAACCCGGCGCGGGCCGAACTCTATGTGTTGACGCGAACCCGCGACGGGCGCGACGCCGGTGCCTTGGCGGTGTTCTCCATCGCCACTGGAGGACATCCGGCGCTGATCCGCGTGGCGGCCCAGCCGCGGGCCCTGGCGCTGAGCGGCGACGGCGCGACCGCCTACATCGGCGGCGAGCGCGCCGGCCAAGGCCGGCTGCTGGCCGTGGACCTGCCCTCGCGCATTGTCACCCACCGCCTCTCTCTCCGCGGCCTGCCGCAGGCGGTGGCCCTGGCGCCGGCGGAGCGTCTGCTGGTGGCCACCACCCAGCCCCCGCGGCTGCAAGTGATCAACGCGGCCAGCTTCCGCCTGACGGCCTCGGTGCCACTGCCCGCGGCGCCCACGGAGGTGATCGCGCTGCCCTACGGGCACAAGGCGTTCGTGCTCTGCCCCGCGGCCAACGAGCTGGCCGTGGTGGACCTGGCGCCGCCGGCCGCGGCGCTCACCTATCTGGCCGTTGGCCCGGATCCCAAAGCCATGGCCTTGAAGCCCGACGGCGGCGAGTTGTACGTCTCCAATTACGGCCATCAGGGCGGCGGCGCCAGCGTCAGCATCGTGGATACCACGGCCAATCAGGTCGAGGGCAGCCTGGTCGTGGGCACCGGACCCTGGGGCCTGGCGGTATCCCCCGACGGCAACCAACTGTATGTGGCCAATCACCAGGCCGACACCGTGGACGTCATCAACCTGCAGGCGCGCCATTTGCAGGCGGCGATCCCGGTGGGCCTGGGGCCGGAGCGGCTGGCCCTGGGCGGCTACGGCGCCTATCTGTTCGTCGAGGACCAGACCTCGGGCGACATCGCTGTCATTCGCACCGACATTCCCGCCTTAATGACCCTGCTGCCCTCGCTGCCCGGCGCCCGCGCCCTCCAAGTCGCCGCCTTCCGTTCCCCCGCCGCACCCCCGCGCCGGTGATGTCGCTCCGCGGGCGGCTGGTGGTGGCTGGTGCTGGCTGGCAATCGTTCCCGCCGATGCCATGCGGGCGCAGCCGTCGCGCTCCCGCTCTCGCCGTCCGCGCCCACGGCCACGACGGACGACAGGCGAGGACGCCTGTCCCACGTGCCTCTCGCTACCCGCGCCCGCGGCCACGACCCCGGGCTTCGGGATCCATGGCAGGGCGTAGGTTGAACGAAGCCTGCGCACGCCGGAGGAATCCCCCCCGGCGGCCAGCGCACGGCGACTATGGGGTTGGCCAAGCGCGGAGCGCGATCACGAGCAAAGCGACGCCCAGGAGAAGGGCCAGGAGCCGGCCAAGCCACGGGCGGCCGGTAAGCTCACCCACCAGCAGCGCGCCAAGCACCGCGCCGATGTCCAGCGGCACGAACGCAGCCGACAATCCGCCCCCGGCCCACCCCAGGGCGGCGGCGACCGCGGCCACGACGACGAAGGCGCCAGCGGCGAGCTTACCGCCGGCGCCCCACCGCCAAAGGGCCGAGACGCCGCCAAGTCCGCTAGTGGCAGTTCTCCTGGACACACTGATTGTCCTCATAGATCACCCTCGCCTCGCAGATCGCCGCCGCTATGGGGCTGACCAATGCTAACGCCGAGCCGACCCCGCCCCGTGCAACACGCTTCGGCCTGTGTCGGCGCCGGCTTGAGCTTGCGCCCACCCCCGCCAGGCTGAAGCCCGCCGGCACACAGGCGAAAGCCTGTGCCACGTTGGCCTGTGCCACCGCCCGCTCTCGCGACCGCCGCCAGCGGCCCGTGCGCCCTTACTGCCCCGACGCGTCGCGGGCCAGGGTGCGGCGGAGCGTGGTGAACCAATGCAAGACCACGTGCGGCACGGCGGCGCCGGGGCTGGCGGCTTGCAGGAAGGCGAAGTGCCGGCCGTCCGGCGCGACGGCGTAGTCACTATAGGGAGCGGTTTGGGCCAGAGCGCCGTGAAACTGAACCAGCGGGACCACCGGACCGGGCTGGAAAGCGCCGCCCTGGGTGGTGTAGGCGACCTCCTCGAGAACCTCGCGCGGTTCGAGCTGGATAAAGAACAGGTCGTGCCCGGTTGGAGACCAGGCGGGCAAAATGCCCCGGTTCACCGAAACCTGCCAGTTGCCGCCGGGGCCGGGATAAGCGGTGACGAAGACCTGATACACCCCGGCGACGAGGTGGAAGTACGCAAGCCAATGCCCATCGGGAGAAAATACCGGGTTGACGTCTTGCAAAGCAAAGTGGCGCGGCGCGCCGGGCTGGCCGTCGGGGCCGAAGGGCAAGATCTTCACCTCGCAACAGTCGTTGCCGGAGACGACGTCCAGGAAGGCCAGCGCCCGCCCGTTCGGCAGCCAAGAGGTGGCCTCTAGCTGGCTGCGGCTGTGCGCGATGAGCGGCTGGCCCACTCCGGTATTCACGTTGTACCAGCGCAGGCCGGAGTACGTGCCAGGCCCACCGACCGGTGTGCAAACAATTCGCTGGCCGCCGGGCGTCCAGACCGGATCATTGCAGCCAGCCGTGGTGAGCGGCGTGAGCGCGCCGCGGGCGATATCGTAAATCCAGATGTTGTTTTCCACCTGCAGCGCCAGGCGCTTGCCGTCAGGCGAGAACTGCGGGTTGGTGTAGGCGCCCGGCTGGCGGACCAACGGCGTGACCACGCCGTGCATGTCAACCTCATTCACCACCGTATCGGCGCTGAGCGCTCCGCCGGCGCCGTATACGATGGCTCCGTTGGCGGCCACGCTGAACTGAGCGCTGCCATTGGTGAGATCGGTCTGGATATCGCTCATCACCGGCAGCGCCGGCCCCAGCAGGCGCAGCGAGCGCGGATCGAAGCGGGCCGCGAACAGCGTGCTGCCGGAAAAATAGGTCAGGTAGCCGGCGGCTAGGTAGCGGCCGAAATAGGCATTGCGCACCAGCACGGTAGCGCGCCCGGTGGCTAGCGAAGCGGCCTGGACGGTGGCGTGGCTGAAATCATTGTTGTTGCTCGAGGCGGTGAACAAAACAGTCCGCCCCCCGGGCAAAAGCTGCGGCCAGCGATGGGTGATGGCGCCGGCGGCCAGCCGCGTAACCGGCGTGACCGCGCCGCCGGCGGCGGAAACACGCGCCAGAGGCGAAATCAACGTGGGGGTAAAGACGATCGTGCCGTCCGCGCCCCAGGCGCCGCCCCGGGACGCGCAGGCCGGCGCCAGCACCACCGGTGGGCCGCCGAAAACCGACACCTTCTCTAATTTCCCGTCCATGCCGCAATACGCCAACCAGCGGCCGTCGGGGGAGAAAAACGGAGCCTCCCCCAGCGCCCCGGGCAGCGGCTGCGCGGCGGCTTGATCCAAATTGCGCAGGAAAATTTGCAGCATCGCACCGCCCGCATTGGCCACATAGGCCAGCCGGCGGCCGTCGGGGGAGATGACCACCGCCGGGCCGCTGATCGTCTCCAGCGTCTGCGCCGGCGGGATCGCCAAATCCAACGCCACCGGCGCGGCGGCAGCCGGGCCGCCGCGCGGCAGCGACACGAAGACGGCGAGCGCGACGGCGAGCGCCGCGGCCACCGCCCAAGGCAGCAGCGGGCGCCAGCGCGGGCGGCGGGCGGCGGATAAGGCGGCGGCTCGGGTGGTGCTACCGGGTTGGGCCAGGGCCTGGAGCGCGAAACCAAGGTCACGGGCGGATTGGAAACGGGCCGCCGGGTCCTTCTCCAGGCAATGATCCACCAGGCGATCCAGGGCCGGGTCGAGGCCGCGGCTCGCCTCGCCCGGCGGCGCCAAGGGGGGCGGCTCCTCCTGGACGATGGCCGCCATGGTCTCGGCGGCGGAGGGGCGCTGGAAGGCGCGTCGGCCGCTGAGCATCTCATACAAGATGGCGCCCAGCGCGAACAGGTCCGCCGGCGGGCCGGAGGGCCGGCCGCGCACCTGCTCCGGCGCCATGTAACCCACAGTGCCCAGCACCTCGCCGGGCATGGTACCCGCCGTGGTCGGCGGCAGGGTGGGCGCGTCATCTCCCGTGGGCTCGGCCTTGCGGCCGGTGAGCTTGGCCAGACCGAAGTCCAGAATCTTGACCCGGCCGTCGCTGGTGAGAAAAATGTTCTCCGGCTTCAGGTCGCGGTGCACGATGCCCTTCTCATGCGCGGCGGCCAGGCCGTTGGCGATCTGCGCCGCGATGTCCAGCGCCTTGCGTGGCGGCAGGGCCAGGGCGGAACCGCCGGTGGCGGCGCCGGCCGACGCGCCGGTGGTCGGCGCCGCCG
>JBOGKW010000143.1:0-9432 GCA_050746205.1 Terriglobales bacterium | reverse complement strand
CAATGCCGACTACGAGTTCACTATCGAGGCCTGGGTCGAGGAGTTCGAGACCTGGCGCCGCGACACGCTGCGCAAGCAGGCGGCTGGGCAGCCGATCGCCAGCGACCTGGCGGCCGGCGCGGCACTGCACGCCCGGCTGGAAGCCTCCGGCGCGACCCGGCGCCGTCCGGCCGGCGTCGCCACGCCGCCCGCGGGCGGCGCCGACCCCAACCATTTGCTGAGCGAAGAAGTCGCCGCCTGGGCGCACACGCGCCCGCCCCTGTCGCCACCCACCCGCGCGGCCAAGGTGTGGCCGGTCATCGCCGATCGGCCACGGGCGCGCTGCGGCGGCTGGTATGAGATGTTTGCACGCTCCCAAGGCGCCGACCCAACCCGCAGCGCCACCTGGGCCGAATGCGAAGCCCGGCTGCCGGAGATCGCCCACATGGGTTTCGAGGTCATTTATTTGCCCCCGATTCACCCCATCGGGCGGACCCACCGCAAAGGCCCCAACAATAGCCTGACCGTCCAGCCCGGCGACCCCGGCAGCCCCTACGCCATCGGCGGGCCCGAGGGCGGCCACGACGCCATCGAACCCGGCCTGGGCACGATCGAGGGCTTTGACCACTTCGCCGCTGCTGTCCAGGCGCAGGACATGGAACTTGCTCTGGATTTCGCGGTGCACTGCGCGCCGGATCATCCCTGGGTGCAGACGCACCCAGACTGGTTCTATCACCGCCCGGACGGCGCCATCCAATATGCCGAGAATCCGCCCAAGCGCTATGAGGACATCTACCCACTCAACTTCTACTGCGACGATTGGCGCGGATTGTGGGAAGCGCTGGAGGCAGTGATCGAGTTTTGGTACGCCCACGGCGTGAAGATCTTCCGCGTGGACAATCCCCACACCAAGCCCTTCGCGTTTTGGGAATGGCTGCTGCAGCGTATCCGGCGCCGGCACGCCGACGCGATCTTCTTGGCCGAAGCCTTCACCCGGCCCAAGGTGATGGGTTATCTGGCCAAGCTGGGCTTTTCTCAGTCCTATACCTATTTCACCTGGCGGAACACCAAACGCGAGCTCACGGAGTACCTCACCGAGCTGACCCGGCCGCCGCTGCGCGATTCGTTCCGCCCCAATTTCTTCGTCAATACGCCGGACATTTTGGCGGAAATACTCCAGCGCGGCGGGCGACCGGCGTTCCTCCAGCGCCTAGTGCTGGCGGCCACCCTCTCGCCCAGCTATGGGATCTATAACGGCTTCGAGTTGGTCGAGAACCGGGCGATTCCGGGCACGGAAGAATACGCCGACTCGGAGAAGTACCAGTTCAAAGCCTGGGATTGGGACCGACCGGGCCACATCAAGGGGGAAATCGCCCGGGTCAACCGGATCCGGCGGGCCCACCCTGCGCTACAGCGCCTGGACAACCTCCGCTTCCTGCCCGCGCACAACGATCAGATTCTGTTTTACAGCAAACAGGAAGGCGCGGACCTGCTGTTCATCGCCGTCAATCTGGACCCCTTTCGGGCGCAGGCGGCGGATGTTGAACTGCCCCTGGAACCGTTTGGCATCGGCGAGGACGAAGAGTTCGCCATCGAAGACCTGCTCAGCGGATATCAAGGCCACTGGCGCGGCCGGCGGCAATGGGTGCGGGTGGATCCGGCGCCCTACCCGGCGCAGATCTTTTCCGTTCATCGCGGCTAGCACTCGCCCCGGCCGGCCCAGCCCATGCCGCCAGCAATCAGGCGCGGCCGGGTGAGCGAAGGCACCATGCGGCTGTTTGTCGCCATTGAACTGGGGGCGGAGCTTGCGCAGCGCATTTTGCGGCTGCGGGCGCCGCTGATGACCGGCGCAAACGCCCACTGGTCACGGCCGGAGGCCTGGCATCTCACCCTGCGCTTCCTGGGGGAGCGGCCGGAAACCGAACTGCCCGCGCTCTCGGCCGCGCTGAGCCGGGTCCGGCGCCCGCCGTTTTTGCTGCACCTGCGCGGACTGGGGGTGTTCCCGCCCCGGGGCCGACCCCATAGGCTCTGGATCGGGGTCGCCGATGCCAACCCTGCGGCGCAGCTGGCGGCGGCGATCGAGCAGCAATTGGCGCCGTTGGGCTTTACCCCCGAGGCGCGCCCCTTCACGCCCCATATCACCTTGGCCAGTGCCGGAAAGGGCAGCTTGGCGCCGTTACGAGCGGCGCTCAGCCCCACGGAGCCGGCTTGGGGGACACAGGAAATCGCTGAATTTGCTTTGTTTCTCAGCCGTCCGGTGCGAGGGCAGTTCGAGTACGATCGGCTTGGCAGGTTTCCTCTCCGGCCCTAGCCCACAGGCAGCAATCGCCCACGCAGCTGCCGTCCTGTGCGCCCGGCATGGCCTCCGGCGCCTGGCCCGTCATGCGCTCCGCGACCAGGCTCACGATCGCGTCCACCAACTCCGGCCGCGCCCCAGGCGTTGCGGCGCGCACCATATGCAGTCCCAGCCGCTCGGCGTGTTCCCGCGCCTCGACATCGAGATCATGGACGACTTCCATGTGATCGGAGAGAAAGCCGATTGGAACCACGACCACGTCCCGGCGGCCCTCGGAGGCCAGTGCCGCCAACTGCGCGTTGACGTCCGGCTCCAGCCAGGGCTGGCTGGGTGGGCCGCTGCGACTTTGGTAGCCCAATCGCCAGTCGCCGTCGCGCCCCAACGCCGCCGCCACCCAGCCCGCCGCCGCCGCCAACTGCGCCGGATAAGGGCCAGTGGCCGCCATGGCGAGGGGAATGCTATGAGCGGTGAACAGCAACCCCGCGGCGCCGCGGCGGCTGTCAGGCAGCTGATTAAGGCCGTCGCGCGCCCCGGCGAGCACGGCTGCGATGAACCCGGGGTGACTGTAAAACAACCGCAGCTTGTGGATCTCCGGCGCACCCGGCCCTACCTCCGCGCGCGCCCGTGCCAGGTCCTCGCGATACTGCCGGCAGCCGGAGTAGGAACCGAACGCCGAGGTGGCCAAAGCCAGCGCCCGCGCGATGCCGTCCTGGCGCATTTGGCGCACCGTGTCCGCCAGCAGCGGGTGCCAGTTGCGATTGCCCCAATAGAGCCGGAGCCCGGGGAGCCGGGCCTCTAGCGCCGGGTGGAGCGCCCGCAGCAGCGCCCGGTTCTGGTCGTTGATGGGGCTTTTGCCGCCGTGGAGGAGATAATGCGCCGCGACTTCGCGGCGCCGCTCCGGCGGCACCCGCCGCCCGCGCAGCACGTTATCCAAAAACGGCTCGACGTCTTCGGGTCCCTCGGGCCCCCCGAACGAGACCAGCAGCAGTGCGTCGTAGGCGGCAGCCATCCGCGGTTTCAGGCCTCCAGCCGCGCTGCCGGATACGCCCGGTGGAACAGCCAAAACAGAATGGCAATGAGCGGGAAGATCAGCAGACTGCCCTCCGGCCCGACGCTGCCGCCGGTGAGCCAATGCGATCCGGAGAACGACGACCGGACCATGGCATGGCGCAGGACCAAGCCGCTATCCGGGACGGCGTAAACAAAGCTCTCGGCGAAGTCCCACAAGAAATGGAAGCCGATAGCGAACCAGAGCGTGCCGGTGCGCCGCACGGTGAAGCAAAAAAACAGCCCAATCAGCCCGGCACTCAACACTCCCCACAGCGCTTCCCCGCCATTGCCCGCGTGCACGCCACCGAAGGCGACGGAAAGCACAATCGCCGCCGGCCAAAAGCCCATGCCCTCGGTGAGCACCGTCAAGGGATAGCCGCGGAAGCTGAACTCCTCGGCGAACCCGACCAGGGCGAAAGCGCAGGCAAAGACCAACCCGGAGCCGAGCGACGGGGTGAAGGCAGCGCGGAAGCCGCGGAGATGGAAATCACCATTGGCGGCGATGGCGGCCAGCAAGGCGCTCAAGGCCAGGCCGCCCCACAGCGCGCCCCACCAGAACTTTTTCCCAAAGGCGCCATGCCAGGGCAAACCAAACGCGCCCAGCCCGCGGCCTTCGAAGCGGCCCAACAGCAAGGCGGCCAAAACGGCGGCGGCGAATAGGCCGGCGTCGTTGAAAAAGATTGCCCCCAGGCCGGGCACGAGCCTGCGGCCCCCATGCGCCACTAGGGGATGGCCCGCGGCGGCGGATATGGCGACTGCGCCGAGCGACAAAATAGCGTCAATCAGCAGCAGCAGGACGACATAGATCAGCAAACGCCAGCCCGCCCGCAGCCCGCGGGGGCCCTGCCAGATGCGCGTCCAGCGGTTGTTCTCGCCGCCCGGCGGCGGCCCGAGCGACCCGGGCGCCAACTCTAGGGGCTGATCGTTCGAACTCCCCTCGTCCGCCATGCTGCCTGCCCTCCCCCTTGGCCCGGCGCCGCTTAACGGCCCGCCACCGTCATGCCTTCAATCACCACCGTGGGTGCGGCCGCGGCGGAGCGAAACGTTAGGTCATTACCCACCGCCACAATCCGCCGCAGCATTTCCTTCAAGTTGCCGGCCACGGTAATCTCTTCGACCGGATAGGCCAGTTCGCCATTTTCAATCCACATACCGCTGGCGCCGCGGGAATAATCGCCGGTCACGATATTGACGCCGGAGCCAATGAACTCCGTGACGAACAGACCCTGGCGGATGCCGGCGATCAATGCCCGCGGCGTGGGTTCGCCTGGTTCCAGGTATAAGTTGCCATATCCCACGCCCGGCGTGTCGGCCAAACCGCGGCTAGCGTTGCCGGTGGTCTTCAGCCCCAGCTTGCGGGCGGTGTAGCAGTTCAGCAGGTAGCTCTCCAGCCGGCCGTTCTGGATGACCACGGTCCGCCGCTTGGCCACGCCTTCGCCATCAAATGGCGCGCTGCCAAAGCCACCGGCCCGCGGCCCGTCATCCACCACCGTGATGGCGGGTGCGGCCACCATCTCGCCCAGTTGGCCGGTCAAAAAGCTGGCGCCGCGGTAGATCGCCTCGCCGCTCACGGCGGAAAAAATCTGGTCCAGCAGCGACCGCGCCACCATGGCGTCCACCACCACCGGCACCCGGGCGGTGGGCGCCTTGCGGGCGCCGAGGCGGCGCAGTGTCCGCTCCGCCGCGACCCGCCCAACCTCCTCGGGCGAATCCAGTTGAGCGGGATCATGGCCCACGCTGAACCAATAATCCCGCTGCATCTTGCCGTCCTGCTCGGCGATCGGCACTGCCGCGATCGAGCAGGTGGAACGGCGGTACTCGCCGGTAAAGCCGAGGGAGTTGGCGAAGATCCGCCGGCCTTCGCCCGCCTCGAAGCTGCCCCCTTCGCTGTTCTTCAGCCGTGGATCGGCGGCCAGCGCGGCTGCCTCGGCCCGCCGGGCCAAATCCACGCCCGCCTCGGTCGCCACCGCCGCGGTCTGGGGCGAGTAAATGGCCAGGTCGCCCTCCCATCGCCCCAACTCTTCGGCGGCGGGCAGGCCGGCGGCCGGATCCTCCGAAGCCACGCGCGCGATGGCCAGCGCGGAGTTCATCATCTGCTCCACGGCTGGCCAGGAGAAGTCGGAGGTGTAGGTGCTGGCCGCCCGCTGGCCGAGGAAGACCCGCATGCCCAGCGTCTTGCCCCCGGCTTGTTTGAGCTGCTCAATCTCGCCCAAGCGCACCGTCGCGGACAGCTCCCGGCCCTCGCGGATGACGCACTCGGCGGCGCTGGCCCCCCGCCGCTGGGCTTCGGCCACGATGCGCTGGGCCAACTCCGGCAAACCGTTTCCGCCGTCGTCGCTCATTGTCCTTCCCTTTCCGCCCCGCTTGCCACGCGGCTCACTCGGCCGTCCCGCCCACGGTGAGGCGGTCAATTTGCACCGTGGGAATGCCCACGCCCACCGGCACCCATTGCCCTTCCTTGCCGCACATGCCGATGCCCTGGTCCAGCTTCAGATCGCTGCCCACGCGGCGGACGCGCGTGAGCACGTCCGGCCCATTGCCGATGAGCGTGGCGCCGCGCACCGGCGCGGTGATCTTCCCGTTTTCGATCAAGTAGCTCTCCGATGCGGAGAACACGAACTTACCACTGGTGATGTCCACCTGTCCGCCGCCGAAGTTGGCGGCGTATAGGCCCTTGGGCACGCCGCGGATGATGTCCTCGGGGGCGTCCTCACCGGGCAGCATGTAGGTGTTGGTCATGCGCGGCATGGGCATGTGGGCGTAACTTTGCCTGCGGCCGTTGCCCGTAGCGTGCGCGCCCATCACGCCCGCGCTCAGCCGGTCCTGCATGTAGCCGCGCAATACCCCGTTTTCGATCAGCGCGGTGCATTGCGTCGGCGCGCCCTCGTCATCCATGTTCAGCGAGCCGCGGCGGCCGGGCAAAGTGCCGTCGTCCACCACAGTGCAGATCGGGCTGGCCACGGCCTTGCCCACCAGGCCGGAAAACGCTGACGTCTTTTTGCGGTTGAAATCCGCCTCTAGGCCGTGGCCGATGGCCTCATGCAGTAGCACGCCCGGCCAGCCGGGGCCCAGCACCACAGTCATCTCGCCGGCGGGGCATTCCCGCGCGTGCAGCTGCTGGACCGCCTCTCGCGCGGCCTGCGCGGCCAGCTCCTCCGGCGTTAGCTGCCGCTCGAAGAAGCCCAGGTCCACGCGCCCACCGCCGCCGGAGTTGCCCCGCTGCGCTAACTGGCCCTCCCGCGCCAGGCAAAACACGCTCATGCGCGCCAACGGCTGGTAGTCCGCGGCCTCCGTGCCATCGGAGGCGGCGACGAGCACCCACTTCACCTCATCGGCATAGCTGACGCGCACCTGCTCGATCCGCCGGTCCTGGCCGCGGGCCGCGCGATCGGCCCGTTCGACCAGATGAATCTTGGCCATCAATTCGGCATCGGTGGGGGCCAGGACCACGGGATACAGCGTGGCTCGGGACGGTACTTCACGCAGGCCGACGATCTGCTTCCGGGCCGGCCCGCTGGCGATGTGGGCCGCGGTCTCGGCGGCAAGCAGAATTTTCTCCGGCGCCAAATCGTCGCTATAAGCGTAACCGGTGCGCTCGCCGGCTAGCACCCGCACGCCGACGCCCAGCGAAATGCCCTGGCTGGCCGATTTCAGCAGCGATTCCTCCAGCACCAGCGACGAGGTGGCTTGATATTCGAAATAGAGGTCGGCGAAGTCGCCGCCCCGGCCCAGCGCCGCCGCCAAGTAGCGCTCCAGATCGGCGGGGGTGAGGCCATACCGCTCGGAGAAAAATCGGCGCGCGTCGCGGCTCATAGGTTCGGCGGGCATGCCTTTATTCTAATGGCCGACGCGGCGCCCCCCGCCGCCCCTCACTCCAGCGTAGGGCCGGCAAGATGCCGGCGCGCCGGCTTGACGCCGCGGGGGAGGCCGGGTTACAGTGGCTTTACATACCCCATGGGGGTATTTGGAGGGACCCGCCGATGAAGCATCTGACAGTGAGCATTGAAGGCATGAGTTGCGATCATTGCGTGCGCGCCGTGGAAAAGGCGCTGAGCGCGCCGGGCGTGGAAAACCGTGCTGTCCGCGTCGGAGCCGCCGAACTGGATTACGACCCCGGGAAGGTCACGCCGGAGGCGCTGTTGGCGGCAATCGGCGAGGAAGGCTTTGCCGCCAAGGTGGTCTAGGCCATGAGCGCCGGCCAGATAGCGGTCAGCGCCGCCGGAGCGGCGGCGATTGCCTGGGTCAATTGGTATTTCCTTCTGAGCCCGCCGCGCACAGCGCCGCGCCTACGACGTGGCCAGCGATCGCAAGATGACTCCGAATCCGTCCCATCCGGCTAAACCCGCGCCCGCCGAGGTTGGCGCCACGCTGCCCATCACCGGCATGACCTGCGCCTCCTGCGCCCAGCGGGTGCAGCGGGCCCTTCGCCGCAGCCCCGGCGTGCGCCAAGCGACCGTCAACTTCGCCACCGAGCGGGCCACGGTGGTTTACTCTCCTGCTCCCGCCGCGCTCGACGAGATGATCCGCGCGGTGCGCCAGGCCGGTTATGACGCCCGCCTGAGCGCCGTGCAATTGCAGCTAGCGGGCGCGGAGATGGTCGCCGATGCCGGTGATGTCGAGGGCGCCGTGCGCGGCCTGCCGGGCGTGGTGGCGGCGCGCTATCGCCTGGGCGATGGCGCCCTGGAGGTGGACTTCCTGCCGGGCAACGCCACGGTGACGGATTTCGAGCACGCCCTCCAGAACCGGGGCTGGCGCGTGGCCAGCCGCGGCGATGATGGCGAGGCCGGCGTCGCCGTGGCCCAGGCCCTGGTGCTGCGCGGCCTGCGCCGCCGCATGATCGTGGCCATGGTCCTGGCCGTTCTCACCACGCTGGTTTCGATGCTGGCGTTGCCGGTCCGCGCCGCCGGCAGCTTGGATCTGCTCTCCCGCTGGATGGCCCCGGCGCACCAGGCCATCGCCGCCGCGCTGCCCTGGCTGGCGGCCTGGCCCGTCGCCGCGCTGGGCTGGCTGCTGCTGGCCCTGGCGCTGCCAGTGGTGCTGTGGGCGGGTCGGGATTTCTATACCCGCGCCTACAAAGCCTTCCGCCATCGCGCCGCGGACATGAACACCCTGATTGCGGTCGGCACCGGCGGCGCCTTCCTGTTTTCCCTGCTGGCCACCGTGGCGCCCAGCCTGTTCACGCGCCACGGCATGCCCGCCAACGTTTACTACGATGCGGTGAATTGGATCATTGCGCTGATCCTACTCGGCAATCTCATGGAGAGCCGCGCCCGTGGCCAAACCTCCGCCGCCATGCGTCGCCTGCTGGCCCTCCGACCCAAGCTGGCGCACTGCGTGGTCCTTGGGCCGAAGGGCGAGGAAACCGTCGCGGATCGCCCGGTCGCGGAGCTGGCGCCCGGCGACCTGGTCCGGGTGCCGCCTGGCGAGCGGCTCCCCGCCGATGGCCGCGTCCGCGCCGGCCACAGCGCCGTGGATGAGAGCATGCTGACCGGAGAACCACTACCGGCGGAAAAGGAACCGGGCGCCGAGGTCACCGGCGGCACCGTCAACGGGCAGGGATCGCTGCTGGTCGAGCTGACCCGGACCGGCCAAGACACCGCTTTGGCGCAGATCGTACGCCTGGTCGAGGCGGCGCAGGGCTCCCGCCCGCCCATCCAGCGGCTCGCGGACAAAGTGGCGGGCATCTTTGTTCCCGTAGTGCTGAGCATTGCCATCGCCGCCTTTGTCCTGTGGTTCGACTTCGGCCCCGCGCCCGCCGTCCTGTGGGCGATGTTCACTTCGGTGGCGGTGTTGGTCATCGCCTGCCCCTGCGCCATGGGCTTGGCCGTCCCCACGGCGGTGATGGTGGGCACCGGCAAGGGCGCCGAGCACGGCATCCTGATTCGTGGCGGCGAGGCGTTGGAGCGCGCCCGCACCTTGACCGCCGTCTTGCTCGACAAGACCGGCACCCTAACCCAAGGGCGGCCAGACATCGTCGCCATCGTCCCGGCAACCGGCCAAGGCGCCGCCACTCTACTGGCCCTGGCGGCGGCGGTGGAACGCCACTCCGAACATCCCTTGGCGGCGGCAGTCGCCCGCGCCGCGGCAGCCGCCAACGCGCCGGTGTG
>JBOGKW010000142.1:0-9566 GCA_050746205.1 Terriglobales bacterium | reverse complement strand
AGGACCTTTTTGCGCAGATTGCGGCGGTGGGAGCCGCGCTTTACCCTCGGCATCGGTTTCTCCTTGTCCTGGTCCGCGGGCGCCGCACCGATTTCCCCCTGGAGGGGGAGCGGCGTTCCGCGCTGAGCTCACCTCCCGCCACAGCGTGGTGGGAGGGCCCGGGGCCCCTATCGTTTAGTCGTAGGGGATCATGCGGCCGACGCGGCGCCGGTCGGCGGCGCTGATCAGCGTATCTTGGTCCAGCTTGCGTTTCCGCTTGCGGGCCTTGGTGGTCAGAATGTGGCGGCCAAAAGCGCGGCCGCGGACAATCTTGCCGCTGCCGGTCTTACGAAAGCGCTTGGCCGCGCCGCGATGAGTCTTCAGCTTCGGCATTTCTATTTCTTCGGCGCGAAAATGGCGGTCAGGAATTTGCCTTCCATGCGCGGCTGGTACTCGATATTCGCCGCCGGTCTCACATCGCCCAAGAGCCGGTTCATCAATTGCTGCCCGATGTCCCGGTGCGTAATCTCCCGGCCGCGGAATTCCACCATTGCTTTCACCTTGTCGCCGTCGCCCAAGAACCGCAGCACGTTGTTCTTCTTGAACTCATAGTCGTGGTCGTCGGTATTGGGCCGGAACTTGACTTCCTTGATGACGATGTTTTTCTGGTGCTTGCGGGCCTCGCGCGCCTTCTTTTCCATCTGATACTGATACTTGCCGAAATCCATGATTCGGCAGACCGGCGGATCGGCCGAGGACGAAACCTCCACCAAATCCAGTCCCTTTTGCCGGGCGATGGCCAGCGCTTCCTGCGGCGGCAAAATGCCTAGCTGCTGGCCGGCTTCATCAATGACGCGAATTTCGCGAGCGCGGATGCGCTCGTTGGTGCGGGTCCGAGGCTCCGGAATACGGCGGGAACGATCGTAGGGGATAGGCCTTTCCTCCTGCGGGATGCACTCCCGCCGAAACAGTATAGCAGACGCCCAGCCGTCCGCCGCGCATCCGGCGGCGGATCGGGGCTTCCATCGGCGTACACTAAAAAGCACGGACAATTTGGCTGCCGAATTGCCTCGGTGGTGCGTCTAAATAACGTTGGCCCTTTTGGCCCAGCCGGTGGCATGGCGGGCCGGTGTTGAACCAACGCAATGGGAGGGATAGTGCCTATGGCGCGTTTGGCGCATGTGAACCGTCGCATTTTGATCTTGGTTTTGGTGGCGGCCGGAGTGGTCGGCTCGCTGGCGTTTTATCGTATCCATACCCCGCCGGCCGAGAACCAGGCGCTGCTGGACCGCGCCGGGGCGTATTCCAACCAAGCTCCGTTGAACGGCCCGCAGATCAGCGTGCTGACGCAGTATTCCGACGCCCTGGTGGCGCTGGCCAAGCGGGTCGAGCCCGCCGTAGTCGAGATTCACGTTACCTCGAAGGTAAGCGCCAGCCCGAACCCGATGCAACAATTCTTCGGCCAGTTCTTCGGGCAATTTCCTCAGCAAATGCAGCCACACGTGGAATATGGCATCGGCAGCGGCGTCATCATTTCTCCCAACGGCTACATCGTCACCAACAATCACGTGGTCAAAGGCGCCCAGAATGTCCGGGTGAGCACCACCAACGGCACCTCCTACACCGGCAAGGTGGTCGGGACCGACCCGTTGACCGATCTGGCGGTGGTCAAAATCAACGCCACCGATTTGCCCAATCTGCCCTGGGGCGATTCCACGCGGCTGCAGCCTGGCCAACTCGTGATGGCCGTCGGCAATCCGTTTGAGTTTCAGTTCAGCGTGACGACGGGCGTCGTCAGCGCCCTCGGCCGCCAGCGGTTGAGCAGCAATCAGCGCGCATTAGGCGACTACATCCAGACGGATACGCCGATCAACCCCGGCAATTCCGGTGGCCCGCTGGTGGATGTGCGCGGCCGCGTGGTGGGCATCAATACCGCCATCTACACGCCCAGCGGCGCCTTCGCCGGCATCGGCTTCGCCATTCCCAGCCAGATCGCCAAGAAAGTGGCTGAGGATCTGATCAAGTTCGGCAAGGTCAGCCACGGCTATCTGGGCGTGATGATCGAACAGATCAGCCCCTCGGAGATGCGCTTTTTCGACTTGTCCAGCGCCAACGGCGCGCTGGTCGGCCAGGTGGAACCCGACAGCGCCGCCTCCCATGCCGGCCTAAAGACCGGGGATGTGATCGTGGCGATCAACGGCACGCCAGTGAAAACCCCGAGCGACTTGCAGCAGACCACCAGCCTAAGCCCTCCGGGGACGCACTTCACCTTGAAGGTGCTGCGCAATGGCAAGCCCCTGATCTTCCATGTGGTCCTGACCTCGGCGCCGAAGCAAAATCAGCAGCAGGTGTCCAACCAACCGCCCGCCACTGGAGGCTTCCACCTAGGCGTCACCGTTGGCGACCTAACGCCGGACGTCCGCCAGCAACTCCAGTTGCCCGATAGCGTGCACGGCGCGGTCGTTCACACTGTCCAACCGGGCAGCGCGGCCGAGGATGCCGGTCTGGCCCCGGGAGTGGTCATTGAATCGGTCAACCGGAAGCCGGTGGACAGCGCCAGCCAGTTGAGCCAGGTCCTGCACAGCCTGCCGCCGGATCAGGCCATTCTGCTACGCGTCTACGCGGATCAGACCAGCGGGTTCAGGGTGGTGCATCCGATGCAGTCGGTGCATTAGAGGTTCCGCCGCCCGGTGCGACCGGCTCAGCCGCCCTATTCTGGACGCTCCCGCTGGTCCCACCCCAAAGCGCTCCGCTGCGCTTTGGGGACCCCGGGGTCGCTGTGGCTGGGCTTCGACGGCCGGCAACGGACGCTCGCTGGCGCTCGGGGCGTCTCCAGGTTGCCGCGATACGGGTGCGCGGGCGTGAGAGGGAGCGGAGACGGCGGCCCCCGGGCCCTTCAAGTTGGGCGCGGGGAAGGCGCTCCCTCCGGCCCGTTGGCGGCAGCAGGCGGGTCCACCGCGAGACGCGAGCGAGGCCAGGACCGCGCGGGAGGGTCGCGAAATTCCCCGGGTCGAGCCCCTGCGCGGCGAGCGACGCCCGAGGCATGTTCCGACTGCCCGCGCAGCGGCCGGCCCGGACCTAAACCCTAACCCCTGTCCAGATTCGCCTTCCCCAGCACCCCGTATCCGGCGCTACTCTGGACCCAGTGGAGGCGAAGATGAGGTTCTTGCGCGGCATAGCGCTTCTGGCATTGACGGCGACGTTGGTTTGGGCCGTGATTCCGCCCAAGGGGACGGCCATTCCATCCGGCACGCTGATTCTACCCGCCGGTACGCCCATTCGCGTGCAATTGGAGACCGCCATCTCTAGCGCCGACGCTCGCCAGGGCGACCGCTTTGCGGGTCTGGTGATGCGGTCGGTGTACCTTGATGGACATCGCGTGATCCCCCGCGGCTCCATTCTTGAGGGCGAGGTGCGCGAGGTCATTGACCACCGCGTCGCCACCGGCGCCTCGGGGCTATTGCTGCGGCCGGACTTTTTGGCCCTGCCCGACGGCCGCCGCTACCACATCAGCGCGCAAGTTACAGCTGCCCTCTCGGCGACCGATGTCCGCGTGGGCGACGAGGGGATGATCGAATCCCGCCGCGGCATGGACGCCAATAACGTCCACTGGAGCGAGGCCGCTACCGCCGGCGGCATGGCTACGGGCGCCATCGTGGCCGGGGCGCAGGCCGCGCTCATCGGCACGGGAGTGGGCGCCGGCGTCGCCGTGGGCTGGTGGCTGCTCAGCCATCGCCACGCCGCGCTCAACCAGGGCGCTGAGTTGGACGTCACTCTCCGGCAGCCCGTCGCGTTGACCCGCAATCCCCCGCCCGCCCCGTCCGTCGGCCCCCCTCGCCTGATCCGCCGCGCCGCCTCGGTCGCCTCCGCCGCGGCGCTCGCCGCGCCGGGCCCCGCGCGCCAGCCGGCCGCTGTGGCGCCCGCTTTCCAGCCGCCGCCTCCGCCCACCGTACGGGACATTCCCGCGCCCGGGTCCGCGCCGACGCCCGCGCCGACGTCGCATTGACCTGACCCGCGCACCGATGACCCTGTTCCGTGCCTATCGGCGGCTGGTGGCGATCCGCCTCCGGGGTCGAATGGTCCGAGTGCCGGAGAACAATTATTTGCTGCGGTGCTTTCAATACCTTTGTCCTCGCACCGTGCCCTACGGTGCCTTCTGCTGGAATGAAGAATGCCAAAACTGCCGCGTGCATTGGCGCCAGGGGGGGCAAGGAAAGACCCGGATTGGCCTAAGTTGCAAGCTCCTGGTGCGGGAAGGCATGGAGATCACCGAACTGGCTCCGGAGTTGGAGAGCCTGTTGGCGCGAGTGTGGCGGACGTCCACGAGCGATATCGTTTATGATCCAGAGAAAGGTCGGACGGAGAAAGGGCGGGAAGGATCCGGAACCGATGACCAGGGATGAATTCGAGTTGGTGGCCTTGCGGCGGTTGCAGAAGCTGTACCCGCAGGCCCGCTTCTTGAAGGCGGGGCAGTTGGAGATCGCGATTGTCCGCACTCCCTCCGGCCGCCGCACCCCACACCGTTTACGCCTGGCCCGAGCCTGGGCGGCGTTTTGCCAAAACGGCGAACGCTTCGACCTGGACGGCTATCTCACCCGCGTTATCGGCACCATCGAGCACCGCTTGCCTCCGGAGTGGGAGGCGGCACGGGGCATGGTCTTTCCCCGGCTTGTGGCCGAACCCCATTTGCCGGACAAAAATCCGCCGTTGTTCTATCCTGTCGCCGGTCCGCTCGGCTACGTTCTCGCCTGCGAGGAATATGACGTCGCCCTCAACGCGGAACATCTGGAGAACTGGAACATCGCCGAGGAATGCGTGCTCGCGGCGGCCATGGAGAACCTCGGGCGCTTGTGGCAGGCGGCGACCATCGTGGCCTGGACCGTGCAAGATGAGGTCCGCGCCTTCCATGTCGAGGTCGCGCACGGCGAAAAGGCGGCTTTTCTGCTCCTGGCGGAGTTCTATCAGCGAGGCTGTGAGCTGCTCGACGCGACGGAACTGCTGGTCGCCGTTCCCAACCGCAAGTTCCTGGTAGCCTTTTCGGCCGAAGATGATGAGTTCCGGGAAGTCCTGCGCCCCATCGTGAAAAAGGAACGGGCATCCGGCCTGCCGCTCAGTTCCTCGCTGGTGGCGCTGGATGAGTCGGGCTTTGCCATTTCCAGCGTGGCCATGGAATAGTCCGCGCGGCACTGTAGTCCGCGCCAGGCAAGCTGCCGTACCGCGGGTAACCCGCAAGGATGATAACGTTTTAAAAGACGGAGGTGTGAACCTTGGCTTTGATGACCTGTTCTCGTTGGCACGCCGGCCGCTGGGCCGGAATGGGGGTGGCTGCGGCGGTGATGGCGGGCTTGGCGCTGGCGGCGGTGGCGCCACCGAAGGCGTATGCGGGTGAGCCGGGACAACGGCTCCAGAGCGCGGCCCAGGTCTTCCATGCCATCATGAGCGCGCCGGACGGTGGCATCCCTCGCGGCCTGCTGCACCGGGCGCAATGCGTGATGGTCGTGCCCGGGATGAAGCGCGCCGGCTTTGTGTTCGGCGGCGACTTCGGCCGCGGCGTGGTCAGTTGCCGCACCGGCCACGGCTGGTCGGCGCCGCTGTTTCTGACCTTGGGCGGCGGCAGCTTCGGCCTCCAGATCGGCGCCCAGGAAGCCGATGTCGTCATGCTGATCATGGATCAGAATGGCGAGAAGTATCTGCTGAAGGACAAGTTCACCATTGGTGGCAGCATGGACGCCACGGCGGGGCCGGTGGGCCGGAGCACCAGTGCGCAGACCGACGCCATGCTGCACGCGGAAATGCTCTCGTACTCTCGCAGCCGCGGCCTGTTCGGCGGCATCACCCTAAAGGGCGGCGTCATTAAGCAGGACCACAATGCCAACCGCCAGTTTTATGGTGACGCCTCGGCGCACAGTGTTCTGTCCGGCGTCGTGGGCGCGCCACAGCAAGCCCGCCCGCTGCTGAGCGAGCTGCACGATTACAGCACCGAATAGCTGAGGCCACGGGGCCGAGGGCGCGGCGGCCGAGCAGCCCAACTGCGAAGGGCGGCTGCGCTTACGCGCCCGAGGCGCGGCCAGGTTGCCGCGGCTGGGTCCAGCCCTCGGCGGCGCCCGCCTAGGACGCCGCGCAGGCGGCGAAAAACGCCTCCACCTGCGCCAGCGCCTCCGCCTCGCCGCGGCAGTGATAGATGGCCTGCCGCAGATCGCCGCCGCGCTGGACGCCGTGCGTGAACCAGGCGGCGAACTGCTTCATCTTGCCCAGCGTTCCGGGCAGGTCCCCCGCCAACAGCATCTGGAAATAGCGCGTGATCAGCGCGGCGCGGTCCGCCTCCGTAGGCAGATCGTAGCACCCGGTACGCCGGTATTGCTCGATCTGTCGGAAGATCCACGGATTGGCCGCCGCCGCCCGCCCAATCATGACCCCATCGCAACCGGTCGCCGCGACCATCGCCGCCGCGTCTTCGGGGCGCCGGATGTCGCCGTTACCGAAGACGGGCAGGCGAACGGCCTGCTTGACCTCGGCGATCCAATCCCATTGCGCCTGGCCGGCGTAGCCCTGCTCCCGCGTCCGGGCATGGAGCGAGAGGCCGTCCACGCCTTCCGCCTCGGCCATCCGGGCCAGTTCCCGGTGCACCAAATGGTCCTCGTCCCATCCAGCGCGGAACTTCACCGTGAACGGGATGCGGACCGCGGCGCGAATTGCCGCGAACATCCGCCCGAGCAGCGGCAGGTCGCGCAGCAGGCCCGAGCCGCCGTTGCACTTCACCACCTTTTTTGCCGGGCAGCCCAGGTTCAGGTCCACGGCGTCAAAGCCCATCCGCTCGACCAGCGCCGCCGCCTCCGCCATGATGACCGGATCGGCGCCGAACAACTGCGCGGCGATCGGCCGCTCCTCCTCGGCGAAACTCAGGTACCGCCGCGCCACCATCTCCGACCGAACCAGGCCGTCGCCAGAGGTGAATTCGGTCATGATCAGCCCGCAGCCGCCTAGGCCGCGCAAAAACCGCCGAAACACCGTGTCGGTGATTCCGGACATTGGCGCCAGGATCGTCGCCGGCTCGATCGCGACCGTTCGCCCCAGGTGGCGCACCGCCGCCGCCGCCGGCAGCAGGGCCGGGCTCGCGGTGCGTTCCGACAGTGGCGTATCCCAGAGCTTGTTCACGGTTCTAGTGTAGCGGGGCGGCTCTTTGGCCATTGCGGCGGGGAGGGCGGCTTGCCCCTCCGCGCACCGCCCTTACCTAGCTAATGGGGAATGGCCACCGGCGCCACGTGACGCGGCGCCGGCCGAGCCAGCCGGCCGAGTGGCGGCCGCCGCCGCGCCGGGGCCTTCGCCGCCCGTCGCCGGGCCGCCGCGGTGCTGGCCAACGCCTGTTGAACCTCCTGGTACGCCGTCTCCAGTTGCTGTCCCGCCGCTCCCAGTTGTCCCTGCGCCGTTAGGGTCTGGTATTGGCGCATGTGCTGCTGGATCTGGCGCAGCACCGCGCTGGGCACCACTACCGAGGCGGCCGGGACGGAGCCGCTGATGCTCACCGGCGCCGCCGTCGCGGCACTGCTGCTGGCCGTGCCGCTCCCTGGCGGCTGCGCCAACTCCGCCTCCGCCTCGGCCAGGTCGTCGGCGTAAATAATCCGATCCCCGACGGCCAGGATCACCTTCTTAAGCTCCGGCAGGTGCGCCTGCGTGGCTTCCAAATAGATCGGCTCGACGTATAGGAACGTCCCGCCCACCGGCAGCACCAGCGTGTTGCCCCGAATGACCCGGCTACCCTGCTGGTTCCACAGGCTTAGGTCCCGGCTGATCCTTCGATTCTGGTCTACCTGGCTTTCGATCTGGAGGGGGCCATAGGTGAGCTGGTCCTTCGGCAGCCGGTAGGCGATGAGTTGGCCATAATGGGCCGGATCGCAACGTGCCGCCAGCCAGGCGGTCAGGTTGTCGCGATGGTTGGGCGTGAAGGGCAGCATCAGGACGAACTCCGGCTGCTGCTCGCCGGGCAGTTGCAGCATGACGTAATAGGGGTTCGTGGTTTGCGTCTCTTCCTGGCCCACCACCTGCTTGGCGACGTCCCACTTGTCTTCCTTGTTGTAGAACACTTCCGGGTCCCGCATGTGATAAATGCGGTAGATCTGCGCCTGAATCTCGAACAGCGTCTCGGGGTAGCGGATATGCGCCAGCAGCGCCTTGGGCATCGCTGAGCGCGGCAGGAAAAGGTGGGGAAACACGCGCCAATACGCCGCCACGATCGGATCGCTCGGATCGAAGACGTAAAAGTGGACGCGGCCGGTGTAGGCGTTGACCGTGATCTTGACGCTGTTGCGGATATAGTTCAGTTCCTCGCTGCCTAGATCCACTGGCTCGGCATAGGGATGCAAGTCGCTGTAGGTGTAGGCGTCCAGAATCCAGGTCAAACCGCCGCGCGCGTTGACGACGAGGTAGGGATCTGGATCCAGCAGCAAAAACGGCGCCAACCGTTGCACCCGCGCGGTGATCTGGCGGTACAACAGCAGCTTCGAACCGGGGCGAAAGTAATGCGTCAGCAGGATGTTGTAGTCATTGCGCGCGATCGCCGCCACCCAGCGCATGCCCATGCCGCCGATCGGGATGCCGGTGGATGCGTCGAAGCGGCTGTAGGCGTTGTCCTCGCCTTTGGGGTAGTCGAACTCGGCCTGGCGCGTGTGCACGAACACCGCCCGGTTGGTTTGTTCGCCGAAGTAAATCTGCGGGCGGCGCAACTGGAAGTAGGGAAGTGAACTGACCGTCGGCGCGTCTTTTAAAAAGTACTTGGGCTGCCCGTTGCCATGCGCCGCGTTCACAAGCGCCGCCACGGCGCCATAGCCGTGCGTGTACTCCAAGCGCAAGTTGACCCAGGTCTGCGCCTGCGACGGCAGCAGGTCGGTGTCCAGCGACCGCGCCGCGATCATCACCTCGCGTTTTTCGCCGTGAATTGTGTAGCGGTCGAAATCCACATCGGGAAAGGCGTAGTAGGGCCGCAGGGTTTGCAGTTGGGTGATGTTGTCGTGAAAGGGCCGCCAATCCCAGAGCCGGATGTTGTCCGCAGTGCCGGGATACTGGCTAAGGTCCAACATCTGAGCAGCATTGGGCACATAGGCGGCCTGCCGGGTGGTCTGGCTGATGTCATACGCCATGCGGGTGGCGTGGATGTGATGGGCGATGTAGGGCTCTTCCACCGCCAGCTCATTGGGGCGGACGTAGATCTGGCGCACCGCCGCCTCCACCGCCGAGGGCACGATTAGCAGCGCGATGAACACCCCCACCACCATGCCGGCAATGGCCTTCGGATTCCAGAAACGGCCGAATAACCGCCAGGGGGCGCCGGGAAAATCGGCGAGGTGGGCGGTGGAGCCGGCACCGCGGCCGCTGAAGCGGTCCGAGGCGGCGCCCGCCGCCGCCGGCCGCGCCCGCCCGACCGGATGCGCCAAAAGGCACGTAAGCGCCAGGGCCAGGGCCACGACGATCTGCACCCAATAGAGCGGCACCGCCCAGCGCGCATCCACGAAGTCGGCTCCGTAGAGAAAACCGTGCCGCGAGTACAGAATGGAATAGCGGGCAAAGAACTGCGCCACCGCGAACAGCACCAG
>JBOGKW010000141.1:0-9579 GCA_050746205.1 Terriglobales bacterium | reverse complement strand
GTCGAAGTAGCCGCGGTTTTGCAGCGCGGTTTGCAGGTTCGCCCGGCCCTCCTCGATCAGCTCGGCATCGGCGGCGTGCTCCTGAAAGATGGGCACGAGTTTGCGCAACGCACCGGGGCTGATGACCTTCGAGCCCTGGACTGCAACGCTCACCAGCGGTCCGGGGCTGACGCGCAGCAGGACGGAGAGGGTGTTGGTGTGGCTGTCGAAGGCGGGCGGTGGGATGTGGGCCTGGGCGGCCAGCCGGCCGTGGCGGCCATAGTAGCTCTCCAGGCGCTCGACCGCCTTATCCAGCGCGGCGCGGGTGACTTTGTGTCCCACCGCCAGCCCGCTGATGCGCCGCAGTTCCCGAGCGGTTCCCGGCGCGGCGGGAACAAACGTGGGTGCAGTGACGGCGCCGGGCGGCGGGGCCACGGCGAGGGCAAAGCGCACCGCCCCCAGCCGCGCCACGGGGCCGGGCCGCAAAACGAAGGTCACATTGGCCACCGCCTCGGCGTGGTTCAGTTGCACCTGGGGCAAGACCTGCGCCTGGTAGTAGCCATAGACGCGCAAGCGACCAGCGATGGCCTGGGCCGCCTCGCGCACCTCCGGTGCCGTATAGATATGGCCCAGCGACAGACCGGCGGCCGCGACCAACTCGGAGAAGGTGGTGGGCTTAGGCGCGTGGGTCACGCGCACGGCGCCGATGAAAAAATTGGGCTGCGTCTGAAAGACCAGGCGTACGCCGCCCGGCTCCGGGTACTCGACCGCTTGGACGGCGGCGAACTCGCCAGTGGCGAAGAGCCCTTCGATGGTGCGGCGCACCGCCGCCGGATCAAGCGCCTGGCCGATCTTTTGGCGGACCAGCGGCGCATAGCTGGCGGCGGTGCGGCCGGGCGCCGGCTGCACCTGCACCGCCAGCACCATCGGCGGCGTGGCCGTCGCGTACGCGGCCAGCGGCAATCCGAGTGCCAGGGCTGCCCGCACCAGCCAGCGGCGGCGGCCGCCACGCCGGCGCGCCGGGGTGGGGCTTGGTCGGGTGGCCGCCGGCATGCCGTTGGCCGTCATGAAAGTGTTTGTCTCCGGCTGCAAGGCGCTGGTCTTCTCATTCTCGCCTTTGCCCGGCGAAATTGCCTAGGCCGGGCTTTGGGGCCCGACCCCGCCAAGGACGCCGGCGGCCTAAATCTATAATCGGGGCATGGAGGCCTTGGGCGATAGCCGCTACGCGCCACAGATGCGTTTTGCGCCGCTCGGCGCGTCGGGACAGGCGCGTTTGGCGGCCGCGCATGCGGCCATCGTCGGCTGCGGCGCCCTGGGAGCGGCGCAGGCCGATCTGCTCGCCAGGGCGGGAGTGGGACGCCTGACGCTGGTGGACCGGGATTACGTTGAAGCGAGCAACCTCCAGCGGCAACGATTATTCGACGAGGCCGATGCCGCCGACGCGCTGCCCAAGGCGGTGGCGGCGGCGCGGCGGCTGGGGCGGATCAACGCGGAGATCACGGTGGACGCGAGGGTCGCCGACCTGGACAGTGACAACATCGCCCGACTGCTGGCCGGCGCTGAGGTGCTCCTGGACGGCACGGATAACTTTCAGACGCGGTACCTGCTCAACGATTTTGCCGTGGCCCGCGGGCTGCCCTGGATCTACGGCGCGGCGGTGGGCAGCTACGGCGTGACCTTCACCATTCGGCCGGGCGCCACCGCCTGCCTGCAGTGCATCTTCGGCCCACAACCTGCGGGCGTGACGGAGACCTGCGAAACGGCCGGGGTGCTGAACTGGGTGGTGGATTGGGTGGCGGCCCAACAGGCCGGCGAGGCGATCAAGCTGCTGGCCGGCGCCGCCGATGCCCTGCGTCCCACGCTGGCCGCTGCCGACCTGTGGCGCAACGAATACCGGCAATTGGCCGCTCCACCGCGTGACCTTGCCTGCCCGTGCTGCGCGCAGCGCCGTTTTGCTCAGCTTGAGGCGGTGCCGGCTGGCGCCACGGCCGTGCTGTGCGGCCGCAACGCGGTGCAGCTCAACCCCCGCCAGGGTTTGCTGGACTTGGCCACCGTGGCCTGCCGCCTGCAGCCGCTGGGCAGGGTGCGGCAAAACGAGTTCATGTTGCGCTTTACCCCTGGCATGGCCGCCGCCGGCGGGCTGGAGATGACGCTGTTTCCCGACGGCCGGGCCATCATTCAAGGCACGGCCGACCCCGCCGCGGCGCGGTCGCTGTACGCACGCTACATCGGCGCCTAGGCGGCGGGGTTGGCGCCAGGCGCTAGCCGGACGTCGTTCACGGCCGCTCGGGCCGGCCAGTTGCTTCCCGGCAGGCTGCTGCGATCTGATGCCGGCCAGCCGATCCGGCGGCAGCCCGGGCGGCTCAGCCGCCCCATTTTTGGCTTGCGGGCCTACACTTCCGCGATGGCGATGCCGGCGGTGCGACCCGCATGGAGCTGGTTAAGCACGTAGGGCAGGATGCCGCCGTCACGGTAGTAGGCCAACTCCATGGGGGTATCAATACGGGCGCGGGCGCGGAAGCTGCGCGCCGGGCCGCCGCCGGGAGTGGCGCGGACTTCGATCTCCTGGCCGGGCGCCAGCGCGTCCAGGCCCTCGATGTCATAGGCCTCCTCGCCGCTCAGGCCGAGGGAAGCGGGGGTTTCGCCGGGCAGAAACTCCAGCGGCAGGATGCCCAAGCCGATCAGATTGCTGCGGTGGATGCGCTCGTAGCTCTGCGCGATCACCGCCTTGACGCCCAACAACCGCGGACCTTTGGCCGCCCAATCGCGGCTGGAGCCGGAGCCGTACTCGGCACCGGCGATCACGAGACAGGGCACCCCCTCGTTTTGGTATTTCATTGCCGCGTCGAAAATCGTCATCTGCGCGCCATCGGGGAGGTGGCGGGTCCAGCCGCCCTCGGTGCCCGGGGCCAGCAAGTTACGAAGCCGGACGTTGGCAAAGGTGCCGCGCACCATGACCTCATGATTGCCCCGGCGGGCGCCGTAGGAGTTGAACTCCGCCACCGGCACGCCATGGGCGAGCAGGTACTCGCCGGCTGGGCTTTGGGCGGGGATGTTGCCCGCCGGGGAGATGTGGTCGGTGGTGACGCTATCGCCCAGCAGGGCCAGCAGGCGCGCGCCGCGGATCTCTGCCGGGGCCTTGTCGTCGCCGAAGAAGGGCGGGTTCTTGATGTAGGTCGAGTCCGCGTCCCAGGCGAAGCGCTCGCCGCCGGCGGCGGGCAGGCCTTTCCAGTTGTCATCGCCGGCGAAGACGGAAGCGTATTCGCGGGCGAACATCTGGGGCCGGACGAACTGTTCGATGCGCTGTGCAACCTCCGCCGGCGTGGGCCACAGATCCTTCAGATACACGGGCGCACCGCCACGGTCGCGCCCGAGCGGTTCCTGGGTCAAGTCCACGTTCATGTCCCCAGCCAGGGCGTAGGCCACGACCAGCGGGGGCGAGGCCAAATAGTTGGCCCGGACCTGGGCGTGGATCCGTCCCTCGAAGTTGCGGTTGCCGCTCAGCACCGCCGCCGCCACCAACTGCCCCTCGCGCACCGCCGCGGCCACCGGCTCCGGCAGCGGCCCGCTGTTGCCAATGCAGGTGGTGCAGCCATAGCCGACAAGGTGAAAGCCCAACTGCTCGAGCGGCTCGAGCAAGCCGGCGGCGCGAAGATAATCCGTCACCACCTTGGAACCCGGCGCCAGGCTGGTCTTGACCCAGGGCTGCGTCTGCAGCCCGCGCTCCACCGCGCGCTGGGCCAACAAGCCCGCGGCGATTAGGACCGCCGGGTTGGAGGTGTTGGTGCAACTGGTGATGGCGGCGATGACCACCGAGCCATGGTGCAGCTCCGCCTCGCGGCCGTTGATCCGCAGCGCGGCGTGGCCCGGGCCGTTGGCCGCCTGCGGGCCAAGCATGCCGGGCAGCGCGGCCTGGAACTGCTGTTTGGCATCGCCGAGGGCGACGCGGTCCTGCGGCCGCTTGGGGCCGGCCAGCGACGGCTCCACGCGCGCTAAATCCAACTCCAGCACCTCGGAGTACCGGCTGGCGTCATCGTGAGCGCCGAACAGGCCCTGTTCCTTGGCGTAGCGCTCGACTAGCGCCACTCGCTCCGCCGGGCGGTGCGTAAAGCGCAGATAATGCAGCGTCGCCTCGTCAATCGGCGAGAGCGCGGCGGTGGCGCCATATTCCGGGGACATGTTCCCGAGCGTGGCGCGATCGGCCACGGGCAGGTGTGCGGCGCCAGGGCCGAAGAACTCGACGAACTTGCCGACCACTCCGTGCCGGCGCAGCACCTGGGTGACGGTCAGCACCAGGTCGGTGGCGGTGGCGCCCGGGGCGAGGCGGTTCAGCAAGCGCACGCCCACGACGGGAGGCAGCAGCATGGAGATCGGCTGGCCCAGCATGGTGGCCTCGGCCTCAATGCCGCCCACGCCCCAGCCCAATACGCCCAAGCCGTTCACCATCGGCGTGTGGGAGTCCGTCCCCACCAGCGTGTCCGGGTAGGCCAACACCCGGCCGTCCACCTTGGCCCGCATGACCACCCGGGCCAGGTACTCCAAGTTCACCTGATGGACAATGCCGGTGTCAGGGGGCACCACTTGGAAGTTCCGCAGCGCCTGCTGTCCCCAGCGGAGAAAGATGTAGCGCTCGCGGTTGCGCTCGAACTCCCGCTGGGCATTGAAGGCAAAGGCCCCCGAGCTAGCAAAGCGGTCCACCTGGACCGAGTGGTCAATGACCAGTTCGACCGGCTGCAGGGGATTGATTGCCGCCGGCGCACCGCCCCGCGCCGCCAGGGCTTCGCGCATGGCCGCTAGATCCGCCAAGGCGGGGACGCCGGTGAAGTCCTGCAGCAGGACGCGGGCGGGGACAAAAGAGATCTCCCGCGCGGCGGGCCGCCGAGGGTCCCAGTTCGCCAATTGCACGATGTCCTCGGCGTGGACAAAACGGCCATCTTCGTTGCGCAACAGGTTTTCGAGCAGAATCTTCAGCGCCAGCGGCAGCCGGGAGACCGGGCCCACGCTGGCCTTTTCCAGCGTATCCAAGCGGTACATCTCCACGGCCGGCCCACCCAATCCGTTGAGTTTCTGGCGAGCGCCAAAGCTGTTGAGCATGCGCGTAGTGCCTCCTCGTTCTCTATTATCCGCCGCCATCCGATGGCTCGCCCTCGAGCCCATGCCGACGGATTTTATAGAGCAGCGCCTTATAGCTGATGCCGAGCGCGGCGGCAGCGGCTTTCCGCACGCCTTTGCAATCGCGCAGCGCCTGGCCGATGGCCTCCGCCTCGGCGCGGTCCTTTAGGTCGCGGAGCCGCCGCTTTAAGTTCGGCGCCGAAGCCGCGGGGAACGCCGCGGAGCGAAGCGGGATTCCGGCCGCCCGCCAGCGGGCGGCGTATTCGGTGGCGGCGCCCGCGTACAGCGCTCCGGGCGGGATGTCCCGGCCCACAAAGGCGCCGGCACCGATGGTAGCCCACGCGCCGACACGGATTTTTTCCCGCACCGCTGCATTGGTGCCGACGTAGGCGCCCTCGCCGATTTCGACCCCGCCGCTCAGGTTGACGCCGGGGGCGATGGTGGCGAAGTCGCCGACCTGGACGTCATGGCCGGCGGTGGCGTTGAAGTTCATGACCACGTGGCCGCCCAGGCGAACGCCCGCCGTCAGTACCACGCCCGCCGCCACCACGGTGCCCGGCCCGATCGCCGCGGAGGCGGGCACGCGCGTGCCGGGATGAACGACGGGCGGCGCGAGGAGGTGGCCCGCCTCGCGGGTTCGCTCCCAGAAGCGCTGCCGCAACCGCGGATCTCCGACGCCGGCACAAAGCACCTCCGCCTGGCCGCGCACCGGGACGGCCTCCGGCAGATCGCCCAAGACCCGCACCCCATCCACGATCTGGCCCCGCATCTCCGGCCGCTCATCCAGAAAGCCCAGCACCGGACGGCCTAATTCCCGGCACAGTTCGAGGACCTCGCGCGCCAAACCGCCGCAACCCCAAATCACGATCCCTACGCCAAGCGGCATAGCGCCTCCACCACGGCCTCAATCGGCGCCGCGCTCATCGTCTCCCAAAAGGGCAGCGAGAGCACCCGGGCCGCCAAATCCTCCGTCACCGGCAACGGGCCGCGGGCGGCGGTGGCAAACGCCGGCTGCTGATGGCATGCGGGGGCAAAGTAGGTCCGGCATTCAATGCCTTGCAGGGCCAGCGCGGCCACGACCTGCTGATTGGACCGTCCCGGCGGCGTCAGCAGCGACCAAAACTGCGGGCAGTCCGGCGGGGGCTTCTGCACCTCCCAGCTCCGGGCGGCTAAGCCGGAGCGGGTGAAGGCTTGGAGGTATCCGTCGGCCACCCGGCGCCGAGCGGCCCGCCGCTGCGCCAGCGATTCCAGCAAGGCCAAGCCGACCGCCGCCCCATACTCCGACAGTTTGGCGTTCAGGCCCAGGGCCTCGGCGGCCCGTTCGGCATTAAAGCCGAAGTTGGCGTCGCGGCGGATGCGGCCGATCAAGTCCGCATCGGCGCTGTAGACCAGCCCGCCTTCACCCAGGCCAAACGGCTTGGTGGCGTGCAGGCTGTAGACCACGGGGCCGGAAAATCCCACGCCGTACTGGGCGCCGTCGGGTCCGGCGCCCATCGCCGGCGCGGCGTCCACCACCACCGGCAACCCGGCGGCCCGGTAGCGCTCAAAGCCGGACAAATCCATGGGCGTTCCGAAGGTCGGACCGGGGATAATCACCGCGGCTTCATCACCCACCGTTTCGAGCGCCGTCTCCAAGGCCGCTGCGTCCAAGGTCCAGCCGCCCGGAGCGACGTCCACAAAGTACGGGCTGAGCCCGCACCACAGCGCCGCCAAGGGCCCGGCGGCGAAGGTAAAGCTGGGCAGGAGGGCCCAGCGCTTCCCCGGCCGCTTCACCGCCGCGATGGCCAGCATTAGCCCCAGCGTGGCGTTGGCGACGGTGGTCACCGCGCCCTGGCCGCCGAAGCGGCGCGCCAGGATCTCCGCCTCCAATTCCCGCACTAGGGGCCCAAAGTTGCTGTATATGCCCGCAGCATCCACGCGGCGCAGATAGGGCAACAGCTCCTCGGCGCAAGGCAGCGATGGGCGAAGGAAGGGAATGGGCATGGGCGGCGGTACCGGACCGCAGAGGGTCAGGTTTGATTCAGGCTCTCGGTGTAATGTCTCAGCCAGGGCTCGGGATGGCGGCCGACGCGGCAACCCAAACGCAAAAACTTGGCGATCCGGTGCCAATCTCCCGGCTCACGATACCAGTACGCGCGCGGATCCCAGGGAATCCGCCGCCACCAAGCATGGTAGAAGATCGCGCCCGTACTCACCGCCCCACGGCGCAGGGCGGGCGCATCTCGCCGCACCCAACTGGTTCCTTGCGGGCCGCCGGCCTCATACCAAAACGGGTGCCAGATGAACTCCGCCCGCTCGGCCTGGGCCAGCGCGACCAGGGCGCGAATGCGGCCGGGCAGGTATTCGTCATCATCATCCAAATGGGTGATAAAGTCACCCTGCGCCAGGCTGAGCGCATGATTCACCGTCGCCGTACCGGCCACCATGTGGCGCAACTCGGGGTCGGCGGGGTAGCGGCCGCGTGCGGGCAAATTGATCCACCGGATGCGGGCCTCGCCCAGCGCGGCCACGCGAGCGGGCGTATCGTCGGTGCAGGCGTCGCCAACCACGATCACCTCCAGCGCGGGATAGTCTTGCGCCAAGATGGAAGGCAGGCAGCGGCGGGTGAGTAGCTCGGCTCGGTTATAGGTGCCGACGCAGACGCTGACCAGCGGCTGGGCGGCGCGATAGGGCGCTTGGTAGGCCTCGGTCCGGCGCGCCCGGCGCAGCGCTTGCCGTAGCCGGGGAAAGGTGGTGAGGTAGAACACCGGTCCGGCGGCCAGACGGCGGCCGTTCTGGGCCAACTGGCGCCGGGCTCGGGCAAGAGGCAGGGACATGGGCCGCGACCCAAAAGGATAGCAGCCGCTTGGCGGCGTGGCCCCCGCCCAGTTGCCCGGAGCAGCCCCCCGACCGGCCCGGCCACCCCAGGCCGAGCCGGCGGGCATGCCGGCCCCACCACCCCCATTGCCGGCAGCCTCGGTTGCCGCGTGGGTGCTGCCAGGCGGGGTCGGCGGGGCCGCTGGTACCGTCTTGCTTGCTTACCTCTCCCGGGCGAGCGCGTCCTATGAGATGGCGCGGGCAGGCCCGAAGCGGGTCAATCGCATGCTAGATTCCCCCTCCGCCCAGCACGACACCACCGCCCTGATCCGGGCGGCACAGGCGGGCGACCGCGCCGCGTTCGAGGCTTTGGTATGCCAATTCGACCGAGGAGTATGGCAGTTGGCGCGGCGGCTGGCGGCGACCGAGCAGGACGCGCAGGAGATTTACCAGGATACGTTCCTAAAGGCTTACCGCTCCTTGCACCGGTTCCGCTTCGAGTGCGCCTTCTCGACCTGGCTGTACCGCATCGCCGCCAACACCAACTTGGACTATCTGCGGCGGCAGGCAGTCCGCAAGGAGCTGCCCGCCGGCGGCATGCCGGCCGAGGGCGAGGCGGCGCTGCCCGAGCCCGCCGACCGAACCCCGGGGGGCAACCCGGAACAGCTATTGCTGAGCGCCGAGATCTCCGCGCGCTTGGAGGCGGCCCTGGGCGGGCTGAATCCGCGCGAGCGAATGGTATTCGAGCTGAGGCACTATGAGGGGCTCAAATTGAAGGCGATCGGCGATCTGTTGGCCACCAGCGAGGAGACGGCCAAGAACTCCCTGTTTCGCGCCACCCGCAAACTGCGGGCGGCGCTCGCCGATCTTCATGCCGCGCCGGCGGTGACGGCGCGGCGGATGGGGGAGGTGGAATCATGACCTGCCAGGACGCCCAGGCATTGTTGCAAACGCTGAGTTGGGGCGACGCTACGGCGGCGGATCGCGCCGCCTTGGCGGCGCATGCCGCGGGCTGCTCCGCGTGCCGCCAGCGCTGGCAACAGGAAGAAGGCTGGCTGGCGGTGTGGGCGCAGCGGGCGCCAGTGGCGGCCGGCGAGACGGCGCTGGGGCAGGCACGGGAGGCGCTGCACAGGGCGTTGGCCGCCGAGCCCGCGCCGGCGGCGCCGCAGCGCTGGCGGTGGCCGAACCTCAGCTCGAGTTGGGAACGGGGCAGGACGCCGCGCTGGTCCGCGGCATGGGCGGCGGCGCTGTTGGTGGCGGTGGGCTTTGGCGGCGGCTGGTGGGCACGGCATGGGACGGGCCCGAGCGGCGGCGCGGCGCCGGCCACGGCCACTGCCCAGATCCGGGTGCAAGCGGTCGAGCCCGGCGCCGATGGCCAGGTGCGGGTGGTCTACGACGTGGTGCGGCGGCAACAGATGAGCGGCGCCGCCAGCAATCCGCAGCTGCGCCGCCTGTTGCTGCAGGCCGCGGCGCAGCCCGCCAACGCCGGCACGCAACTGGAATCCATTGCCGCCCTCCGCCCCGCCGCCGGCGAGGATGCGGTGCGGCAAACGCTGCTCACGGCGTTGGCCGCGGACCCCAACCCCGGCGTGCGCTTGGAGGCGCTGAATGCCCTGCGCCCGCTGATGGCTACAGATGCCGGCGTGCGCGCCGCGCTGGCCCAAGTGGTGCTGCGCGATCCCAATCCGGGGC
>JBOGKW010000140.1:0-9668 GCA_050746205.1 Terriglobales bacterium | reverse complement strand
GTGATGCTGCACGCGACCACGCCGCGGCAGTTGAAGGTGGAGGCGGACATCTTTTGGATGGCCTGGGCCAAGCAGGACCCCGTGGCCTGGTTCCATCGCTACCCGGGGCGCTTCCCGCTGCTGCACATCAAGGACATGAAGAAGCAGATGCCGGCCGGGGATCACTTCGACGCCTGGCCGAAGCCGGGCACCATCCCGTTCAGCTATGTGGGCGGGGGGCGCATTGACTGGGCGCGTGTCTTCCAGCATGTAAAGCTGGCGGGCACCAAGCACATCTACGTCGAGCAGGACGAGTGCAGCCTGCCCATCCTCACCGCCATCCGGCGCAGCTACGGCTATTTGCGGCGGTTGCGGGCGTAGGCTGGGCCGTTGACGTCGGCGCGGTGGCGGTGCGCTCTACGGCGGCGGCGATGACGTAGCTCGCGACGGCGGTGCTGGACCGGGCTGGCTGGCGGCGGGGTGAGCAGGGCGGCTCAGCCGTCGTCACGCAGGGCGGCGGCGGGATCTGAATGGGCGGCGCGATGTGCGGGCAAGAATCCCGCCAGGAGCGCCAACAGCACCAACAGGGCGGCGGCGGCCGCGTAACTCGCCGGATCGGCGGCGCCGACTTGGAAGAGCCAGTGGGAAAGGCCGCGCGCCAGCGCCCAGGCCCCGAACGCGCCAAGCGGCAACGCGCCCACAGCCAGGCGGACGCTGCGCCACAGGGCCATGCCTTGAATCTGTTCCGGGCGGGCGCCGAGGGCGATGCGGATGCCCATCTCGCGGCGCCGCGCCGCCGCCATTTCCGCAGCGCCGGCGTACACGCCCAACCCCGCGACGGCCACGCCGAGGACGGCGAAGCAGGCCAGCAGAAACAGGGCAAGGCGGAGACTGGCCCAGGACTTTTTCGCTTGTGCCGCCAGACTGATGAAGTGGGGCGGCCGGATCCCCGGCGCGAGTGAGGCCAAGATGCGGGTGACCACGGCCCTGAAGGGGGCGACCGGCGTTCCCGGCCGCAGGCGGACGATAACGGCCAAGTTGCCGTTGTTCGGAAGCAACTGCACCGGTACGTACACGGTGGGCCAAACGGCCAAGTTGGCGCTGCTTTCGTGGATATTCGAGACCACGCCGATGACCTGGGAGCGGCCGAAGCGGTAGAACATCTTGCCGAGGGCGCTCTGACCGGGCCAATAGCGCTGGGTAAGCGCTTGGTTGACCACCACCGGCAGGATGTAATTCTGGCGCCACGATCCCCAGGTCCGCGCGGCCGTTTCCTCGACCCCGGCGGCAGCGGCGGTCTCGGCGGGGGTGAACGTGCGGCCGGCGAGGAGGCGGATGCCGAGCGCGCGAATGAAATCGCCGCCCGCGGATCGCGTATAGGCGAGGATGTACGGCGCCCACTCGCCCGGCTGAAGCCGGACGACCTCGAACGGCCGGGATTGGATGCCGTTGAAGGGCAGGGGCGCGAGTTCACCCGCGGCAAGGACGCCGGGGACGCGGGAAAGATCGGCTTGCGCCGCGGCGAAGACGCGATCATCGCGCTGCTCCTCGGCAGCGGACGCGGAACCTAAGCCGCTCTTTTTCAATTCCTTGGTTTGCAGGGTCCTGTTAGCCGAAATATTGTGGTTGGCGCGCTGGAGCCGGTCGAAAGCCCGCCAGGCCTTGACCAGCGCAGGCGGGGGCGGCAGCTGGGCCTGGATGGCGACGACGTGCCGGGCGTCGAAGCCGAAGTTGAGGTCGAGGCGGGCTGCGACGCTGCGCACCAGGAGGCCGGTGGCGATCAGCAGCGCCAGCGCCAGGGCGAGTTGGGAGCCGGTGAGCAGGTCCCGGCTGCCAAAATGCCAGCGGCCGCCGGGCGCGATGCCGGTTCCGCTGCCGGAGGCTTTGAGATAAACGCCTGCGTCGGAGCGCGCCGCACGCCAGGCGGGCAGCATGCCGCAAACGAGCGTGGCCCCGATCGCCAAGGCGATGACCACGCCGACGGAAGCGGTGAGCGCGGGCTGGGGGGCAAAGGGGGTGCGGCCCATGGCCGCGGGCAGGGCCGCGCGCAGGGCGCCACCGGCCAGCGCCGCCAGGCCGAGACCCAGCGCCGCGCCGGCGCCGGCCAGCAGAAGCGCCTCAGCCAGGAGCTGGCGGATGATTCGCGCACGGCTGGCGCCGAGCGCCAGCCTGAGCGTGACCTCCGGCTGCCGCCGGATGCCGCGCGCCAAGATGAGGTTGGCGATGCCGGCGCAGGCGAGAAGCAAAAAGAGCAGCGCGACGGCCCACAGGATCCACAACAGCGGGCGGCGGTCGCCGAGCAGGTAATCGTGCAGTGGCCGCAAGAACACCCGCCCGGCATCGAGGTGCTGCGTGCGGGCGATCACCTTGAGCCTTGCCGTGGCGGCGGCGAGGGACAGGCCAGGCTGGAGGCGGGCGAAAAGCGGCGATCCATCTTCCAAGCCGCTCCCCTTCGGCGGCAACATCCAGACCTGCGTGTGGCCGGGAAAATCGAAGCCGGGCGGCATCACGCCCAGCACCGGAAAGGGCTCGCCGTGGATTCGAAACGCAACGCCGGCAATGTCGGGGTTCGCGTGCAGGCGGGTGCGCCACAGGGCATTGCTGACGATCACGCCGTCCAGTTCGTGGTCGGTGAGGCGGAAATCGCGGCCTAGCCGCGGCCCGACACCAATGGCCGGAAAGAATTCCTGAGTGACGGTGGTGATATCGAGGCTGGGGCGGGTGGGAACGGGCGCAGAACCGGAGATCCAGCCGAACTCGGCGATATGGGAAAAGACCGGGTCGAGGGCGCGGCGGAGGTTGGGCTGATAGAAGCCATAAGGCATCGGCAGGCCGGTGACCTGCACCAGGCGGCTTGCTTGCGGGAAAGGAAGGGGCGCCAGGACCAGGGAATAGAGCGGGCCGAACAGTGCGGTGACCGCGCCGAAGCCCAGGGCAAGAAGCACTGTCGCCGCAAGCGCGAAGCCCGGCGCGTGGCGCAGGTTTCGCGCCGCCTGGCGCAGGTCGCCGGCGGCGTCCTCGGCCCAGCCCAAGCGCCGCTGGTCGCGGCAGCGCTCGGCGGTGAGAACCGGATTGCCGAAGCAGCGCAGCGCGGCGCGGTGGGCTTCCTCGGCGCCGAGGCCCTGGGCCGCCAGCGCCTCAGCCTGGCGCTCAATGTGAAAGCGCAACTCCGCGGCCAACTCCGCCTCCGCCCGGCGATCAAGAATCCGCGCGCGTAAGCGCCGCAACCAGGTGACCATGCTTGCCTCCGCCGTGGTTAGAGACTGCCGGCGGCCATCACCCGCGCGATCGCACCGCTGACGCGCTCCCAGCCCTCGCTTTCGGCCGCCAGACGCTTGCGGCCGGCCGGCCGCAAGCGGTAGAAGCGGGCACGGCGATTGTTCTCCGAGGCACCCCACTCGGCGGCGATCAGGCCCTGCATTTCCAGCCGATGGAGCGCCGGGTAGAGCGAGCCTTGTTCGACCCGCAGCACATTGCCCGAGACCTGCAGGATCCGCTGGGCGATGCCCCAGCCGTGCATGGGCTCGAGTTGCAGGGTCTTCAGCACCAGCATGTCGAGCGTGCCTTGCAGGAGATCGGTTCTCGGGGGTGAACGGCGGGCGGGAAAGAGGTTCAAAGGTGGTCTCCTGTTGGCGGCCTATTGGGCCTTAGCCGGGCTACCACCGCCCCTGTTGACGGTCAATGGGAGCAAGCGCGGCGAGGCTGCGGGACGGGGTACGGCTCAGCCGCCCTATTCTGGACGCTCCCGCTGGTCGCCGCGGCTGGGCTTCGACGGGGTCCCCAGCATGCAGTCGCGCATGCTGGGGTGGGACGGCCGGCAACGGACGGCCGCTGGCGCTCGGGGCGTCTCCAAGTTGCCGCGTGGGGTAAGGGCGGCCGCAACGCTTCGCCGCCCGCTTTTCCACCGCGCTGGATCGGAAATTCGCCGCCAAGGGCAGGGCCGGCCGCCGGTCGCCCGTCCTAGGGCGTGGGGTCCCAGGTGATGCCTTGGTAGAGGCTGCCGATGCGGTAGGCGCGATAGGCGTTGGCGCTATTGGGGATTTGGTCAATGGCCATGCTCCAGACCACCTGGGGCGTAGAGCTATCGGTGACCTCCATGACTTCCGAGCCATAGGGCAAGCCGGCGGTTATGTCGAACGCGATGTCGCCGTTCGCCAACTGTTCGGCGTTGCCGCCCCAAAAATCAAACGGTCCCGGCTTGTATTGGAAGATCTCCTGCGCAGTGCGCGCGTCCTGATTGATCTGATAGACCACCGCGCGGCTGTAGCAGGGTGGGCCGGTGCCGACGCCGCATTGCAGACCGCTGCTGTTCATGACGCGGCTATTGCCGTCGTCCCATACCGCCAAGGTCATTTGATGGCCGTTGTCGGCAAGGATCGAAGGCTTGTGTTGCCCGTAGAACCATTGGCTGGGATCGTTCGGCGTGAGGGTGAAGTCGCCCTGATAGCCCAGTTTCCACAGCACCGCGCCCGTGCCGCCGCCATCGGCGTACTCAATCTTCGCGATCCAGCTCTGATGCCGCATCGAAAACAACAGGTCATGGTCAGCGGTATAGAGGACCGCGTTGCCGTGGATCCAGTCGGGCCAGACCCCAGCCATTTCTATGCGGTTGACGTTCAGATGGTCGAAGGCGTTCCACGTCCAGTCCGGAATCCAGTTCGAGTTCAAATCAATCAGCACCGAAGCTGCGACATTCACGCTTTGACCCTCGCAGCAGGTGAGATTGGTGAATGTTTTGTAAATATTACCGATGAGCACGATGTGTTCCTCGGGCGTTGGCAGGACGTCGTGGTTCAGGTATGCGACTTGAAAACCGACGCCCTTGTCCTTCAGCTCGGCGTTGAGCTGGGTGAGGGTGAGCTGGCGCAGCGTGTCGCCAGCCAGGTCAATTTCCCGGAGGATGCTACTGTTGGCGCTGTTAGTTTCCTCGAATAGGAGGTTGCCGTCCGCGAGGCGCTTCATGCCCTGGATGTCGCCGGAGTAATTCGGGTCTTCGTAGTACCAAAGTGTGCGCCCCTGGGTATCGGTCACGACCTCAGGGCCCGGGGTGAGGCCGCCGGGTGGGATCATGTCAATCGTTACGAGTCCTCCGTCTGGCGAGCCGGCCGCCGGGTTGGGCGCCACGGCGGGGACCAGATTGGCAGGGATGGTCCCGGTCTCAAAGGTGTGGTCGAGGTCGTAGACCGTCTCGCCGTCGGGCAGCGCGATCACGGCCCGCATGTGGTATTCGCTGTTGGCCTGCATGCCCGCCACCAGCACGTTCACCCGGCCGCCACCGCCGGGGATGGCCTGGGCCATCGTGGGCCAGGGATAGTTCACCCCGTCCACGCCGAACTCCACGGAGACGTTCGCGCCGATGGGCGCGCCGAAGGCATAGTCGGCGACCAGGGGATTCTGGGTCGGCGAGACCACGCCGCTGGGCACGACGTGTAGCGTCGCCGGGGCGCTGCCGCTGACGGTCACCGGCAGGTCTCCGCGCCGCGCCACCGCGCTGGCCGGGACCGTGGCTTGCAGGCTGCCGTTGCCCTCGAGGTGCGTGCTCAGGCCTTGGCCGCCGACCTTGAGCACCGACTGACTCGTGAAGCCCGTCCCGGCGACCGTGAGCGTGAATGCAGGGCCGCCCTCAATCGCCAAGTTGGGCGCCATCGCGGAGATGGCCACGCCGTCGGACGCGCCGGATGCAAGCTGCGCCGCGGGCGCGCTGCGCGCCCCACCGCAGGCGGCCAACAGCGCCGCGGCGAAAAGGACCACAGTCACCCCACTCGCGACGCGGAGTCGCACGACCCGTTCCCTAGCACTCACCATTTAGTCTGCATTATGATCAGTTCGGTAGGAAAGTTCCACGGTTTCTCGCGCAAATTTCGCTCGCAGGGCAGGGCTTCGGTAGGAGCCGGCCGGGCTGCCGTGCCGGCCGGGTGGAAGCCGAACTAAAGATGTCGATGTCCGCGGCGAAGGCCGCCGCCAGGACGACCGCCGCCCGGAGCGTTTTCCCGCGGCCGCGATATGATGGGAGGACGCCGACGCACCCAACTTCGCGGCGCAATCCCCAAATTATGGGGCGGTAGCTCAATGGTAGAGCATTGCCCTTTTAAGGCAAGGGTTCTGGGTTCGAGTCCCAGCCGCCTCACACCTGCACGGCTCGCAACCCGCGGTCGGCCGCCCTATTCTGGACGCTCCTGCTGGTCCCGCCCCAAAGCGCGCCGCTCCACCCCAGCGCGCGCCATTGCGCGCTGGGGACCCCGGCGCTGCGCTTTGCGGACCCTGGGGTCGCTGCGGCTGGGCTTTGCCGGGGTCCCCAGCATGCAGTAGCGCATGCTGGGGTGGGACGGCCGGCAACCGACGCTCGCTGGCGCTCGGGGCGTCTCCAAGCTGCCGCGAAAAGGTTGTAAACGCATTGGCCGATACAGTCTGAACTGGCGTTGTTCCGTTTTGTTCCGTTAGCGAAAATCTCTTCGGATCGGGAGGCTCCAGGATGAGCGCGGTCGTCCTTGGCAACCGGGTTTTCTACCGAGGCATCCCACGGCGGTATCGGCAGATCATGATTTTGGGCCCGCTGGAGCCGGCGGACGGGCAATGTGAGGTTCGCATCTTCGAGGGCAGCGTACTCAAGACCGCCCCGTTCGACGCAGACAACGATCTGGCTGAACTCTATTGCCACTCGACACGCGCGGACGCCGATGCCGATGCTACGGCCGCATGCGACGAGGCCGTCCAACAGGGCTGGATCGAATTATCGAATTCCTCTAGGTAGGCAAAAGCGCGGCCACCCCATCCATAGCCAGGCGTTTGGCATCCTCCAGGTCGTGCCCGTCGCTTCGGGTGCAGGGTCGGAGTGGACCGTGTTCCTGTCGCGCTTTTTCCGGCGCGCCTCGGCCCCGATGATCATCCGTTGAGCTGCCGGCCGCGGGCGACGAGCCAGGCAATTGGCAGGCCCACGCAAAACAGCGATGCCAGGATGAGGCTGATGAAGCCGGCGAGCGGCCTTGGCCCCAGCCGCGGCACGCGCGACAGCGGCAGGACGACGTAGGTCATGAACCCATAGACGATCAGTCCATAGGTGGGACCCCAGAGCGCCGGGCGCCGACGCAGAAAACGCAGCCGGCGGCTGGCGGCATACAAGGCTGCGGTCCAAACGGTGGCGATGAAGTAATGGCAGATGACGCCCAGCGCCACCGCCGGCCAGCCCCAGCGCACTGCAGCATCCAGGCCAATCGCCCCGCTGGCGATGTAGCGGAACACCATTGCCGGAGTAATACCGCGAACCGCATTGAAGATCAGGCTCTCGCCAATGTCGAGCGAGCCCGCGATGAGGCCAATGCGCACCAAGGGCAGCAGCGGCACCCAACCCGCATGGCGGACGGCAGGTTTGGGCACGTGGGCGGGCGAGGTGCTGGCCATGGGGCGCGGTGGGACTGAGTGTACGCCGCCGCAGCGCTGACGCCGGCGGTTCTGGAGTTGACGCGATTGCAGCCGGCGGATTTCCGGAATTGGCGCTGAGACGAGCGCATTTTGGGCCGCCGAAATTCGCGTTGGCGGATTAAATTCGGCTGCGGCGTTCGGCTTTCCCTGCTGGCAATAACGCCCGGCGGCAGGCGGCCTAGGAATTCCTTGCCGAGCGGAGAGGCTTCGGAAAGCCCGAAGAGCTATCCGGTAGAAACAAGCTAAGGCGGACGCGATGCCAAGTGCTAAACTGGGTCGGTGACCCAGATTTCATTCCAGCCACCGGAACCCCAAAACGCGGCCGAAATCGAGCGTTGTTTGGCGCCGGTTCTTGCCAAATATCCTGGCTGGGAGGTTCGTGTAACGCAGGACGTGCGGTCCCCCGGGTTCGGCTACAAGCTCTACGGCCCAGGTCGCCAGGGATTGGCGCTGCAATTGATCCATCCGGCAGACCTGCCAAGCCCGAGCCTCCCGCTTCTGTTCCCGAGTGATCTGGCGGAGAGGGTCAAGCTGGCGCTGGAGTTGAGATGCACGGCCGGCGGCGGGCACGCCGCGGGGTAGGCGGCGCCCGGCACCGCCGACGCCGTAGGCACCGCGAAGGCGGTCGGGCGGGCGCGTAATCGCGGTGGCCGACCGCCGCCTCGAGGCTCGCAGCGGAAGCCGCCGGCGCGGCTACCCGTATGGGATCAGCCCGGGAACAAAAAGCCCCGAGAATTGCCCGTTGGCCATTTTCGGGGGTGCGGGGCTCAAAGGGGCCTATAAGAAATTACCAGCCAGGAGGCGCACCCCTCGCTGCGGCGGCGCCGTGCGGCCGCGCGCGTCCCGCCATCAATAACTCGAAGGCGCCGCGGAACGTCGCGTTGCTGACGCGACTCCCGTCGCGGAGGAGGGCTTGAAAATCGTGGGGCGGGATCAGGTGGGGCCTGCCGACCATCGCGAGCACGCAGCCCGCGGCAAAGGTATTAAAGAACTCTCCGGCCAATATGTCGAACGTACTGGGAACATAAATGGGCCCATTGCTGCCCCCGCGCAACTCTGCGCCTGTGAAGCCGGGCCGCGAGTGAGCGTAGTCGGACAGGCGCCTGAAAAGGCGCCGCACCGCACCACCGTCGCGACTCCCCTCCCTCCGCCGGAAGAGGCTGTCCTGGACCTGCTGCTCCAGGCGGCCGTCCAGGGTATCCTCTGCGCCAGCCAGGCGGTCGGCCGCCCAGCCTAGACCAAGTTCAATCTTGCCCTCCCGCCACCCCTTAAAATCCTTGCGTCGCGCGGCAGGCCGGGCGGCGGCGCCGATGGCGCACAATTCCAGGGCACTCCTGAGCGCAGCGGCGGACAGGCGGTAGTACCCGACCATGAGATTGTAGACCCCTGCCTGGAAATCGTCGGCGGCATCAAGCATCACGTGCCACATCGGACCGGGCCGGAGGCCCGCCATTTCGATCCATCCGCCCCACAGGGCGTGAAGTTGCGACAGGGTTCCGCCGTTGAGGCCGCTCGTTTGGATGGCAACGTCATCGGGCAGGGCAACGATGCTGAACCAATCGGTGACGCTAATCTTGTTGCGCTGCCGCGGGCTTGGGCTCCCGGGCAGCGCGAAATCAGAGCGGAGCAGAATCCTACGGCGGGCGCGAAAATCGGACAACGGCATCGCGCGGGGCATCGCGGTCCATCATCGCCCGCGGGCCGCGCCGAAGTTTCCCGCAGGATCGAAACGCAATTGGCACCGTGGGGCAGCCAGGCAGCTCGGTTGTTCCCATTTTGTTCCGTTAACCCGAAAAAGCGGCATTCTGGCCGACTCGGGCAATCGGGGCGCATGCCATCCAATTGAACAGGCTGGGGCGCGCTTGCGACGGTTGAAGTCGAGTCCCAGCCGCCTCACTACTAACCGTCGCGCCGACCGCGGGGCGGTAGAAGGCCCTTTGGCCGGCTCTGCGCGCGCTCCGGCTGGTCCCATGGCAGGGCGCGCTGTCGGCGCGTTGCGGAACCCCGGGACCTGCCCACGGCGGGCTCTCTAGAGCTGGCGCGAACGGGCGCGCCCGTCACCCGGGGTTGGCGAAACGGGTGTTAAATAGGCGCATGGTGAACCATGATGACGGAGAACTATAGCTATCGGGAGATTGCCGGGATGATTGACCACTCGCTGGTCAACCCGGTGCTGACCACCCTGGAACTGGAGGCGGGCATTCGGCTGGCGCTGGCGTTTGAGACGGCGACGGTGTGCGTGATGCCGCACTACTTGCCGCGCTGCGTGG
>JBOGKW010000139.1:0-9733 GCA_050746205.1 Terriglobales bacterium | reverse complement strand
TGCCGGAACGGATGGAGGTGCCCCCGGGCTCGCTGGTGATGGGGCTGCCGGGGCGGGTGAAGCGGGCGGTGACGGCGGAGGAGACGGCGATGATCGCCCGCCACGCCGCCAACTATCTGCGCTATAAGGAGGAGTATCTGACCGGGCGTTCGGCGCCGGCGGGAGCGGAATGATTCGCGCGATCAAGGGGATGCGGGATTTGTTGCCGCCGGAGACGGCGCAGTGGCGTCGGCTGGAAGCCGAGGCGCGCGAGTTGTTCCGCCGCTACGGCTTTGGCGAGATTCGCACGCCGGTGCTGGAGGCCGCCGAGTTGTTTGCCCGCGCCGTGGGCGGCGACACCGACATTGTGGGCAAGGAGATGTTCACCTTCCAGGATCGCGACCAAAGCTGGCTCAGCCTGCGGCCGGAGGCCACCGCCAGCGTGGTCCGTGCCTACGTGGAGCATCGGTTGTGGGAGCGGCCCGGGCTGACGCGGCTGTACTACATGGGCCCCATGTTCCGCCGCGAGCGGCCGCAAAAGGGCCGGTATCGGCAGTTCAGCCAGATCGGCGCCGAGATTTTGGGCGGCGGCGCGCCGGCGGTGGATTATGAGCTGCTGGAAATGCTGACCCTGCTGCTGGCCCGCTGCGGCCTCCGCGCCGAGCTGCGGCTGAACTCGATTGGCTGCACCGCCGACCGTGCCCGCTACCAGGAGGCGCTGCGTGCCGCGCTGCGGCCGGTAATCGCGCGGATGTGCGCCGACTGCCAGCGGCGGATGGAGACCAATCCGCTGCGCGTGCTGGACTGCAAAGTGCCCGCCGATCAGCCCATCATCGAAGCGCTGCCCACCATGGACGCTTTCCTGGATCCGCCCTGCCGCGAGCACTTCGCCGCGCTGCTGGGGTTGCTGGATCAGGGCGGCATCGCCTACCAACTGGCGCCGCGGCTGGTCCGCGGCCTGGACTACTACAACCGCACCGCCTTCGAGTTCGTCCATGGCGCCTTGGGGGCGCAGAATGCCCTGCTCGGGGGCGGACGCTACGATGGGTTGGCCCGCGCGTTGGGCGCCCCGGACTCGCCGCCGGGCATTGATGAAGCCATCGGCTTCGCCTTGGGCGAGGACCGTTGGGTATTGGCCATGCAGGCGGAGGCGGGCCTGGCGGCCGAGGAGCGGGTGGATGTCTACATCATTCCCGTCGGCCCGGCGATGACTGCCGCGGCTTTGGCGGTAGCGCGCCAGGCCCGCGGATGTGGCCTGGCGGCGGAGGTCGGCGACGGCGGGCGGAAGCTGGGCAAATCGCTGGAGTTGGCGGCGAAACGCGGAGCCCGCTATGCCGCCCTGTTGGGCGAGGCCGAACAGGCCAAAGGCGTGGTGGTGCTGCGCAACCTCGCCACCGGCGAGCAGCGGGAGTTGGCCCCGACGGCTTTGGGTAAGCACCTGGGCGCGGCGATGGCCGAGGTGGCGCCATGAGCGCCGGTCCCCGCGCACCGGTCGGGCCGCTGACGGCCGATCGCCTGGGGTCCGAACGCCGCGGGTTCATCGCGGGCAGCATCATCGTGCTGGCGGTGGTATGGCTGACCACGCTGATTTTGTTGGGACCGGCGTTGAAGCAGTCCGCCGCGAAGCTCCCGCTAAACGGTCACCCCAGTTGGGCTCAAATGGAAGCGGTCGCTCAGCACGAACCCTGGACCGCCAAATTGGTCGTTTTTGCCGGCGCCCTGGGGCTGCTGGTTCTGAATGCCCGCTTCAGTCGCTTGATCGGCCGCCCGCGTGCCGCCTACCGCAATCCGCCCGACGGCACGTCCCTGGCTGCGCGGCTGGGCTGGCTGGCGGTGCTGGTAGTCAATTCGTTGCTGTATAACGCCATCGTGCCGGAGATCATTGTTCTGGTGCTGTTGGCGCATTGGGCCAACACCGAAATCCGCCACCTCCGCGCCCACCCGCCCGAGCCCGGCGGCCGTGGCAGGCTTGAGCCCTGGGCCCGGGACCACGGAACGGACGACCGATGAACGACACCCCCACATCCCCCAGCGCCGATACGGGCGCCGGTGCTGTTGCCTGGGAACCCCTCGGCGGCCTGACGCGCACCGCCTATTGCGGCGATCTTCGCACCGAGCATGCCGGTCAAACCGTGACCCTGCTGGGCTGGGTGCACGGCCGGCGGGACCTGGGCTCGCTGCTGTTCGTGGACCTGCGCGACCGCGCCGGACTCTGCCAGGTCGTGTTCAACCAGGAGCTGGCTTCGGGCGCACATCAAAAGGCTTCCGAGTTGCGTGGCGAGTACGTCGTCGGGGTGCGGGGCGAGGTGGTGCGCCGGACGCCAGAAACGGTGAATCCCGCTATCGCCACGGGCGAGGTCGAGGTTCTTGGCCGCGAGGTCTTCATTTTGAATGGCGCCCGCACGCCGCCGTTTCCGCTGGAAGGTGAGGGCCCGCTGGCCGAAGATGCCCGGCTCAAGCATCGCTACGTGGACCTGCGCCGCCCGCGAATGCAAGCCAACTTGCGGCTACGCCATGAGGTGGCCTTTGCCATCCGCCGCTATTTCTCGGAGCAGGGGTTTTTGGAGATTGAAACGCCGTTTCTGGGCCGCAGCACCCCGGAGGGGGCGCGAGACTACCTGGTGCCCAGCCGCGTTCAGCCCGGAAGCTTCTACGCGCTGCCGCAATCGCCGCAGTTGTTCAAGCAGATCTTGATGATCGGCGGCTGCGACCGCTACTTTCAGATCGTGCGCTGCTTCCGCGACGAGGATCTGCGCGCCGACCGCCAGCCGGAGTTTACGCAAATTGACGTGGAGATGAGCTTCGCGCGCGAGGAGGCCATCTATGAGCTCGTCGAGGGCATGCTGGCCGCGGCCTTTGCCGCCGCCGGCGAGCGCATTGCGCTGCCCTTTCCCCGCCTCACCTGGGAACAGGCGATGGCCGCCTATGGCACCGACAAGCCCGATCTCCGCCTGCCGCCGATGCGGAACGCGCGGGAATATTTCTCCCCGGCCGATCTGGCGCAACTGCGCCTGGATCCCGCCCTGCCGCTCTTTGCCCTCCGCATTCCCAAAGTGGGCGCGCTTTCGCGCCGGGAGCGGGATGAGTTGCGGCCATTGGCCGAAGGCCGACGCGCCCGCTTCTTCGAGGACTTTGGGCGCATTGCCAAGGCCTTTCCGCACTCCACCGCCCGCCTGACCGCGGCTTTCGCCGGCGATGGCGGCGGCGAGTCCGATCTGCTCGCCCTGGTCGGCGCACCGGATCCGGGGCCAGGGACGGTGGCGCTCGCGGCCCACGAGCTGGCGGCCGAGGCCGGCGGCCTGCGCCTAGCGCTGGGCCAGCGCTTTGCCGAGCGGCATGGGCAGCTCGATCCGCGCGATTTTCGCATCCTTTGGGTGACGTCGTTCCCGATGTTCGAGTGGGACGGCACGGAGCGGCGCTGGGCGGCGGCGCATCACCCCTTCACCTCGCCGCGGGAGGAGGACTGGGGCCGACTGGAGTCGGCGCCGGGCGAGGTGAAGGCGCGCGCCTATGATGTCGTACTCAACGGCACGGAGTTGGGCTCCGGCAGCATCCGCGTCCATCAAGCCGAGCTGCAGGCCCGCATCTTCGCCTTGCTGGGCCTGGACGAAGCGGAGGCACGGCGCCGCTTTGGCTTCTTCCTGGAGGCCCTGCGTTACGGCACGCCGCCGCACGGCGGGATCGCGTTGGGCCTGGACCGGCTGGTGATGATCCTGGCCGGGGAACGCTCGATCCGCGAGGTGATCGCCTTTCCCAAGACCGCGCGGGCGGTGGATCTGATGACGGAGGCGCCCTCGGAGGTCGCTGCCGCGCAGCTGCGCGAGTTGGGCATCCGCACCCTGTAAGCGGCCGACCGCGCCGTGGCTCCGGGTTCTCTTCCATGCCGGCTATTCGCATTCTCTCCGAGCAGGTTGCCAACCAAATCGCCGCAGGCGAGGTGGTCGAGCGACCGGCTTCGGTGGCTAAGGAGCTGCTGGAGAACGCCCTCGACGCCGGCGCCCGCCGTGTTCGCATCGAGGTCGCGGGCGGCGGTGCGCAGCGCCTGCGCGTGGTGGATGACGGCCACGGCATGGCGCCCGAGGACGCGCGCTTGGCGCTCCAGCGCCATGCCACCAGCAAGCTGCGCAACGCCGAGGATCTGGTTGCGGTGGCCACGCTGGGCTTTCGCGGCGAGGCGCTGCCCTCGATCGCCGCCGTCTCCCGCTTCACCCTGGAGACGGCGACGGCGGCCGGCGCGGGCACCCGCATTCGCGTCGCCGCCGGCAAGGTGGAGGCGATTGAGCCCGCCGGCCTGCCTGCCGGCACCGCGGTCACCGTCGAGCGGCTGTTCTACAACCTGCCCGCCCGCCGCAAGTTCCTCAAGACTGAGGCCACCGAACTCGGCCATATCGCCACTCTGGCCTCGCACTATGCGCTGGCCCATCCCGAACTGCACCTCGAACTGCACACCCCGCAACGCGAGATCTTCCGCCTCGCCCCTGCGGCCAGCCATCGCGAGCGGCTGCGGCAACTCTTCGGCGTGGCCGCGGTCGAAAGTCTGATTGAGGTCGCCGCCGCCGTGCCCCTGCCGCTGCCGGCTTCAGGCGGCGAACCCGCGGCGCTAGCGGTCTACGGTTTTGTTTCTCCGCCCGAGGTGCAGAAGCTCAATCGCCAGTCCGTCTTCACGTTCGTCAACCGCCGCCTTGTGCATGACCGCGTGGTGCAGCACGCCTTGGGCGAAGCCTACCGCCATCTGCTGCCCAACGGCGTTCACCCCATGGTGCTGCTGTTCCTGGACCTGCCGTTTGCCGAGGTGGATGTGAACGTGCATCCCGCCAAGGTGGAGGTGCGCTTCCGGCGCCAAGAGTGGGTGCATGACGCCGTGCGCGAGGCCATTCGCGGCGCGCTCGGCCGCGCCCGCCCGGTGCCGGCGTTGCCGCGCCAGGTCACCGCCCGGCCCAGTGCCGCGGCGTGGGCCGATTTGGCCGCCTTTGAACAAGGGCGGCTGGAAGCCGCGTCCGCGGCGGCAACGGCCGCAGGCGCGGAGGGCGAGCCCCGCGCGGCCGAGCCGGCAGGCCCCGCGCCCTCGCCGGCGTCTGCCGCCGAAAGAAGCGAGGACAACCCCATTGCCAGACGCTGGTCGGAGTTGGCGCCGCGCTTCGCGCTGACGCCGCCCCTGCCCCCGCCACGGCCCTTGCCCTTGCCGCTGAGCCCGGCGCCCGAAAGCGCCGCCGCGCCCATGGCGGAGGGCTCGGCCTGCGCTCGGCGCGGAGGCGGCGGCCCGGACTGGCTCGGCTCCGAGCCGCTGGCGACGGAAGGGGAGGAGATCAGCCGCCTGGAGGCGCTCGGCCAGATCCAAGCCAGTTTCATCGTCGCCGCCAGCCCCCGCGGCCTCTGGCTGGTGGACCAACATGCCGCGCATGAACGCGTGCTCTTCGAACAACTGCTCGAACAAATGCGCGCCGCCCATAGCCGCGCCCAGCCGCCGCCATCCCAGCGGCTGCTGCTGCCGGCGGTGTTGCCGCTGCCGCCGGGCCAATGGGTGCGCTTCGACCAGGTCGCCCCCGAGCTGCGCGCCGCCGGATTCGAGATCGAGCCGTTCGGCCGCGGCACCGTTGCCGTGCAGGCCGCCCCCGCCGGACTGGCGGCGGATCGGGTGGAGGCGTTTTGGACCGAGCTGTTGGAAACCGACGAGGCGGAATGGCGCCGCGCCAGCGTGGAGCGCCGCCAAGGGCGGGTGGCCGCCACGCTGGCCTGCCACGCCGCCATCAAAGTCAACATGCCATTGGAGGCGGAGAAGATGCGCTGGCTGCTGCGCCAGTTGGCCGCTACTCGGTTTCCCATGACCTGTCCCCATGGCCGCCCCGTGCTGGTGCACTATTCGCTGCGCGAGATTCAACGGGCGTTCAAGCGCTAGCCGGAGGCGGTGATGACCCACGAGGAATTGCAGCAAGCCCGCCAGCGCCGCTGCCCGTCCCTGGGCCCGGGTGGCGTGGGGGAATTTGTGGCCGCCGTCGGTTTTGCCACCTTCGCCCATGCGCCGGAGTGGGGCTTGCCGGCGCTGGAGGCGATGGTCGCTCCGGAGTTGCTGCCCGTCATCGCCGCCGAGCTCGAGGCGCTCATCGCCGCGCGGCAGATCTGCGAGGTGCGGGCCCTCGGGCCGGCGTTGGTCTACTTGCCCCCGGAACTGCTGGCCGACGCCTACCTCTGCCGCGCTGGGCGCCTGCCAGCCAGCCGACGGGACCAGCCCGCCACTGCCGGCCGCCCCGCGCTCCCCCCATCGTTGCCCGCTGCTTCGCCCTTGGCTCGTCAGGTGGCCGCGTTACTATGGGCCTCGCCGCCGCTCACAGCCGGGCAACTGCGCGATGCCGTCGGACCGCAACGCACCTCCATCCTGGCCATCCTCGCCGCTGGTGGAGAGTTGGCGCGAGCGTTACAGATCGTGCGGGTTGGCGGCAGCGTCGCGGATCCGCTCTGGACGCCGGTCTCCGTTGCCTTTCCCGCCGCCCGAGCCGCGCTCGATCATAGCCCCCGCGACCACGCCGCCGCCGCCCTGCTGTCCAAGCTCCTTTGGCTGCTGGTGACGGCGACTGAAGACGATCTGGCGGCATTTTTCGGCCCGTTGTTTTCCCGCAGCCGCCTGCGTGGCTTGTTGGCCGCGCTGGAGGCCGCCGGCGTGGTCCTCGGCGCATCCTTGGATGGCCGACCCGGCTTTCAGATCGCCCCCGGCCGCTAGTCGCGGCAACTTGGAGATGCCCCGAGCGCCAGCGGGCGTCCGTTGCCGGCCGTCGAAGCCCGGCCGCAGCGACCAGCGGGAGCGTCCAGAATAGGGCGGCTGAGCCGCAGCGCGGGCGGAACGCGGGGTGCCCGGTGGGTCTCCCGCCGCCGGCCGCCTTCTAGCGGGGCTTGTCGGCAGCCTGTCGCGCCGCCCAGGCCAGCAGCGCCCGTGCGGCTTGGCCGCGGTGTGAGAACCGTGCCTTGGCCTGCGCCGTCAGTTCCCCAAAGCCGCAACCCGCGGCCGGCGAGTAAAACAGCGGATCATAGCCGAAGCCGAACTGGCCGCGCGGCGCCGCCAGGATGGTGCCTTCGGCCCGCCCGTGAAACCTGGCCAACACTTCGCCGCGGCGGGCCACCGCCAGCACGCACACAAACGCCGCCTGGCGGCGGTCCTCTGGGATGCCCGCGAGGCGCCCCAACAGGAGCGCATTGTTGGCCGCATCGCTGGCGCCGAGGCCGGCAAACCGCGCCGAGTAGATACCCGGCGCGCCGCCCAGGGCCGTCACCTCCAAGCCGGAATCGTCGGCCAGCACGCAGTCGGACCGGCCGGAGGCGCGGCTGTATTCGGCGGCTTTTTTGCTGGCGTTGGCCTCGAAGCTGTCTCCGTCCTCGACGACCGGCCTCAGGTTCGCAAACTCCGGCAGCAACTCCATCTCGAGCGCCGGCGCCAGGCCTGCGAAATCACGCAGTTTGCCTGGGTTGCTGGAGGCCAGCCAGATCCTCACGGCCGCGCCGCTAGCGGCAATGGCGCGCCGCACGTTTGCTCCAGCGCCTGCCGCTGCGCCGCGATCAGTGCGGTGATGCCCTGGCGCGCCAGGGCCAGCAGCGCCGCCGCCTGCGCCTCGTCAAACGGCGCGCCCTCGGCGGTGCCCTGGATCTCGACGAACTTGCCGCCGCCGGTGAGCACAATGTTCATGTCCACGTCGGCGCGAGAGTCCTCGGCGTAGTTCAGGTCCAGCACCGCCTCGCCCGCCACCACGCCCACGCTGACGGCCGCGAGATAGTCCCGCACGGCGCTTGCCGCCAGGGCTTTGTTCTGCCGCATGCGTTCCAGCGCCAGCGCGGCGGCGACAAAGCCCCCGGTGATGGCCGCCGTGCGCGTGCCACCATCGGCTTGCAGCACGTCGCAGTCCACAATCAGCGTCCGCTCTCCGAGCCGGCCAAAATCCACCACCGCCCGCAGCGCCCGGCCGATCAGCCGCTGAATCTCATGGCTGCGGCCGGAGACGCGGCCTTTGACCACCTCACGCGGCGTGCGCGTCAGCGTGGCCCGCGGCAGCATGGCATACTCCGCCGTCAGCCAGCCCCGCCCCTGGCCGCGCAGAAAGCCCGGCACCGTGTCCTCGATCGTCGCCGCGCACAGCACGCGGGTGTGGCCCACCGAAATCAGCGCTGAACCCTCGGCGGTGGGTAGGAAGTCCGGCTCGATGCTCACCGGGCGCAGTTGGTGCGGAGCCCGCAGATCAGCACGCATGTCTTTGAGTCTAGCCCGCCCCATGGGCCCGCGTCGGCGCGGGACCGCAACCGCCCGCTGCGCGGGCCCCGTCTATAATGAGGTTATGGGCTCTCCGGTCAAGGACGCCATCGCCATCGCCAAAGGCATGGGCGTCACCTTCAAGAACATGTTCAAGCCGGCGGTGACCGAGTTTTACCCCGACGAGCCCGTGCACTTCGAGGAGCGGTACCGCGGCGTCCATGTGTTGCAGCGAGATGAGAACGGACTGGAAAAGTGCGTGGCCTGTTTCCTCTGCGCCGCCGCCTGCCCGAGCAACTGCATCTACATTGAGGCCGCCGACAACACCGCCGAGCAGCGCATTAGCGGCGCCGAGCGCTACGCCGCCGTCTATAACATCGACTACAATCGGTGCATCTTTTGCGGCTACTGCGTCGAGGCGTGCCCCACCGACGCCATCACCCACGGCCACGGATTCGAGCTGGCCACCTACGACGTGGGCGATCTCGTCTACCGTAAAGAGCAATTGCTGGCCCCCGTTCCTCCTTCGGCGCAGGCGGGCTAGCTTGGCACTGGCCCTCCGAAGGTAGCAAAGCGCGAAGAGCGCTGGCCCCACCCAGCGTCGGTTGAAAACCCAGCGCGAATTGCTCGCGTCAGAGGCGAAGGTGAGTACCACTTCGCCGCAGCGCGAGATGGCCGCAGCCGTCGCGGCTCCGCTGAGCTGGCAACAGGAACAGATTTGGGTGCACGGTCAATGGGCAGGCGCCGCCGCCTTGTACCAGGAGGCGATTACGCTGCGTCGCCAGAGCGGCTTCCAGGCGGGCCCCTTGCAAGCGATGCTGGCGGGCTGGATGGCCCGGCATGCGATTCTGCGCACCGCCTTCACCGTCGTTGCCGGCGCGCCGGAACAGCGCGTTGCCGCCGCCCCGCCTGCCCTGGTGCTCGCGGTGGGCGACGCCGCGAGTGAGGCCGAGGCCAGAGCGTGGGCGGCCGCCGACGCCGGCGCACCGATGGATTTGGCCCGAAGCCCGCTCGTGCGCGCCCGCTGGGCCCGGTGGCCCGAAGGGCAGGCGCTGTACCTCACGCTGCACCATTTGATCTTTGACGGCGCCACGCTGCGGCAGCGCTGGCTGCCGGAGTGGGCCGCCCTGTACGCCGCCGCCGAGGCTGGCACCCCGCTTCCCGCCCCGGCGTCCGCTCCGGCCTATGCCGAGTTCGCCCGCTGGCAGCGCGCCGGTGGGGATCGCGCAACCGCCGAGCGAACGGCCGAGCACCGAGACTTTTGGCGCCGCCATTTCGCCGGCGAGTGGCCCCGCCTGGACCTGGGCGGCGATGCCGCCGCGCCCCCCTTTGCTGCCCTTGCCCAGTCCTTCGCCTTGCCGGCGGAGCTGTGGGCCGGGCTGGCGCCGGCGGCCAGCGCGGCCCAGGCCACGCCATTTATGGTATTGCTGGCGGCCTTCGCCGCGCTGTTGCACCGACTCGGCGGGCAGCCTGCCGTGGTCGTCGGCCTGCCCGCCGCCGCCCGGGGTCACCGGCAGTGGGGGC
>JBOGKW010000138.1:0-9931 GCA_050746205.1 Terriglobales bacterium | reverse complement strand
GTGGCCTATGTGCTTTACCGAACCGGCCACCCGCGCTGGGCCCGTTGGTTCGAGGGCGGTTACATCACCATTGGGGTCGTCTCGACCATCGCCAATTACCGCTATCCCGCCACCGGCCGTGACCTCTTCTAGGACCTCGCGCCTCGGGCCCGGGGGCCGCTTGCCTGTATGGTAGCTGCATGGCTGTATGGCGCCTCGGCAAGAGTGGCTTCCGTTTCAACGCGAGCCACAGCTTTCCCCAAGACGACGGCTACGACCGCGAACTCCATGGCCACGATTACGACCTGACGGTGTGGTTGGAAGGTGAGCGGGCTGCGTCCGGCATGCTCTACGACCTCCGCCAACTGAAGGCCTTGGTGGCGGAAGCCGTGATCGCGCCACTGGACCACTCCCAGCTCAACGCCCTGCTGCCCGATCCTAGCGCCGAGGCTCTGGCGGAATGGATTTGGCGCCGCTTGCGCCCGCAGCTACCCGCCGCTCTGCGCCTGGGTATCCGCCTAGAGGAAACCCGCACCACCACTGTCGAATATTGGGGCTAGCGCCCGGACTGCGCCGGAACCCAACGTCCGGGCCCGTTACTCCTCCCGCAGCGCCACCGCAGGGTCCAGCCCCGCCGCTCGCCGCGCCGGCCAATAGCAGGCTAGCAGCGCAATCAGGAAAAGAAATACCGCGGCCGCCCCCAGCGTGGCGGGATTGCCGTCCTTGACCCCGTAAAGAAAAGCGGCCAGCAATTTTCCCGCCGACACCGCCCCGATTCCGCCAATCACAATCCCCGCCGCCGCCAGCCGCAGTCCCCGCCCCAGCACCAGGCCGAGCACATGGTCTCGATCCGCCCCCAGCGCCAGCCGAATCCCCACCTCCCGCCGCCGCTGCGCCACCAAATACGACATCACCCCATAAATCCCCACCCCCGCCAGCACCACCGCCAGCCCGGCAAACAGCCCCACCATCAAGCTCAAAAACGACGCCTGTCCGGTCTGCTCCGCCACCAGCTGGTTCATGGTCCGCACCTGGTAGAGCGGCAAACGGGCGTCGAGTCCCGCCAGTGCCCGCCGCACCGGCCCTTCCAGCGCCAGTGGCGGCAGGCCGGTGTGCAGCACCAGGCAAAACCCCGGGCTGCCATCCCACGCTTGAAACTCCTCCGGCCGCGGCGGCGTTTGGATTCCCCACTGGCGCGTGTCGCCGACGACCCCTACCACCCGAAGCCACATCCCCGCCTCGCCGATGTAGGAAAAGCGTTTGCCCAGCGGATTCTGGTGCGGCCAAAACTTCCGCGCCATGGTCTGGTTGATGTCCACCGGATAGACCGCCGCCTCCATCGCCCGCGCCGCCGCGCTGCCTGGCTTCGGCAACTGGCTCGGGTTGGCCCCCAGCAGCCGGGTCATCTCGTTGTCCAGCGCCAGCGACCGGCTCACATCCGCCTCGGTCAGCCGCCGCCCTCGGAGCAACGGAATGGCGAAGGCCCGGAAATATCCCGGCGTTACGCCATGCACTTCTACCCAGCCGTTGCTGTCGGCATCGTTGTGGTTGGCGGGCTGGCCATAGAGCGTAATGATCCCGTTGTCGCCGCCATAGAGCGGCAGGCGGTCGGTGATCGCCGCGCTTTCCACCGCCGGCAGCGCCCGCACCCGCGCCAGCCAAGCGTGGGCCAGATCGAACTGCTGGGTTTGGCCAGCGTAGCTTGCTGCGGGCAAATTCACCCATGCCGTCAGCACCCCCTTCCGCCGCGCCCCAAGGTTGATGTTCTGCTGCGCAATAAAGCTCCGCAGCAGCAGCCCCGCCGCCACCAGCAAGGCCATCGAGATCGCCATCTCGGCGACCACCAGCGCGTCGCTCAGCCACCTCCGCCTCCGTCCGGCGCTCACCGTCGCCCCAGCCCCGCCCTTCAGTTCGTCATTGGCATCGGTGCTCGAGAGCTGCCAGGCCGGAGCCAGGCCAAACAAAGTCCCCACCACCACAGCCACACCGAGGGTGAATAGCAGCACCATGGGATCAATCCGGATCGGGTTCGGCTGCGGCACCACCGCCCCCTTCATCGCCGCCATCGCCCGCACCCCGATCTCCGCCAGCCCCACCCCGATCGCCCCGCCGATCAGCGCCAGCAGCACGCTCTCGGTCAGCAGTTGCTGGATCAGCCGCCCCCGTCCCGCCCCCAGCGCAGCCCGCACCGCCATTTCCTTCTGCCGCCCCGCAGCCCGTGCCAGCAGCAGATTGGCCACGTTCACGCAGGCGATCAGCAGGACTAGGGCCACCGCCCACAGCATCAGGATCAGCGAGGAGCCGGCACCGCGCTCGACCCACTGGTGCAGCGGCATCAGCCAGGCCTTCACGCCGTTGTCGGCGTTGGGATATTCCTTCTGGAGCCGTTTGGCGATGAGCTGCAAGTCCGCCAGCCCCGCCCGCGGCGTCAACCCGGCCTTCAGCCGCCCCACGGCCATGTATCGGTGGCAGCCGCGGCAGGGCAGTTTTGCCGGACTCATATCCTTGGGCACCCAAAGCTGGGCCTGCACCGGAAAATGAAATGACGGCGGCATCACGCCCGCGACCAAATATTTCCGCCCGTTGAGCTCGATATCCCGTCCCACCACACTCGATTCGGCGCCAAAGCGGCTGACCCACAGGCCGTAGCTCAGCACGGCCACCTGGTCCCGTCCCGCCCGGTCCTCGCCGGGCAGAAACGTCCGTCCCAGCATGGGTGTCGCGCCCAACACGGAAAAGAAATTGGCCTCCGCCGCCATCGCCGTCACGTGATCCGGCCGCCCGGCGCCGGTGAGGTTGAAATCCTCGCCGGACGTGTACAGCGCCATCCCCTGGAAGGCGTGGTTCTCCCGCTGCATGTCCAGAAAATTCGGCCCACTCAACGGAAATCCTGGGCCGTTTTCGATGACCACCAGCTGGCCCGGCCGCAGCAGCGGCAGCGGCTTGAGCATCACCGCGTCAATCACGCTGAAGATCGCGGTGTTGGCCCCGATCCCCAGGGCCAGAATCACGATCGCGGCGATAGCGAACCCTGGCGCGCGGCGCATCTGGCGCAGCGCATAGCCCAAATCTCCCCGCACGGTGCTCATTGCATACATGGAAATCGAACGCCGCCAGCCAAAAGGCGGTGCCTCATCGGACCCAGTGTGCCGATGGCATTGAGACGCGGCGTGATTGCCGCCGTGAGCAGGAATTCCTCGGTACAGGCCAGCGGGTTACGCCTGGGTGGGCGGCTGACGCTGCGCCAAAGCAACCGGGCCCGGCGTGAAATAGGCCTCAGCCTGTGTCGCCGCGGTCTGCAGCCCACGCCCGATCGTGGCCTGCACCGCCCGTTAGCTGGCGGCGGCGGCACGGGGCGTGATCTTGGCAAACGCGCGCCGCGCCAGGCCCCAGGCCTCCGCCAGCATCGCTTTTAGCCCAAACGCCCAACTCAGCAGAATCACCAGCCCCAGCCAGATCGCCGAGGCCGCAATCACCAGCCCCAGCACCTCGACTCCGGCATAATGCGCCGGGGACAACTGGCGGGCAAACAGAAACGCAGCGCCGCCGGCCAGCACGCCCACCGCCACCACCGCCGGCAACTGCCGCCACCGCGCCAGCTTGGCCCCCAGCCAATGCCGCCGGTGCAAGAGCCAGGCCAGCACCAGCGTGTTGACGATCATGCCGGTGTCGGAGGCCACGACCAGCCCCGGGATCCGGAACCGGTGAGCCAGGACGATGTAAATGGGAATCATCGCCGCGGTCACGATGGTTCCGGCCAGCATCGGGGTCAGCGTGTCGCCGGCGGCATAGAATGCCCGCGAATACAATCCCTGCACCGCCCAAAACGCCAAGGAAATGACGAAAATAGCCAAATACACCGCGGTCCAATGGACTTCGGCGGCGGTGTACTTGCCGCGCAAATAAACCACCTCGGTTAGCGGCAGCGCGAGAGCCGCCAAATAGCTGGTGGCCAGGACCGCCGCCGTGGCGGTTTTGACCACCGCGCGGTCGAGCGTCTCGCGCAGCTCATCCCAACGGTTTTCGGCCACCAACCAGGCGAAGAACGGCATCGTGGCCTGGCCTACCGCCTGCCCCAGCACCGCGGTCGGCACGCGCATCAACTGCTTGGCGTTGACCAGTTCGGTGATGGCGCCATGAAAGGTGGCGCTCAGCGGCTGCATGATCCAGTCGTCGGCGCTGACTAGGGAGACGCCGACCATCAAGGGCAGCGTCAACTTCAGCCAGTGCACGAAGGCGGGATCGCGGAAATGAAAATCGAAATGAAAGTGCAGTCCGCCGCGTTTGGCCCCGAACAGCGGAAACAGAAACGGCCCGATGCCGGCGCCCACCAGCGCGCCCACCGCCAGGCTGGTGATGCCCAGCCAGTGCGAGAGCAGCACGCCGCCAAAGATGATGCTGGTGCTGTAAAACAGCGGCGCCAGGGCGGGCAGCCAAAACACACCGCGGGCGTAGAGCGTGGCGCAGATGAGTCCGCCGATGCCAAAAAACAACTGCGCCGGCAGCAGGATGCGCGTCATGCGGGCGCACAAAACCAACTGTGCCGGCGTGAAACCTGGCACGTAGAGGCGCAGCAACTGCGGGGTGAAGATCTCCCCCAGGACCACGCCGGCCGTCAAGGCCAGGGCCATGAAGGTGGCCACGATAGAGAAGATCCGGTAGCCCTCCTCTTCCTTTCCCTGCGCCAGGTAGGGACTGAAGATGGTGATGAAGGTGATCGAGAGCGCGCCGCCGGCGACGAGATAGTTGAGCCAGTTGGGGATGGTAAAGGCGACGTTGTAGGCGTCGGTCTGCTTGCTGGCGCCGAAGGCCCAGGCGATGTAGGCCTGGCGAACGTAGCCGATGACACGGGATGCCATCACCGCCGCCATCATCAGCGCGGCGGCGCCGCCCAGCCGGTGAAGGGCCAGACCGCGCCGCGGCGTAGCGGCGGATGGGTCGGTAGTGGATGGCGCCCCGGCGGGCGGCCCCTCGGGCATGGCTGATTTTAGCAATGGCGCCCGTCGGGGCGGATCGCCCAGTGGCGGCGGCCGGCATCCCGCGCGATGCTAGAGCTTAGGAGCGGGGGGCCGATGGCCATGCACGGGGCGATGATCTCGCGGGCGATGGGGTTGCTGCTGCTGGCGCTGGGCGGGCCGCCGCGCACCACGCCGAACCGTCCCCGCAGCGCTTTCCCCCAGCGCCAGTTCACGGCCCGCATGCGGACCGCCAGCCCCACGCTCAGCCCGGTGGCCATGTCCATCCAGCGCTCCGGGCGCTGGCTACGCGTGCGCCTGCCGCGGCAAGCCGTCCTCTGGTTCAATGTGGCTCGACGCCGCGCCTACCGCCTGTCCGCCGGTGCCTGCGTGTCCGCGCCCTTCCGCCCGCCGCCCGGCCTCGATCCCTTTCTATGGCGCGGCCACATCCGCCGCAAGCTTGTCGGCCGGGCCATGCTGCGCGGCCAGCCGGTGCGCATTGTGCAGATCACCATCCGCCGCGGCAGGCGGCCGCCGCGGGTTTTCACTGCCTGGTCCGCGCCGGCGCTCGGCGGCCTCCCGCTGCGCGTGCAATTGGTGGTGAGGCCCGGCGAACCGATCCAAGTGGATTATTTCAACGTTCAACTCACTGCCCCTGCGGCGCAACTCCCCCTCGCCTGCCGCGCCAGGAGCATACCCTCGGCACCGCAGGCGAGCCCTGCCCGGCTGGGCGGAGCGTTGCGTTCGATCCAAACGATCCCGGCTGCGCGCTAGGCCGCTCGCGGGGCCGGGTCAGGCGCCACGCTGGCCGTGGGGGCGGTCCGCCGCGCGACTGGCCGGGATACGGGCGGCGGACTGGCCGGCTGTGCAAGAATCTGATTCCAGGTCTGCGCGTGCCGCTTGGAACAGTATTCGCAGCGCAGCCCGTAGCTGCCGTCCTCCCATCGGGCGCGAACCCAATGATGGGAGCAGGTGAGCGTACCGACGAAGGTGGCGAACCGGCTCAGCATCTTAGGACTCCCGGGCCGCACCGGGCGGCCCCACGTAAGTAGATGCTGTACGTGCGGCCAGGGTTGCAGTCAAGTGCGGGCCTGAGCGCCAGGTCGAGGACCAAACGCCTGCCGGTTTTGGCCTTCGAGACCCCTGCGGCTACAATGCCCTGTGCCTTCCCCGCCCGGTTCCGACCCGTTTTTAGCCATGGTCAGCGCCACCGCACGGGTGGAACTGCCGCTGTCGGACTACCATCCCCAGCCTTGCCTCCGCGTGCCGGTGCATGAAGTAGCGCGCCCAGCGGCGCCTACCATTGATGCCCACTGCCATGTGGACTCCCAGTCCTTGGATCAGGTGGTGCGGGTCATGGACCATGCCGGCATCGAGAAGATGGTCAACATCTCCTTGGCCAAGGGCGCGGAGCTGGATGCGATCTTCGCTCGCCACCGTGCCGCCCCTGCGGGCCGGTTCTTGTTGTTCGTCCTGGCGGATTGGGACGGCTGGGCGCAGGGCCGCGGCATTGCCGCGATGGTGGAATGGCTGGAGCGGCAGGTCGCGAACGGCGCGCGCGGCCTGAAGGTTTGGAAAGACCTGGGCCTCCGCGCGCGCGATGCCGATGGCCGCCTGCTGCGCGCCGATGATGACCGCTTCGCCCCGCTGTTCGACAAGGCCGCGGCGTTGGGCATTCCGGTCGTGCTTCACCTCGGCGACCCGGCCGCGTTTTTCAACCCCGTGGACGCCCGCAACGAACGCTTCGAGGAGTTGGCCGCGCATCCGGACTGGAGCTTCTATTCCGCCCCGGGGGACTCGCGGTTTCCCACCTGGGAGGGGATCCTGGAACAGCAGGAGCGACTGCTCGCACGCCATCCCCGGACTCGTTTCATTGGCGCCCACATGGGCGGGGCGGCGGAGGACTTGGCCCGCGTAGGTGCCTGGCTGGACCGGTTCCCCAACTTTGCCGTGGACCTCTCCGCGCGGGCCGCCGAGTTGGGCCGCCAGCCCCGCGCCGCCCGCGCCCTGTTCCTCCGCCACCCGGGACGCATCCTGTTCGGCAGCGACCTCCTGCCGAGCCTGGAAATGTACCGCCTCTATTATCGTTTTCTCGAAACCGAGGACGAGTATTTCCCCTACCCCACGCACGGCAGCGGCCAAGGCCGGTGGCGCATCTCCGGGCTGGGCCTGCCGCCGGACGTGCTAGCGCAGGTCTACGCGGACAACGCCCGCCGTTGGATGCCCGGCCTGTAGCCGCGCCGCGTCGGGCGGCCGGCCCGCCGGCACCTTCCCGGTCGGGGATTACGCGTCCGGTTCGTGCCGGCTGAGCAGCAGCACCGCGCCCAGCCAGCCGACCAACAGCATGGCCAACGGCAGCGCCAACTGGCCCCAGCGTCCGGGCGGGCTCAGCGCGGCGGGCAGTCCCGGCAGCGGCGCGCCGCTCAGCCGTGTGATCGCCGCCGCCAAACCGTAATAGCCCGCCACCACGCCGGGGATCAGCAGCACCAGCCCCAGCGCCGCTCGCGCCGCGCGGTGCCGCCACACGGCCCAGGCCGCGCCCAATAGCGCCGCAGGCGCCAAATACATCCCGCCGCCGCGCAGCGCCAGCAGCGTGCCGCCCAACAACAGCAGCAACCCCAGTAGCGGCTGCCGGTCCAGGATCAGGGCCCCGGCTACGGCCACCAGCGCCAGCAGCGGAATCAAGACCTGGTAGTACGCCGCCGCCGGCACGCCCAGCACCGTCGCGTAGGGACCGGCGGTCACGGGCAGCGCCCCCTCAACCACCGTCAATACCGCCCCCAACACCACCGCCAGCAGCGTCAGGCGCAGCAGCCAGTCGCGCCGTCCAGGGCGGCGCCGCGCGGCTCCGGGCGGCGGCAGGACGGCGGGGGGAGGCGTCGCTGGCACCCCGCGATTCTACCAGTCAGCCGCCGCGGGTTTCAGCCCTAACGGCCTGCTCGCGCGGCGCGCGCTCCGCGCCTATTCCGCCCGCAGCGCTTCGGCCGGATCCACGCCTGCCGCCCGGCGGGCGGGGCCGAGGCTAGCCAGAGCCGCCGTCGCGCCTAGCGCCGCGATGATCGCCAGGTAGGTCAGTGCATCCATGGGCCGCACGCCAAACAGCAGTGAGGCCAGCAATCGCGCCGCCCCTAGCGCGAGCACGATCCCAAGCCCTATGCCAACCGCCGCCAGGCGGAGGCCCTGGCGCAGAATCATCCCCACCACCGATTTCGGCTCCTGCCCCAGCGCCAGCCGGATGCCGATCTCCCGCCGGCGCTGGCTGACGGTATAGGCCAGCACGCCGTACAGCCCAATTGCGCCCAGCAGCAGCGCCATCACCCCGGCGATCGCCAGCATCACCAGGGTGAACGAGGTGCGGGCCAGCGCCCGCCGGTAGAAGTGCGCCATGGTGCGCGGCGAGATCAGCGGCGCGTTCGGATCCACCCCGCTCACCACGCTGCGCGCTTCGGCCAGCAGCGCGCTGGAGCCCGCCTGCGGCGTGCGCAGCACCACGTGCTCATACCGCTGGACGTGGACCTTGTCGCCCATGAATTGCGCCATCTCCAGCGGCCAGTACACGTCGCTGTCGGCCGTATGGTCCAGGCCCTGGGCCCGCACGTCGCCCACCACGCCGATGATCTGCCGCCAGGCGTCGTCGCTGCCGCTGCGGATGCGATGACCCAGTGCCGCGGCCGGGCCGCCCCAATACTCCTTGGCGAAGTTCTCGGAGATGACGGCCACGTCGCGCCGGTCGAGGTTGTCCGCCCAGGTGAAGTCACGCCCAGCCATCAAGGGAATGCCCATCACATGGAAATAGCCGGGGGAGACGAAGTTGAAGTCTCGCAGCGGCGGCACCGTGTTGGCGGCGTAATGATGATCGGCGGCCACCACCGGATTGACGTTGTTTTGTCCGGTCAGCGGCAGCGTGGAGGCCATCGCCACCGCGGAGACGCCGGGCAGCGCGGCCAGCCGCTGCAGCAGCGCCGCGTCGGCCCGCGGCACTGCCGCATTGTCCTTGATGTCGCTGGGTGGCAGGTAAAGCCCAAAGGTCTGCAACGACGCCGGATCCCGGAACCCCGGATTGACGTGCCGCAGCGCGGCGAAGCTCCGGATCATCAGCCCCGCGCAGATCAACAGCACGAACGCCAGCGCCACCTGCGCCATCACCAAGATGTTCCGCGCCCGATGGCGTTGCCGGCTGGTGCTTAGGCTGCGCCCGCCCTCGCGCAGCGCGCCGGTCGCCCGCGAGTAGCGCAGCGCCGGCAGCAGCCCGGCCAGCGCCCCCGCCAGTAACGCCGCGCCGAAGCAGAACAGCAGTACCCAGGGGTGCAGCCCGATGTTGTCCAGACGCGGCAGCCCGCTCGGGGCCAGCCACAGCAGTAGCCGCAGTCCGGCATAGGCCAGCCCCAGCCCCAGCACGCCCCCGGCCAGGCCCAAGACCACGCTCTCCAGCAATAACTCGCCTGCCAACTGCCGCCGGCCGCCGCCCAAAGCCGCCCGGATCGCCAGCTCCTGCTGCCGCCCCTCGGCGCGGACCAACGTCAGATTGGCGACGTTGGCGCAGGCGATCAGGAGTACCAGCCCCATGCCGCCCAGGAGAATCCACAGCACCGTGCTGACGTCGCCCACCACCTCCCGCCGCAGCGGCTGCACGATGGGCCCGATATGGGCGTTGTAAAACAGTTGCTTGCTGTAGCCCGGCGGCGCCGGATAGCGGCGCAAAACGATCTGTTCCATCCGCGCCTGGTCGGCCCGCGCCATGGCCAGCGTCGCGCCCGGCTTCAGCCGGGCGATCGAGTCATAGCTGAAGTTGCCCAAATAGACGTGCGCCCGGTCAAAGCGCAGCGGCAGCCAAAGGCCGCGTGGGCCATAGTCCAGGAAGCGAAACCCTGCCGGCAACACGCCGATGATTTCCCGCGCCTGGCCATCGGCAACCAGGGTCCGCCCGATCACCGAACGCCGTCCGCCATACCACCGGCGCCAATAGGCGTTGCTGAGCACCACCGTCCGTGTCGCGC
>JBOGKW010000137.1:0-9940 GCA_050746205.1 Terriglobales bacterium | reverse complement strand
TCGACGGTGCCTTTCTCGCAGGTGGCGATGATCAGCCGCTGCTCGCCGGGTTGCATGGGCACCTTGCTCTCCTTCTTGCCCAACTGCGCGACCGGCACCACGTCCTGGGAGCCGCTACTGATATCAATAAACGTCCGCAGGCAATTGTTCTTGCAGAAATAGCAGCGCGTATTCTCGTTCCGCGTGGTCCGGTACTGGATCGCCCGCACCGCGTCCAGGCCGATGAAGCTGGTTCGCTTGCCCCGTTTGTAGAGCCGTAGCGCTTCCGCCGCCGCGCCGATCGCTCCGCTCTCGCCGCAGTGCTCATGCACGATGATCTCCGGCTCGCCATGACCCCGGAAGCTGCTGCGGATAAAGTCCACCTCCGCCTTCACCGCCGCCAGATTATTCTGTGTGCCCCCTTGCAACACGAACCGCGATCCCAGCTTCGCCAGATTGGGAATGTTGGCGATATACAGAAAGATGTTCTTCGGCAGCACCGCCGCCAGGCCCGCCAGGATCTCCTCCGCCCGCCATCCCTGCCGCTGGAAGTTCACGATGTCGGATTGCATGAAGACCGCGCAGCCGTAACCAAAGATCGGCATGGCCTGGGCGGAAAACGCCAGGTCGGCGTATTTGTTGACCTCCAGCCCGAACCCCTCCGCCGTGGACTGCAGGAAATAACCGTTGCCGGCTGAGCACTGGGTGTTGAGCTTGAAATCCTTGACCCGCCCCTCCTTCAGGACAATGAGCTTGATGTCCTGCCCACCCACGTCCACGATGACGTGGGGATCCTGGTAAAACCGCAGCGCGCTCTCGGTGTGCGCCACCGTCTCCACTAGCGCCACGTCGGCCTGCAGCACGTCCCGCAAAATATCCTTGGCATAGCCGGTGGTTCCCACGCCGAGGATCTCCAGCTTCGCGCCTGCTGCTTCCACCTGCGCCCGCAGCCCCTCGAACACGTCAATCGTGTCCTGAATCGGGTTCCCCTTCGACAGCTGGTAATGCTTGAACAGGATCGTCTCGCCCTGGTCCATCAGCACGCCCTTGGTCGAGGTAGACCCCCCATCCACGCCCGCGAACGCCCGCACCACTTGTCCCGACTCAAGCGGCGCCGGCGTGAACGGCACCCGCCGGTATTTCTCCCGGAACCGCGCCAGTTCCTGCTCGCTCTCGATCAGTCCGCGGCTGCCGGATTTGAGCTTTTCTTCCTGCCGTCCGTGCTCGATGTAGTTCTTCAGCTGCGCGGAGCCCAAATAAGCCCCCACCTCCGGGTCTTCGTCCTTGCCAAACTCCACCGCCCCCAGCGCCGCGTAGTATTGCGCGTTCTCCGGCACCTTGATCAGATCCTCCGGCTTGGCCCCCGCCGGAATCTCCACTTTCCGCTCCTTCCACATGCGCGGAATGTTGGCCTGCCATGCCTCCCGCATGCCGCGGATGAAGCCGTTCGGCCCGCCCAGCAGCAGCACGTGCGGCCGCAGCGTGTTGCCCCGCGTCAGCACCGTCAAGTTCTGCAGCACGATCGCCTCGAACAGCGACGCCATCAGCTCGTCGTTCGGCGTTCCTTCCTTTTGCAGGCCGTTGATGTCGGTCTCGGCGAAGACCCCGCACTTGCCCGCCACCTTGTGCAGCTTGATGCCACGGTAGCCCTGTTGGCAGAGCTGCTCGGCGGGAATCCGGAGCTTTGCGTTGATCTTGTCAATCACCGCGCCGGTTCCCCCCGCGCATTTGTCGTTCATCGATGGGATCTTTTTCTTCCGTCCGCTCTCCTCGTCGTCCTTGAAGACGATGATTTTCGCGTCCTGCCCGCCAAGCTCGACGACGGAGTAAACCTCGGGGTGCAGCTTCTCGACCGCCAGCGAGACGGCGGTGACCTCCTGCACGAACTTGGCGCCGATCGCCTCGCACAGCGGTTGGCCGCCGCTGCCGGTCAGGAATACGCGGCAGCTACCCGGCGCGATCCCCGCCTCCCGCTCCATGCGCTCCAGGAAGTCCAGCGTCTTTTCCGGTTGCTTGGTCTCATGTCGCTGGTAATCCCTCCAGATCACCCGGTCGGTGGCCTGCTCGACCACCACCGCCTTTACCGTTGTTGAGCCGACGTCAAGTCCTACCAGCAACTTCGCCTCCGGTCGCTCTGCCATCACCCCTCCTTAGCTTCTCGCTCCAATTAGCCGGACGGTGCGGCAGGCATTGCTGCCTGCCTTCACCGCCTGGCGGTAGACATGCCGCTGAGGTGTTATCGCGCCGCCGCCGCGTGCGCGCGCGGCACCACGATCCGCGCCCGCCGCCACCATGCGGCGTCGTGGTCCATGCGATCGGAGACGTGCAGCACAAACTGCGCCGCCGTGCCGGCGATCCCCTCGCGGTGCGGCACCCGGTAGAACGGCCGCTTCAGCTCGGGGTGTTCGCCGACATACTCACGGATCTGCTCCAGGCTCTTGCCGCTGGCGGCGAGAGCGGTCGCGAACTCCGCCTTGGCCTTCACCTTGGCTTCGCCCAGCGCCATCTGCACCCGGCTGTGGGCGTTGACCTCGCCTTCGCCCGAGGTCTCGATGGGCAGATAGATCATCTCCTTGTATCGGTTGACCACCCCGGACTGCGCGCCGTCGGATTGCGAGCTCGGCATGCAGCCGAACGGCTTCAGGCCCAGCACCATGTGGCACATGTGGTTGACCGTGTAGTAGACGTTCTTGCCCACTTCCAGATGGCCTTCACCGCCGCGCGCCAGGCGGTGATAGAACGGCTGCGCCAGCTCCGCCAGCTCCTTTTGCGGCACCAGATGATGCGTGATCCCGCCCAGCCGCTTGGTCAGCCGGTGGTAGAAGTGGTTCCAGATCGCTTCCCCCGCCGCCAGCGCCAGCCATTTCTGCCGGAACTTCATTTCATTCGCCAGCCGCTCCCGGAACTGATACCACGCCGCGTCCGGATGCGGCGCGTCCGCCCGCCGCCGCGCCACCGCGTTCATCCGCACCTGATGGATCATGTACGCCACCCAGGTGGCGATCGGCTCGACGATCACCTGCGCCCCTTCCCGCTCCAAAAACCGGAACATGTGGAAGTTCCCGTCCCCCTCGGTGATCTGCGCCCAGAACTCCCCGGTGATCTTCACCACGGGCCTCACCTTGGTGCGGTCCACTTCGATGCTGTCCATATGCTCGCGCGCCTCGCGCAAGCCCCCGTATAGCTCCTTGCCGTACAGATGGTCCAGCACCTTCAGGAGCACGCTAAACGTGTCCTTCACCTTGCGGTTCTTCCGCAGCAGCCCCGCCAGCACATTGTTGTGCTCGCCCAACTCGAACGCCTTCCGCTCCCGCAGCAACCGTCCCAGTTGCAAGATGGTTTCCTCGAACACCCGGTCGGTTTCCCCCCGCCGCGTCTCAAACGGCCGGATCTGATAGACGAGGTCGTTCATCACGTCCCCCATCAGCATCGCGTTCAGCGCGCTCATGCCGAAGTTCACCGTGAACTTCAGCCCCGGCTCCCCGCTGGCCGCCTTGATCCCGTCCTGTTGCTGGAACAGCAGCACCCGGAAGCCGTTGAACCCCGCGTTGTCCAGCGCGAAGCGATACTCCGCCTCGTACATGCCGAAGCGGCACGGCCCGCAGGACCCGGCGGTGAAGAACACGTGCCGGTCAATAATGTCCTGCCGGCTCATGCCTTGCTTTTCCAGCCCCTGGAGATACTGAATCAGATTGCCGACGGTGAAATACGTCGGGTTGCACTGGCCGGTGTTGCCGAACTCCTTGCCCAGCTGAAACGCCGCGACGTTCGGCGTGGGGATCACCACGCAGTTGTAGCCGTTGCCCTGGAAGGCCGCCTGAATCAGCGCCTCGTGCTTCCACGTCAAGCCGCCGAACAGGATCGTCACCCGGCTGCGTTCTTCGCCTACGAACGCCCTTTCCACGGGGCGGTGGAACTGCTCGCGTTCGCCCAACCCGGCGGCGGCATTCAGCCGTTGCCGTTCGGCGGCCAGCCGGCGCTGCACCTCCGATTCCAGGCGATCAACAGGGACAAAATCGGTAGTCTGAACAGGCATGGTAAGGGGTGCTCCTTTGCCGAACTCGGATGCACGCCAAATTGGCGGCGTCAGGCAGCGCCCGCAAACCAAAAGTCGCATTTTCGGCAGCTTTCAGCTGCAAGCGCCGTCAACGCTTTTGACCCTAACCCCACCGGTCCTAACTTCCAATCCCCCGAATGAGGGGATGCCGCTACGCAGCCCGCTTCCGCGGCTCTTTTTTGATCTCTTCCTTCGCCTTGCCCACGTCCTGCTGTGCACTACCTTCCAGTTCGTCGCCGATCCCTCGCAACTGCTGCCCCCGGTCGCCGCGAAGCTTGCCCGCCGCCTGCCGCGCTTTGCCTTTGATCCGTTTGCCCGTCCCTTTCACCTCGTCTTTATTCACCATGATTGCCCTCCTATTAGCCCAAGCTAGGCGATTTCCCAAGCCCGTACAACGCCGCCTGTGGACTCCCCTGCGGGCAAACTTCCAGTACCTGGCGACGCACCCCTATCGTCCTCCGTCCGCCGCGCGGATAAAGGCATCCATGTTCCGCTGCACCTGCGCCAGCGCTTGGGGGTTCAGGTACAGCATGTGGCCGGAGTCATAGAAGTCGACGTGAATGTGGGACTGCAACTGTGGCGGCAAGCCCATGTGGGTGATGGTGTAATGGGTGGCGAAAAAGGGAGTGGCCATATCGAAGTAGCCGTTGTTGAACATCACCTGCATGCCCGGGTCGTTGTTCATGGCCCTTGCGAGCGCTGGCGCCACGTTTTCCGCCCGCAGATCGCCGCCCGCCTGCCATTTCCATTGCCGGTTCACGGCAAAGTTCAGCTGCTGATAGAAGCGATGGCTGGGGTAATGCAAATCCTGGCGGACGTATTGATCGAAGGTGGCGCTGAGCGCGCCCCAAATCGCCGAAGTCGTGGCCCCGGAGGCGGTATTGCCTTGGAAGGGCAGGATCGGCTGCAATTCCAGCGTGGTGAACCGGCCGTCGTAGCGGCCGGTCATGGGACCGGTGGGGCCCAGCAGGCGGCGCATGAACAGGGAGAGCTTCATCCGCAGATCCGCCTTCAGCCACAGCGCCGCGGGAATGCCGGTGAACTGGCTCAGCTGTGTAGCGATGGCCTGCTTTTGCGCCGCCGGCAGCGATGAGCCCTGGTAGAGCGCCTGGGCATAGGATCCGGCGGCGAAGGTTTCCGCCCGTTTCACCCAAGCCGGCAGGCTCGCCGGCTGCGGATGTAGCCGATGGTGATACCAAGCCACGGCCGCATAGGACGGCAGATAGAAGTCATACGGCATGTCATTGCCGGGGGTGAACTCGACGGTGGGAAAGTCCAGCACCGTCGAGCACATGATCACGCCGTTCAAATACATCCCCTGGCGCACCAGGTCCTCGGCGACCACGGCGTTGCGCGTGGTGCCGTAGCTTTCGCCAAGCAGGAATTTCGGCGAGTTCCAGCGCCCGTTTTGCGCCACGTAGCGGCGAATGAACTGCGCGAAGGCCTGGCCGTCGGCGGCGATGCCGTAGAACATCTTCGGCTTGCCTTGGCCCACGATGCGGCTGTAGCCGGTGCCGACGGCATCAATGAATACCAGGTCGGTGGCGTTGAAGATGCTGTCGCCGTTGTTGACCAACTGGTACGGAGGCAGCTCGCCCGCCGTGCTGCCCGGCGCCGGCCACGCGATCCGCCGCGGTCCGAACCCGCCGATATCCACCAACGCCGAGGCGCCGCCGGGCCCGCCGTTATAGGCGAAGGTGATCGGCCGCTGGCTGGCGTCGGCGCCGTCGAGCGTATAGGCGATGTAAAAGACGCTGGCGGTAGCCTTATGCTTCGCGTCGTAGAGCAACAGCCGCCCGGCGGTGGCCGTATAGGCTAGCTTCTGGCCATGGATCATCACCGTGGCGTGCGTCTTGACCGCAAGCGGTTTTGGGATCTTCGGGGATTTGCTCTTGACCGCCGCCGATATCGGCAGCAGTAGCAAGGTCACTAACAGTAGCGTGAAAGCAGATCTCATAGGTGAGGTTCTCCGCCCCCCTACTTTATCCCAGGCCGTTAGCCGCCATCGGCTACCCCGAGGGCAGTCGGCGCCGGTCCACCGTGGCGCCACAGGCTGAGGATTTCGAAGACGTCCTCATACCCCGCGTCAAACCTCAGCAAGCCGGTTTGCTCGCTCGAAAGCCAAACCACATTTGATAACCGCCCACAGTAGCCCCGGGCGTGGGACAGCGGCTCGCCGTGGGGAAACATCTGCGGCACCCTCAGCAACCGGCCCGGCGACGCGTCCACTGCGACGACGGTCGGCGGGCCTCCTGGCCGCAACCATGCGACCAGCAGACCCGCCGCCTCCCCCTCCACCCGCCATGCAGCCCGCACCCGATAGCGCGCGTGCTCCGGCCCCAGCCGCACCGCTTGCACATCAAACTTCACCCGCCCTGACCCGCGCGCTAGCGCCCGATCCATCCGCGCCCAGAACCGCCACATTCTGGTATCGTCCGGCGTCCTATGCGGACCGGTCCGCAAAAACTGGATCTCATCCCGCCGCCAGCCCGGCAGGGCCGCCAGCATGGCGGCGTTCAGGAGGCGGGTGATCGCCGCCCGCCGGCTGGCGGACAGCCGCGGCGTAAACATCCCGTGATTTATCTCCGCCGCCTGCTGCGCCGCGGTGGGCTGTCCCGGCTGAATCAAAAACATGTCCGTGCGGCTGGCGTCAAAGCGGGCTAGCCCGTCTGGCTCGACCGTCGCCACCGCACCCGCATCAGCCTCGAGCCCGCCCGAGAACTCGGCGAAATGCGTCAGCGTGACGCCGACCGCCGCGCCGCCGCCTAGTAGCAGCCGGTAACGCCCGCCCAATTGCCAATCGGCTGGTGGAAGATACGGCGGCGGCATCCGTTGCGCTCTCAGGCAACTCCAGTAGCCCGCCAAATCCGACGCGTTGATCGCCATCGGCCAAAACAACGCGTGGGCGCGGGAGGAAGGAATCTCGCGGCCACTCCGCCCGCAACTGGAATCAGCCGAGGCAAAGTAGACCATGACCTGCCGCGAATTGAGGCGCTGCGCCAGCCAGGTATCCGGCGGCGCCGGCAGGGGCCGCGTCTGCGCCGCCGCCGAGAGAGCGCACAGCAATGCCATCGCCGCTGACCCTAGCCTCATGGCCGCAACTATAGCGGATGCAGGTTCGCGGCGTGGAACCCACCGCTCTGCCCCTGGCCTATTCGCACCGCAACGCCGCCATGGGCTCCAATCGCGCCGCCCGCCGCGCTGGGCCATAGGCCGCCGCCAGCCCGACGGCCAACCCCAGCGCGGCCGTGGCTGCCAGCGTCAGCGGGTCCGCCGGCTTCACCCCATACAGCAATCCCGTCAACAATCGCGCCAGCACCAATCCTAGCCCGGCGCCGGTCACAGCCCCGGCCAACGCCACAGCCGCCGACCGGCCCAAAATCAGGCGCAGTACCTCGGCCTCCTCCGCGCCCAGGGCCTTGCGAATACCCATCTCGCCCGTCCGCGCCGCCGCCGCAAATTGCGTCACGCCATAGACACCCGCCACCACCAAGGCCAGGGCCAGCACCGCCAGCGCCAGCAGCAAAGCCAGGTACAGGCGGTGACTGGCCAGCAGCGACGCGAGCTGCTGATCCATCGTCAGCATGCCGGTGACCGGCTCGGTGGGGTTCAGCTGGCGAAAGACCTTTCGCACCGCCGGTTCCAAACTTGCGGGCGCGACACGAGTCCGCAGCAGGAAAGAGAAACCGCTGGCGCCGCTCTGGCCAAAAGGAATATACAGAGCGGGCTGCGCCAACATGTTGAATCCAACGGCGGAGTCGCCGATCGGGCCAAACTGCATGGTGTTGGCCACCTCGCCCACCACCGTAAACGGCTTCTTGGGCCCGCCGGCCTGGGTCAACTGCCGACCCAGCGGGCTCTGGCCTGGCCACAGCTGCCGCGCTAACGTTTGGCTGACAATTACCACCGGCCGTGCTCCGGGGCGGTCGGCAGCATCAAAAGCCCGCCCGGCCAGCAGCGGCGCCCCGAGTGCCTGCCAATAGCCGGGTCCGACCTGATTGAATAGGGTCTCCGCTCCACGCCGGCGGCCCGGCGGGTTGGCAAACCCGACTTGCAGACCACCGAACGGTGCATAGCCCGCAACGCTGGCGGCGCGCACGCCGGGCAGCGCGTCAAGGCGCCGCACCGCGGCATTTGCGAATATGTCTTCCCGCGCCTGAAGGTGGGCGGCGGATTCGTGCGGCGGTCCAGGCGGAACGCGGGTGGAAAGCGTAAGCAGATGATGTGGATTGAATCCTAGGGGCAGGGAAGTGAGGCTCGCGTAGCTCCGCAGCAGCAACCCCGCGCCAAACGCCAGCGCCACCGCCAACGCCAGCTCGGCGGCGACCAGGATTTCCCGCAGCCGCCGCTGCCGCCGTGGCGGCAGCCCCGGCCGCGCCGCGCTGTGCAAATCCACGCGCGAAGCTTCCCAGGCGGGCAGCAGGCCGAACAACACGAGCGTTGCCACCAACAGGATCGCGGCGAACGCCAAGGTGACTCCGCCCATCACCGCGCCGTGCACCCGCGGCATGCCAGCGGCGATCGCCGCCAGCCGCAGCGCGGCGAGCATCCACGTGCCCAACAAGAGCCCAAGCCCGCAACCGATGGTTGCCAACACGGCGCTCTCGATCATCAGCTGTCGCATCAACACGCGCCGCCTCGCCCCCAACGCCGCCCGCATGGCCATCTCCGCCTGGCGGCCCGTGTTGCGCGCCAAAAGCAGCCCGGCGATGTTGAGGCAGGCAATCAGCAGAATCAGCTCGGAGGCGGTGACCAGCAGCCACAAGGGCTGGCGGAAACCCATGGAGACTTGCCGCGCATAGGACAACAGCGGCAGCGGCGGCAGGTACCGGTTGTGGCCGCCCGCGACCATGCTGCGCCGCGCAGTCGCCACTACCGCTCGCGCCTGCGCCAAGGAAACCCCCGCGCGCAGCCGCCCCACCGATATCAGCCAGGCCCAATCGTTGGACCGCAATCGCGGCTTCATCGGCAGCGGCGCCCACAACCGGTCATGGATCGCCTCCGCTGCCAGGAACCCCGGCGGCATGACGGCGGCGACGCGATAGTCCCGCCCGCTCAAGTCGATGACTTGGCCGACTATCCGGCGGCTTCCGCCGAAGACTTGCCGCCACAATCCGTAACTGAGCACCACCTGGTGGCGGCGGCCGGCATTTAGATCGGCCCGTGTGAACACGTGTCCTAGCGTTGCGGGCACACCGAAGACCCGGAAAAACGCCGGCGTCACCCGCTCCGCGGGCAGATCGAGAGGCGCACCTCGCCCCTGGAGCGTGAAGTCCGACCACCCCTCCACCGCGAAGGCCTGGAACGCGGCGCACGCCTTGGCTTGCAGAGCACGGAACTGCGGCAGCGAAATAGAATTATCGATGGTGACCAACCGTTCCGGATGGGGATACGGCAGCGGCCGCAGCAGCACCGCATACAGGGTGCTGAAAAGCGCCGTGTTGGCCCCTACCGCAAGCGCCAAGGTCACGATGATCGCCGCCGCAAACCCTGGATTGCGCCGCATCTGCCGCAGTGCGTAGCCCGCGTCCCGCCGGACCGCGTCCCATGCCGCACCGCCCCAGGCCTCGCGGCCGGCCTCTTGATGCCGTGGCAGGCTGCCGAACTCGATCGCTGCCCGGCGCCGCGCCTCGGCCGGCGCCAGTCCTTCCGCCTCGAGCGCCTCGGCCCGCCGTGCCAAGTGCTCCGCCATCTCCTCGGCCATCTCCCGGGCCATCTGGTGTCGCGGCCGTCGGCGGCTCCGGTACCACACGGTCTAGATCTCCTCCGGCTTTGCCCGCAGCACTGCGCCGATCGCCGCCGCTAACCGCTGCCAGCTCGCTTCTTCCGCCTCCAGCTGCCGCCGTCCGGCCGCGGTCAGCCGGTAGTACCGCGCCCGCCGCCCGTTTTCGGAAACGCCCCATG
>JBOGKW010000136.1:0-9955 GCA_050746205.1 Terriglobales bacterium | reverse complement strand
AGTTGGGCCGCCCGTGGGCTCCGCACGCCGGGAGTTGGACGATGAACCCAGGTAAACCTTTGGGCGTCGGGATCGTCGGTTTTGGCACCGTAGGGCGTGGCGCGGCGGAGATCCTCACCAGCCACTCCCGGGCCCTCACTGACCGCGCCGGCATCGCGCTTTGCCTGGCTGCCGTCTGCCGTCGGCGGCCGCTGCCCGCAAATGAGATTCCCCAGCGGGCCCAAGCCTTCCAGGATTGGCGCGCGTTGGTGGCCTCCCCTCAGGTCGGGATTGTGGTGGAGACCATCGGCGGCACGACGGTCGCTCTTGAGGTGGTGCGGGCGGCCCTTGAGGCGGGCAAGCCAGTGGTCACGGCCAACAAAAATCTCCTGGCCATGCATGGCGAGCAGATCTTCGCTTTGGCGGCCGAACGGCATCTTCCAGTCGGGGTCGAGGCCGCCGTGGCCGGTGGGGTGCCGGTCGTGCGGGCCATTGCCGCCGCCGCCGCTGGGGACGAAATCCTCTCGGTGCAGGGGATCTTGAATGGCACCGCCAACTATATTCTTGGGCGCATGGAGAGCGCGGGCCTGGAGTTCTCCGCCGCTTTGGCGGAAGCGCAGCAGGCCGGCTACGCCGAACCCGACCCGACGCTGGATCTGAGCGGTGTGGACGCGCGCGATAAGCTCGCCATCCTGGCCCGGCTGGCCTTCGGCGCCGGCCTGGACGCGGGCGCCATTTTCACCCAGGGTCTCGACGGCATCGGCGCCGTAGACGTACACTACGCGCGACTGCTGGGCGGGGTCATCCGCTTGCTGGGGTGCGCCGAGCGCTCCGCCGCCGGCGTCCATTTGTCCGTGCGGCCCTGGTGGGTGCCCCGCGACTCGCTGCTGGGTAGGGTGCAGGGCGTGAACAACGCCGTGGTGCTCCACGGGCGGCGCGTCGGCCGTCAGATGTTCTACGGGCCGGGCGCGGGTGGCGCGGCGACGGGCGCGGCGGTCGTCGCGGACTTAGTGGATGTGGCCGCTGCCTTCGCCGCCAGTCGGATGGGCGCGCGCACACCGCCCGGTTTTGCTGCCGGCCCCGCGCTGCCGCTGGCCCTTCCACCCATCGCGCCGTGGTATCTGCGCCTTACGGTCGCGGACCGCCCCGGCATCTTGGCCCGCGCCGCGGGTATCCTGGCGGCGCAAGACATCAACATAGATTCCGTGGTGCAGGAGCCGGGGATGGACAAGCGCCGCCTCTCCTTCGTGATTACCACGGAACCCGCCGCCGAGCCGGCGGTGGCGGCCGCCGAGGCGGCGATCCAGGCCACCGGCGACCTGCTGGAGCCTCTGCTGCGGCTGCGGATGGCCGAAGTCGCCCCGTGATCCGCGCTGCGCCCTGGGCCGTTTTCTCCTGCCCCGCTGCCGCGCTGCGCGGCGGGGGCGGAGCGGGCCGATAGGGGCGGCGTGGCCTCGCCGGATAATAAAGGCCGCATGGATTTGGACACCGAGGTGCAATTCCTCCCCGGGGTGGGTCCCAAGTGGGCTCCGCTCCTGGCGCAGCATGGCGTCGCAACCATCGAGGATCTGCTCTACCGCCTGCCGTTCCGCTATGAAGATCGCAGTTTGGTCTGCCGCGTCGCCGAGCTCCAGGAGGGGGTCACCGCCACGGTGCGCGCCACCGTGACCATGGTGCGATGGGCTCGCACCCGCCGCGGCATGACCCTGCTCCGCCTCACCGCCGAGGATGACACCGGCCCTCTGCGCTGTACCTGGTTCCACGCCGACTACCTCCGCGATCGCTTCCAGCCGGGCCAAGTCCTGGCCCTCTATGGCCGGGTCGAGCGCGCAGGCGGCAGGATGGAAATGCGGCAGCCGGAGTTCGAGCTGCTGCGCCAGCGGCCCGGCCCCGCGGCGCCGGCCCAGGATGCCGGGGCCAGCCCTAGGGTGACCGCCGGCATCGAATCGCTCAAGCTGGGCCGCATTGTGCCGGTCTACGCGGCGCTGGGCGCATTGTCGTCGGGGCGGATGCGCTGGCTGATGGCCAATGCCCTGCGCGGGCTTTCCGCGGATCTGCCCGAGACCCTTCCGGCGGCGTTGTGCGACCGCCTGCAACTGCCCCCCCGCCGGGCGGCCTTTGAGGAGGTCCACTTTCCCGCGCCCGGGGCGTCGCTGGCGCTGCTGCAGGCGGCGCGCACCCCGGGCCATCGCCGGCTGATCTTCGAAGAGCTGTTCTTCCTGGAATACGGCATCGCCCTGAAGCGCCGCCGGGCGCTGCGCCAAGCGGCGCCGGTCATGGCCATCACCGCCGCCGTTCGTGAGCGGCTGAAAGAGATGCTGCCGGTCCATCCCACCGGAGATCAAAAGCGCGCGCTAAAGGAGATCGCCGGCGATATGGCCACGGGTCACCCCATGCGCCGGCTCCTGCAGGGCGACGTCGGCTCCGGCAAGACCCTCGTCAGCCTTCAGGCGGCGGTCATCGCCATTGAGAACGGCTATCAAGCCGCCCTCATGGCCCCCACCCAGATCCTGGCCGCGCAACATTACCGCGCCGCCCGGCAGCGCCTCGGCGCCTACCGGATCGAGTTGATCACCGGTGCGACGGCCCGCCGTCGCGCCGCGCCGCCGCGCCGCGCTGTCGCTGCTCCGCCGCAGTTGCTGGTGGGCACGCAGGCGCTGTTGGCCGGCGGCTTGCAATTGGAGCGCCCCGGGCTGGTCATCGTGGATGAGCAGCACCGCTTCGGCGTCATGCAGCGATTTGAGCTGTTGCGCAAGGGCGGCGACCAGACCGGCACCTCGCCCCATTTGCTGGTGATGACCGCCACCCCCATTCCCCGCACCTTGGCGCTAACCGTCTACGGGGATCTCGATACCAGCACCATTCGCGAGATGCCGCCGGGTCGCCTGCCTTGCGTGACCCGCGTGCTGCCCCCCGAGCGCGAAGCGGAACTCCATGAGTTCGTGCGCCGCCAGCTCGCCCGCGGTCGGCAGGCGTATTTCGTTTATCCCGTCATTGCGGAGAGCGCCCAGGCGGATCTCAAGTCCGTGCTGCGCATGGTCCAAGTTCTGCGGGGCGTCTACCCTGAATCCGCCGTGGGCCTGCTGCATGGCCGGCTGGCCGACGAAGAGAAGGCGCAGGTGATGGAAGCCTTCGCCTGCGGCCGCATCGGAATCCTCGTGGCCACCACGGTGATTGAGGTGGGCTTGGATATTCCCAATGCCACCATCATGGTGATCGAGGATGCCGGCCGTTTCGGCATGGCCCAGTTGCATCAGTTGCGGGGACGTATCGGCCGCCCCCGACCCGGCGGCGCCGGTGGCCGCGCCTATTGCTTTCTGCTGCCCGGCTCTAGCGCCGGCGACCTGGCGCGCCGCCGCTTGGATGAGGTGGCGGCCTGCCAAGACGGCTTCGCCCTGGCGGAGATGGACCTACGCCTGCGCGGGCCAGGCGAGGTCTTTGGCGCACGCCAAAGCGGCGTCCCCGAGCTTGAGATCGCCGATCCTCTGCGGGACCAGGATCTCATCGCTGCCGCTCGGACCGAGGCCCGCCGCTATGTGGATGCTACGCCGCCGGAGGAGCAACGCTCGTTGGTCCGGCACATCCAAATCCGCTGGCAGCGAAAATACGGCTTGGTCGAGATCGGCTAGCCGTAGGAGGCTCCAACCATGCGGGAATTCAGTGAAGCGGAGGTGGCCGAGCGCCTGCCGATGTCCCTCGCGCTCCAGGCGGTCGAAGACGCCATGCAGGCGTTGGCTGCGGGCCGGGGGGTCAACCGGCCCCGCCGCCGCCTATTTCTACCCGGGCCGGTGCGGGCCGGCGCCGCCGCCTTGCACGCCATGGAAGGCGCGGTCTGTCGGGGGGGACGCTGGTATCTCGGCTACAAAATCTACACCACCGGCTCCTCGGGCGCGCACTTCACCGTGGGTCTGTTCGACGCCGCCGATGGCCAGCCACTGGCCCGCTTCGCCGCCGATCGCCTCGGTCAGCTCCGGACGGGTGCCGCCACCGGGGTCGCCACCCGGCTATTGTCCGCCGCCGGCGCCGCCGAGGCCGCCATCATCGGCGCCGGCTGGCAGGCGGAAAGCCAGTTGGAGGCCATCGCCGCCGTGCGCCCCATCCGCCGTGCCCGTGTCTACAGCCCCACCGCCTCGCGCCGTGAACGCTTCGCCGCGGAGATGTCCCAGCGCCTCGGCATCGCAGTCTCTCCGGCGTCCTCCTCCTCCGCCGCACTGGCTGGGGCTCCAATCGTGGTCACCGCCACCACCGCCCGCGCGCCGGTCATCGCCGATGCCGACCTCTCACCGGGCGCCCACATCAACGCCATCGGCTCCAACGCCCCCGGGCGCCAGGAGCTGGAGGCCGCCACCGTTCGCCGCGCCGCCCGCCTTGTGGTGGATAGTCGCCAGCAATGCCAGCAAGAGGCTGGTGACCTGCTGGCCGCCTTCGCCCCGCCTTATGCCGCCGGCTGGGATCAGGTCGAAGAGTTGGCCCCGGCGCTCGCCATGGGGCCGCGGCCGCGGGATCCCGCCGTTTTGACGATCTTTAAATCCACCGGCTTGGCGATCTGGGACGTGGCGTGTGCCGCCGCCATTTGGGAGCAGCAAGGCTAGGATCGCGTCGCGGCAACTTGGAAACGCCCTGAGCGCCAGCCGGCGTGCATTGCCGGCCATCCCACCCCAGCGTGCCGCCGCGGCATGCTGGAGACCCCGTGAGAGCCCAGCCGCAGGCCCCGCGAGCGCCGCGGTCCCCGAGGCGCAGCGGCGCACCTTGGGGTGGAGTGGCGGGGCCGTCCAGAATCGGGCGGCTGAGGCACTACCCCACCGCCTATCTCGCGCGCAGGCGGCCAGCCAAAACCTGCGGTTCGGAGCGCCGGTCGTCGTACGGTCAGCGAGGAGCGCCGACGGAGCGGGTCTCGTTGGCGGGCCCACCGCCAAGAGGCGCTGCCCTGAACGGCGCCACCGCCAGGCCGGCGTGGCAGCTCGGCGCCGGCTCATTCTAAGATGGGAAGGCAGTGGATTTTCCCGCCGCATCTCCGGCTGGCGGCTTTGTCCCGAACCCGCCACTCACGCACCCGCGTCGCCCCAGCGCCTCGCTGCGCTGGCTGCGCGATATCGCGCTGTCTCTAATCCTGGCCTTCTTGATCGTTCTGTTTGTCTATCAGCCCGTTCGGGTCGAGGGCTACAGCATGATGCCCCGCGTGGTGAACAATGAGCGGCTGGTGATCAATAAGTTCGTCTACCACTGGACCAGCATCCACCGCGGGGACGTCGTGGTGTTCCGGTACCCGCTCAATCCCCGTAAGAGCTTCATCAAGCGGGTCATCGGTCTGCCCGGCGATCGCGTCCAGATCATTCGCGGCCGTGTCTACATCAATGGGCGTCTGTTGCTTGAGCCCTACGTGTCGTCCCGCTATCGCAGCAGCCATGAGAGCTTTCCTCTCGTCGTCGTCCCGCCGCGCCATTATTTTGTCCTGGGCGATCACCGCGATGCCTCCAACGACAGCCGCGATTGGGGCTGCCTGGCGCGGCGCTATATCTTCGGCAAAGCCGTCTTCGCCTACTGGCCCGTGGCCAAGCTCGGCCTGATTCATTAGGTACCCGGACGCCGTGTTCCCGCCCCGCCACGGTGCCGCGAAACGCGGCACAATGGGGCACAGCCTGGATGTCTATGAGCGCACTGGTCCTCGTTTTGTTCGGCCTGCTGCTGGGGAGCTTCCTCAACGTCTGCATCTACCGCCTTCCGCGCGGGCTTTCGGTGGTGCGCCCGGGCTCCCGCTGCCCCGCGTGTGGTCACACCCTCTCCGCCTGGGAGAACGTCCCGCTGCTGAGCTATGCCTGGCTCAGCGGGCGCTGTCGCCGCTGCCGGGTGGGCATCTCGCCGCGCTACCCATTCATTGAAGCCCTGACCGGCGCGGCCTTCTACTGGAGCTTTCGCCACTACGGGAGTTCCGCCGAGTTTCTCCGCTTCACCTTTTTCCTGGTTGCCATCCTGGCCCTGGTCGCCACCGACGGGGATCTGCAACAGCTCCCCGATGAGATCACCCTGGGTGGGCTGGTGGTCGGCTTAGGTTTCGCCGCTTGGTTTTCGCTGCGCGGCCCCGCTGTCGACACTGTTACCTTCGGGTCGGCGGTGGCGGGCGCCCTAGTCGGCGGCGGCGTGCTGTGGGCGGTGGGTGAGGGCTATTTCCGGCTCCGGGGTCGCCAAGGGATGGGCTTGGGCGATGTCAAGATGATGGCCTTCATCGGCGCTTTCATCGGCTGGCACCTGGCCCTGATGACCCTGGCCCTGGCGGCCATTGCGGGTTCCCTGGCCGGCCTGGCATTGGCCGCCTCCGTCTTGATCCAGCGTGCCCTGCGCGGCCACCGACGGCACCTCAGTTGGGGCCGAGCTCTGACCCGCGGCCGCGAAAGTGCCGCCGTATTCTTTGCCTACCGCGCCTTGCCGTTTGGTGTATTTTTGGGGGCGATGGCCGTGGTCAGTTGGACCTGGGGTGCGGACATTTGGGCTTGGTATGCCGCCCGCCTCCTGCGCTGAACCCTGCATTGCATTGCGCCCTGGGCGCTGCGCTGCGCATGAATCCCATTAACCTGCCTCTCTTCTTCTATCTCACGACCGGGTTGGCGCTGGTCTGCCTGCTCGGCATCGCAATCTATGCCATTCACCGCCTTTCCCGGCGCTCGGAGACGGCCGGCCGGCCGGGCGGGCCGGACTCGCTGCCGGCCACCTGGCCCACTCCGCCGGGTGTGCTGGTGGATATGGTCGCGCGCCTCAAGCGGCAGGAGGTGGAATTGGAAGCCCTGCGTCGGGACGCCCGCCACCGCGACCAGGATAGCCTGCGGGTCTCCCGCGACCTGCTGAGCCATCTCCCTAGCGGGGTCATTTTCTTCGATCGCCTGGGCGTCGTGCAGCACGCTAATCCCGCTGCCCGCGCCGCCCTCGGGTTCGCCTCCCCGCAGGGCCTCCGTGCCTCCGAGCTGTTTCGCTCCGCCGAAGTGCAGGAGCCCGATGGCCCGGTGCTCGGCCCCGCCGTCGCCCTCGTCCAGCGCGCGCTGGAAACCGGCGTGGCCCTGCAGCGCAAGGAGATGGAATACCGCACCCCTAAGGGCCACGCCCGCCGGCTCGGCCTGACCTTTTCCCCACTCACGGCTGCCGCCTTGGGGCCCGGCCGAGAACGCGAGGATGGCCTGGGCCTGATCTGCCTGCTCACCGATCTCACCGCCATCCGAGCCTTGCAGACCGAACTGCAGCGCCGTCAGAGCCTCGCCTCCTTGGGTGAGATGGCGGCCGGCATCGCCCATGAATTCAAAAACGCCCTGGCCACCATCTCCGGGTACGCGCAACTGCTGGCCGCCGACCTCGCTGCCGCGCCCTCGCCTGGCGAGCAACCCGTCTACGCCGTCCGCATCGTGGAGCAGACCGCTGCCCTGACGCAGATGGTCAGCGAGTTTCTCCTGTTTGCCCGGCCCCTGGATGCCCACCTGGAACCCGTTTGCCTGGTTCCCATACTCGCCGAGTGCGTCGAGGAGATGCGCGGCCTGGGCTGGCCAAACGTCGAGTTTGAGCTAAGCATTACCGAATCCGATGAATTGCTGCAAGTTATGGCCGACCCGTTGCTGCTCAAGCGGGTCTGGCTCAACCTGCTCCGCAACGGCGCCGAAGCCATTGCCGCGACCTCCGGCCCCCTCCCCGCGTCCGGCCGGGTTCGCGTCTCCGTGGAGACCGATGGCCGCTGCGCCCGCGTCCGCGTCATGGATACCGGCGCGGGCGTGCCCCCCGCCGTAGCGGAGAAGATTTTCATTCCCTTTTTCACTACCAAATCCAGCGGCAGCGGCCTCGGCCTGGCCGTCGTCTACAACATCGCTGCGGCTCATCAGGGCTCCGTCGCTCTTGAGGGCGGCGGCGCGGGCGCCGTCTTCGCCGTGACCTTGCCGCTCGTGCAGCGTGCGGACCCGGCCGCGGCTGGCCATTCGGCCAGCTAGGGCTGGCGCGCCGTTTGTGGTACAACAACCGTGGGAGGCAACATGCGGGGCACATGGACCCGATTGCGTGGCGGGCAGGCGGTGACCACGCTGGCATTGTTGGCTGCGCTCGCGTCCGGCGCCTTCGCCGGTCTTCGGCCCCCCGCGCAGGCGGAACGTCACTCGGCTGCCGCGTCGTCGGCGGAACCTTCGCTCGGTGGGCTGGCGCGCCGGGTGCGGGCCGATGACGCGCGCCGCGAGCGCGGCAATCGCCCACCCGTCTATACCAATGGCAACATACCCGCCGTCGGCCATATCTCCGTGTTCGGCCAAGCGCCCTCGGCCGCTGCGGCCAGCCCGCAGCCGGCGGCCCGCCAACAGGCGCGCGCCCAGGCGCACGAGGCTTGGCAACAGCGGTTCACCGCAGCGCAGCGGCAACTGCAACTAGATCAGCAAGCCCTCAGCGTGACCCAGCGGGAGCTGAACCTGTCCCAAGTGCAGTACTATTCCAACCCCAACGTTGCGCTGCAGCAGCAATATTCCCGCAGCGACATCCATCACCAGACGGCACAGGTCCAAACGCTGCGGCAAAAAATCCAGGCCGATCAGCAGCACGTGCAAGACCTGCAAACTTCCGAGCCGCCGCAGCAACCTTAGCCGGTGGGCCCGCGGCGCGGCTTACAGCACGGCGCGAATCAGCCCACCGTCCACCTGCAGCGTCGCTCCCGTGATGTAGCTGGCGGCATTGGAGAGCAGAAATGCCGCCGCCCGGCCATACTCCTCCGGCTGCCCGTACCGACCCAGCGGGATGTTCGCCTTCATCCTCGTTTCCTGCTCTTCCCGCGTGATGCCAAGCCGCTGGCTGTTGACGGTATCCAGGTGCCGCACGCGGTCCGTGGCGATGCGCCCCGGGATGAGATGGTTCACGCGCACGCCCTGGGCCGCGTACTCGCCCGCCAGCGTCTTGGCCAGCGCCGACACCGCCGGTCGCAGGACATTGGAGAGGGCCAAGTTGGCAATCGGCTCCTTCACCGACGAGGACGTGGAAAACAGGATCGCCCCCCGCCCGGCGGCCGCCATCGCCGGCAGCACCGCTCCCGCTAACCGGATCGCCCCCAGCACCAGCAACTCGAAGCCCTCGCGCCAGGCGGTGTCATCGCACCCGGCGAAGGCCCCCGCCGGCGGCCCGCCGGAGCTGGCGAACAGTATGCTCACCGCCCCCAGTTGCTCGGCCGTGCGCTCCTGCCAACGCGCGATCGCCTCCCGGGAACGAACATCCGCCGCCAGGCCGATGGCCCGGGCCCCCGTCTCCTGCTGAATCCGTTGCGCCGCGGCTTCGCTGTGCGCCGCGTCGCTGGATCCAATCGAGACGAGCGCCCCTTCCCCGGCCAGCGCCCGCGCCACGGCGTAACCCAGTCCCCGGCTTCCGCCGGCCACCATCGCCACTTCGCCCTTTAGTCCTAGATCCACGCATCCTCCCCGTAGTTTGCCCGCAGCCAGCTTAGCAGCCGGTCCAGTTGCACCGCCGTCCCCGCGTCCAGCTGCGGCCCTGGCGGTCGCACCGTCGCAGTGGCCACCAGACCCCGGCGCCGCAAGACCTCCTTGCGGATGGCCACCCCAATCCCTTCCTGGAACTCGAAGCGCATCAACGGGGCGTAGCGGTAGAAAACCGACGCTGCTTCATCGCTGCGCCCGCCATGAAAGGCGCGCACAATCGCCAGCAGAATCTCCGGGTAGGCGAACCCGGTCATGGCGCCATCTCCGCCCGCCAGCAACTCTTCCAGCAGAAACGTTCCCCCCAGCCCGCCGAAGATCTTCAGCGCTGGCCCGCACAGGTTGCGGAGCGCCGCGATTTTGCGCGGCGTCGGCGGGTCCTCGAGCTTAATCGTCTGCGCCGCCGGCACCTCCCGGACAATCCGCGCCAGCAACTCCGCTTCCATCGCGTAACCCGAAATCGGCGGATAATCCTGGACCACGATCGGCACATCCACCGCCGCCGCCAGCGCCTGAAAGTGCGCCACGACCGCCGCGGAGTT
>JBOGKW010000135.1:0-10006 GCA_050746205.1 Terriglobales bacterium | reverse complement strand
GACCTCGACCGTCAAGCCCCGCGCCCGCAAGGCGGCCGCCACATATTCCGCCTGCCAGCGGGCCAGCGCCGAGCCTCGGGAACCAATGCGCAGCGCGGGCCTCACGCCTCAGTATACGAGAGCGCTCGCGCTGCAAAGCCGGCGCCTCTGCCCCCGCCACCAGCGATATTGCTGTGGGGTAAGGCTCCTGCGTCACCATCCACCGTACACCTCTGTTCTTGCCGGCGGGCGGCCCGGGCTGGCCACGCTGGCTGCCCAAGGGACGGTCGCTGGGCACCAGATCACGGTAGGCTATGGCCATGGAGCCCTGGGCCGAGGGACTGGAGCCGCTGGTGGCGGCGTGGGTGGTGGAGCGCTTCGGCGAACCTACCGAGCCCCAATTGCAAGGCTGGCCCGCCATCGCCCGCGGCGGCGACGTGCTGCTGTCTGCGCCCACGGGCACCGGCAAGACTTTGGCGGCATTTCTCACCGCCATTAGCCAACTGCTCCGCCAGTCGCTTCAGGGCCGGCTACGCCCGGAGACGGCGGTGGTCTATGTTTCCCCGCTCAAAGCCTTGGCCAACGACATTGAGATCAATCTCCAGGAGCCGCTGGCCGCGATTCAGCGCCACGCGCTGGAGGCGGGCCATTTGGGTGAGGAGATTCGCACCGCCGTGCGCACCGGCGACACGCCGGCGGCCGAACGCGCCGCCATGCTGCGCCGGCCGCCGCACATCCTGGTGACGACGCCGGAGTCGCTGTATTTGCTGCTGACCTCTAGCAAGGGTCGCGCCCTGCTGCGGACGACGCGCAGTGTGGTGGTGGATGAAATCCATGCCCTGGCGGGCAACAAACGCGGGGCGCACTTGGCGTTGTCGCTGGAGCGGCTGGATGCGCTGGCGGCCGCCGGGGGCCGGCGGCCGCAGCGCATTGGACTTTCCGCCACCGTCCGACCGATGGCCGAGGTCGCGAGCTTCCTGGCCGGGCCAAATCGCCCCATCCAGACCATCGCCGTCCCGCGCCGCCGGCTGATGGACGTTGCCGTTGAGACCCCCCAGGCCTCGGCCCTCGGCCCGGTGGCCACGAACGAGCAATGGGAGGAGCGCGCCGACCGGCTGGCGGAGTTGGCCCAGCAGCACCGCGCCACGCTCGTCTTCGTCTCTACGCGGTCGTTGGCCGAGAGGCTGGCGCATCGCCTGGAGTCCCGCCTGGGCGCCGACGCCGTCGCCGCCCACCATGGCAGCCTCTCGCGCAAGATCCGCCTGCGCGCCGAGCAGCGCTTTAAGCAGGGCCAACTGCGCGCCTTGGTGGCCACAGCCTCCCTGGAGCTGGGCCTGGATATCGGTCACGTGGACCTGGTCTGCCAAATCGGCTCACCGCGCTCCTTCTCCGTGGCCTGGCAGCGGATCGGCCGGGCGGGACATCATCGCGGCGCGGTTTCCAAGGGACGCTTCTTCGCCTTGACCCGCGATGACTTGATCGAGTGCGCGGCCTTGGCCCGCGCATTGCGGCGCCGCCCGCCCGGCAGCGCCGCCGAAGACGCCGCCCCGGACGAAATAGACGCCCTCACCATCCCGGCGTGGCCGCGGGACATCCTAGCGCAACAGATCGTCGCCACCGTGGCCGCGGATTCGATGCGTGCCGATGACTTGTTCGATTTGGCGCGGCGGGCCTATCCGTACCGCGATCTGCCTCGCGCGGAGTTCGACGCGGTGGTGCAGGTGTTGGCCGCCGGCATCTCGGAGCGCCGCGGGCGCGGCGGCGCTTGGCTGCATCGCTATTCGCTGCCGGGCCCCGATGGCCCGGAGGTCTGGCTGCGGGCGCGGCGCGGGGCGCGACTGGCGGCGCTGACCAGCGGCGGCGCCATCGCCGAGCAGGCCGCCTACGCGGTCGTCGCCCAACCCGAAAACCTCCCCGTCGGCAGCCTGGATGAGGACTTTGCCATCGAGGCCCACGCCGCCGACATCATCCTTCTTGGCACCACCTCCTGGCGCATCCTGGGCATCGAAACCGGCCGCGTCCGCGTCGAGAATGCGCACGGCGCCCCGCCCACGGTGCCCTTCTGGAAGGGCGAGGCACTGGGCCGCACGCCGGAGTTGTCCGCCGCCGCCGCCGGCCTGCGGCGCGAGATCGCCGCGCGCCCCGGCGAGGACTGCGCCTGGCTGGAACAAGAGTGCGGCCTGGGCCCCCAGGGCGCGCGCCAGGCGCAAGACTACGTCCGCGCCGGCGCCGCCGAGTTGTCCGGCACACCCGCCGCGACCGAGATCATCGCCGAGCGCTTCTTCGATGAAGGCGGCGGCATGCAATTGGTCATTCACGCCCCCTTCGGCAGCCGCATCAACCGGGCCTGGGGCATGGCGCTGCGCAAGCGCTTTTGCCGCGGCTTTGATTTCGAGCTCCAAGCCGCGGCCGGCGAAAACGGCCTGCTGCTCTCTCTCTCCGAGCAGCACAGCTTTCCGCTGGAAACGATCTTCGAGTTTCTCCACAGCCGCACGGCGGAGGAGATCTTGGTGCAGGCGGTGTTGCAAGCGCCGCTCTTCCCCACCCGCTGGCGCTGGACCGTGGGCCGAGCGTTGGCGATGCTGCGCTTCAGCGGCGGGCGCAAGACGCCACCGCAGATCCAGCGCATGCGCGCCGAGGATCTGCTGGCCGCGGCCTTCCCTCGCGCGCTGGGCTGCCAGGACAACCACGGCGGCGACCTGGAGGTGCCGGATCATCCCTACGTTCGGGAGGCGCTGCGGGATTGCCTGCATGAGGCCCTCGACCTAGACGGCTGGTTGGCGGTGCTGCGCGGCCTAGAGAGCGGTGGCATCCGCTTTCGCGCGCTGGACCGGCCTGCGCCCTCGGTCTTCGCCGCCGAGATGGTCAACTCCGCGCCCCACACCTACCTGGACGACGCGCCCCTGGAAGAGCGCCGCGCGCGGGCCGTGCAGTTGCGCCGCGACGGCGCCTTCGCGGTTTCCGCCGCCTTGGACCCGGCCGCGGTGGAAGCGGTGCGTCGGGAGGCCTGGCCCGGCCCTGAGGGGGCGGAGGAACTGCACGACGTCTTGCTCTCCCTGCGCTGGCTGCCGCGGGCCAAAACGCCGGAAGATTGGCTTGGCTGGATGCAGGCCCTGGAACTCACGGGACGGGTCCAGGCCGGACAACTGGGCCCGCAAGCCGGGTGGCGCGTGGATGAGGCCGTTGCCCACCCCGATGCGGTCTTGGCTGCCGGCGCCGTGCGCGGCTGGATGGAGATCGCCGGGCCGGTCTCGGTTCCGGATTTGGCCGCCCAGCTCGGCTTGCCCACGCAGGCCGTCGCAGACGCCCTGTTGGCGCTGGAGGCCGACGGCCAGGTGCTACGGGGTTGCTTTACCGGGCCCCCCGATTGCCCCGAAGAGTGGTGCGACCGCCGCTTGCTGGCCCGCATTCATCGCCGCACCCTCCATCGCCTGCGCGCCGAGATTGAGCCCGTGGATCCCGATGTCTGGCGGCGATTCCTGGCTCGTTGGCAACACGCCGAGCCGGAGACGCGACTCTCGGGCGCGGCCGGCTTGAGCGTCGTGCTGCGCCAGCTCCAGGGCTGGGAGGCGGCGGCGGAAGACTGGGAGCGCGCCATTTTGCCCGCCCGCGTGCGGGACTATGATCCCGCTGATCTGGATCTGCTCTGCCTTTCCGGAGAGTTGGGCTGGGGCCGGCTGTGGCCTCCGGCCGCTGCTCCGACGGGCGCCCGCCGCCGCCGCCGTCCAGCGCGCAACGCCCCGATGGCCTTTTTTCGCCGTGAGGACGCCGGCTGGCTGCTACCGCCATCGAGCGATGCGCGCCGCTTCAGCACCGCGGCGGAGGCGGTGGTGGGCTGGCTGTCGCACCGTGGCGCATTGTTCTTTGCCGACCTGGCGCGCCTGGCGGCCGCGGGCGAAGGCGGCGGCGAAAAGCTGGTCGCCAGCCAGGTCGAGGACGCCCTGTGGGAACTGGCCGCCGTGGGCCAGGTCACCGCCGACGGCTTTGACAACCTGCGCGCTCTGCTCGACCCCAAGCGGCGGCGCGGCGAGGGCCATGGCCGCGCCGCCCGGCCCCGGCACAGCGCCGGGCGTTGGTCGCTGCTCTCCCGCCCCGCCATGCCGCTGCCGGCCCGCGGCACGCCGGAAGAGGCAGCGCTGGCCGAGCGCCTGCTCGAACAGCTTCTGCGCCGCTATGGCGTGCTGTTCCGTGCCGCCGTGGAGCGCGAACGGCTGCTCGTCGGCTGGTACGCGCTGCTGCAGGCGGCGCGGCGGTGGGAGGCCCGCGGCCTGGCCCGCGGCGGCCACTTCGTCCGCGGCTTTAGCGGCGAACAGTTCGCCCTTCCGGAAGCGGTCGAGGCGCTGCGCGCGGCACGGCGGCTCCCGTCCGTACCGCGCTGGACGCCCGCCCCGACGGATCCGCTCGCTGCCGAAGGCGAAGCCGTTGCCAACCTCCAGGCCATGGTGGTATAAAGGTTTTGCGCCTACGCAGGCGCCGGGGACTGATTTAGCTCCTCCGAAGGCAACCACCTTCTGAGCCGTTACTTGCAACCCCGTCAAAAAAAGCTAAAGGCGGACAGGATTCAGCCCACCCCCGCCAGCCGCGGGGGTTTTGCTTTTTAGGGCCGCGGCTGAACCGCCTGTTCGTCCGATCCAGGACTGGGAGGCGGTATGCCAGGCGATGCGAGCGGCTGGCGCTGGGTAGCGCTGGCGGTGGAACCGATACAGATCCCTGCAACTTTGGCCGCGCTGGACGGCGATGGCGGCACGGCGCTGACGTATCCCGACGCCGGCATCCTGCGGCTCTATGCGGATGGCCGTCAGGAGCGGATCGGCGTAGCCCAGGTCGAGCTGGTGCTGCCGGCGGCCCGCATTCCGGCGATGCTGCGGCGCCTGCGGGCGGCCGGCGTGTTGCGCGAAGAACCGGACCGCGCTCCGTTAATTCGCCGCTTGTCCGAGCCTGCTCAGCGCGATTGCTGGGTCCTGCCGGCCCCGCCCTCCGCCCCTTACGCTCACATCGTGCGCTGGCGCCGCTCCGCCAGCGCCACACCGCCGGCGGCAAACCCGTAAACTGTCGCCATACCGCGCTCGGTCGCGCAACGGAGAAGCAACATGGCGAGAATCGAAGCCACGCGCCATCGCCCCAGCCTGAAGGCCCGGCTAATCGTTTGGCTCACGCGTCGCAAGCTGGGGCAGGTCCCCGCTGGCATGCGCATCCGCGCCGGACTGCCCGGCCTCCTGGAAGCCACCACCGCCATGGACCGCTACTTCGCGGCTCCCCGGGAACTGCCGCCCCGCGTCTTTCGCCTGGCGATGTTGAAGACCGCGGCCATCGTCGGCTGCCCGTTTTGACTCGACATTCATTCCGCCGTGAGCGGAAAGGATGGCATCGGCGGCGACGACCTCCGCGATTTGCCCCGGTTTGCCGAAAGCCCCCGCTTTACCGCGCCGGAAAAGGCGGCCCTGCGCCTGGCGGAGGCGCTCAGCCATGCACCCGCGGACGTCAGCGATGCCGTCTACGCCGAGACACTGCAATGGTGGAGCGCCGAGCAGGTGATCGAATTGGCCGGAGTGGTGGCCTGGGAAAACTTCCGCGCCCGCTTCAATCGCGCCTTCGACGTTGAGGCCGCGGGCTTTGCCCAAGGCGCTGTCTGCGCTGTCGCCGAACACTAACCTCGCGGCCGTGCCGCCGCCCTCGGACATTTCGCCAGCGCCCCTCCGTGGCCGGCGCATTAGGCCGCGGAGTCAGGCCCGGCGTGCCGAACGGCGCGGGCGGGTTGCGGTCCACGGTCCGGTCGCTGGAGCCGGTCACCGTCGCCTGCCGCTCCGCGGCTCAGCCGCCCTATTCTGGACGCTCCCGCTCGTCGCTGCGGCCGGGCTTCGACGGCCGGCAATCGACGGCCGCTGGCGCTCGGGGCGTCTCCAAGTTGCCGCGGGAAGCGGTCCGGGCGCGACCACCCCGCGCCGGCGGCGCTCAGGCGAGGACCGCCCACCCTCCGGCGCCCAGCATTTTGCGGCGGCCACGCCCCGCGTGCCCACCCTGGGGCATTTGCCGTGGCAGTCTTAGGGGATGGAACAACCACGCTGGGAAGGGCCGCCGGCGCGGCGCCTAGACGTCCTCGCCGTCGCCGCACACCGGGATGATGTCGAGCAGACCTGCGGCGGCGCTCTGCTGCGGATGGCGCAACAGGGGGCTGCCTGCGGCATCTTGGACCTGACCCGCGGTGAGGCAGGAACGCGCGGCACCGCCGAGCAGCGCGGGCGGGAGGCTGCCCGCGCCGCCCAGCTCCTGCAAATCTCCTGGCGCGCCAACCTGGCCCTGCCAGATGGGCAGTTGGTCCCGAGCTTGGCGGCCCGCCATCGCATCGCCGCCGTCATCCGCGCCACTCAACCTCGGGTGCTGATCGTGCCCTATCCCTCGGCTCGCCATCCCGATCACGCCATCGCTGGTAGGTTGGGGATGGATGCGGCCTTTGCCGCCGGGTTGCGGAATCTGGACCTCGCCGGCGCGCCCGCATTCCGGCCTCAAACCGTTCTCTGCGCCTCGCTCTATGCCAACCGGCGCCCCAGCCTAGTGGTGGATATCAGCGAGCAGTTTCCAGCCCGCTTGCAGGCGCTCCAGGCCTACGTTTCGCAATACGCCGATCAGCCGGCTGGAGCGGACATCTTCCCCGCCGCCGGCGATGTCGCCGCCCGCGTCGAGGCGCTTGCGCGGAGCTACGGAATGATGGTGGGGGTACGGTACGGCGAGCCGTTTATCAGCCCGACCCCAATCCGGGTGGGCGACCTGCGATCTCTCGAAGTGGACACCTTTACGCAGGGTGGCATTATCACGCCCTACTGAGCGGAACTGGGCCGCGTGGGTTGCGGGTGGGCCGAAGGCGCCTATGCGTCGGCCCGGAGTTCCGCCAATAGCTGCACGGCAGTGTGGTAACGGTTGGCCTGATGCGCGGCGAGGCGGGTCATTTGGCGCTCCGCCCAGCGGCGAAAGGCCACATACCCCAGTGCTCGAATCAGACCGTAATAGCAGCCCACCCACGGCTCCTGATGCATGGCGACGGCGGGCGAAATGGCGCCGAGCAAACGAGTGAGGGTAAGATAGTCGGCCGTGGCGCCGCCCGGCACCACGCCCTCTTCGCGATATCCGTGCAGCAACGCAATCTGATCCTCGGTGCGGCCGGCAAATAACTGGGCCTGGACAAAGCGGAAAAAGAATGTCAGGCACGCCGCCGCCCCAACCCCCAACACCACAAACGGCGCCCACCGGGCCGCCGCGAACCACAACAGCGTCACGGCCTGCATTTACGCCGCCCCCCGTTCGGAAGCCACACGCTCGACCAGCGCATGGGACGTGGGCTGCGGCAGCGCCGGCGCAAACACGCGCCGCCGCCGGGTCCGCGCTTCGGCCAGCTTGCGTCCTGCAACGGATTCTTCGTCTGGCTCGGCCATCGAAATTGCAAACAGCGCCATCGCGAGCACGCTAAGCAGGGGCACGGTAACCGAGCCCACACCCGAGCGGCCGAAAATCGCCACCAGCGCCCAGCCAACCGAGCCGGCGCTATACATTACGGCAAAGCCCGCCACCAAGCGGCGAATGCGGACGCCGGGGATCTTCAGAGCGCCTAGAGCCGGCCAGATCAGAAAGGCGGCGAACATGCCGACCAGCCCCAGGTTCTGCTCCGCCTCCAGGGCGAATGCGTCCAAGCCCTTGAGGCTGGCCGAATCCAGGCCCATCCGGCTGAAGATGCTGGCGAAGCTAAGGGCAAAGCAGCCGGCAATCACCGCGAAGGTGATGCCGCGCAGCATGGGAATGCTGAGATTGGCCCGCTTAAACGCGATCTCGGCCAGGCGCAGCAGCACCAAAAGGCCGAGGAGTTGCGTGATGAAGTCGCCCCAGTAGTACGTCTGGGCGTAGACCAACGAGGTGCGGGGATCCGCCCCGCCCCAAAGCAGTAGCCACACCGCCAGATTGAAGCCAACCAGCGATGCCAGCCAGAGCTTCACCGCCAGCCAGCGGTGCAAGGGCAGGCGCAGCCCCAGGCCCAACGCTAGCGCCGTAACCAGAGTCCCAGCGGGGAAAACAATAGCGAGGATTAGAGTTTCCACTGGAGCGCCTTCCCGCGCCCCAGTCTACCACAGGAGACCGGAGGCGCTGTCTAGCTGCCCGGGATGGGAGCGGCGATGGTGCTGGCCACCTGCGACGCATGCCCGCCGCCGCTGGCCATCATCTCGCGCACGCCAACCACTGAGCAGAGCGAGAGTAACACGGCGATGGTGGCAATTTGCAGTTTCCGCATGGTACAGGTCCTTCTGGCTCCGCTGGTGGTGGCGCAAGCCGACACCATAGGGCCGCTAAGTATTTGAAATCCAAGCCGAAAATGGAGTCTTTGGCGTCCCCTCCGCGCTCGGCTTCGGCGCATGACGGGAGCTGCGGACAGGTGGTTTTCCCAGGGCGGGTTCCGCTTTGCGGAGCCTTTATTCTTCCTTCGCCCGTCGTTCGCCTCGGCCCCCAACCGAGCCAAAACCCGAACGGAAGCGGTGCTATACTGCTTCGGTCGGGGCGTGGCTCAGCCTGGTAGAGCACCTGGTTCGGGACCAGGGGGTCGGAGGTTCAAATCCTCTCGCCCCGACCATCGCCGCAAAAATCGCGGCGATGAACGCTCTGGCGGCAGTAGCAAACGCGTTCCAACAACCTGACGCAGCAGTCTCGGCGCTGTAGGTCTACTTACGGCTCCGAAGGCTACCCGTGCATACTCTGATTCCTCACCAGAGGGCTGTAAATGCCCCTGTTCGGCGGAACAGTAACTATCTTGATTCCCTGTCCCGATCGAAGGCATCCGCGAGTTCGCTGAGGCGGACGGATTTCTTTCCTTAGTCGCCTGATTCCAATGACCTTAGCGGTCACTAGCGGAATCAGCTAGACGCCCGGTTCGGCCGCTACCCAGCCTGTACTTTTTTTTCGTCCGCGGCGCAAAATCAATGTCCGCCCAGTGGCGGCACGCAGGCGGGATGCGGACGCGAAAACGCGGCCGGCAGGCAGTACCGCCGAGAAATCTCCGACGTACTGCGGGCGGTAAGAGGTCGGAGCCAGGGAGCCAGGCGGCGCATGCGAGCCGGCGGCAATCAATTCGGCCGGAGTCTCCCTGCGCTAATCGCGCCTGGCAGCGTGGCGGGCCGTTAGCCCATACCTCCGCGCCGCGGCGCCGCTTAGGCGGCATCGCAGTCAGGCGGGACAGCAGTTAGGCGGGAGAGTGGTTAGGCGGGAGAGCGCTTGATGGCCAGCACCGCGTTCAGCCCACCGAAGGCGAAGGAGTTGCTCAGGGCGGCGCGAATCTCCCGCGGACGGGCGCGGTTCGGCGTGACGTCGAGATTGCAGGCGGGATCGGGAGCGGTAAAGTTGGCCGTTGGCGGAGCGGTTTGGTGCCTCAGAGCCATTAGCGTGGCCGCCAGCTCCATCGCTCCGCTGGCGCCCATGGCGTGGCCATGCATGGACTTCGTGGAGCTGACCGACACGCGATCGGCCTCCACGCCCAGCAGTTGGCGGATGGCCGCGCACTCGGTCGAATCATTGAGCTTGGTGCCCGTGCCGTGCGCGTTGATGTAATCCAGATCGCGCGGTTCCAGCCCGGCGGCGTCCATGGCCTCGCGCATGGCCGCGAACGGGCCATCCAAGGCGGGCTGGGTGATATGGCCGGCATCGGCGCTGGCGCCGTAGCCGGCCAGTTCGGCCCAAATGCGCGCGCCGCGCTGCCGGGCGGAGGCTTCGGTCTCCAGCACGAACATGGCGGCGCCTTCGGCCAGCACCAGGCCGGCGCGGTCGGCGCTGAAGGGGCGGCAGGCGGTGGCCGGATCGGCGCCCGCCGGCGCCAGGACGCGCATGGCCTCCCAGGCCTTGAACACGCCCAGCGTGATCGGCGCGTCGGCGCCGCCCGCCAGCATGATATCGGCGGCGCCCAAGCGCAGCAGGCGCCAGGCCTCGCCGATGGCATGGGTTGAGGAGGCGCAGGCGGTCGAAATCGCGAAGCTGACCCCCTTGGCGCCGGTGTCCA
>JBOGKW010000134.1:0-10124 GCA_050746205.1 Terriglobales bacterium | reverse complement strand
CCCTGGCCAGATGCGCCCGCTCCAGTTGCGCCAGCATCACCGCCAGCCTCTGCCCCTTTCCGCTGGCGGGCAGCGCCGCGGCGAACAGATCTCCCCACCGCTCCAGCCGCCGCCGGACGGTGCGGACAGTGAACTGGCCCGGATCCAGCCCCGGCCGGACCTCCGCCCAGCGCAGGGGCGTGGAAACCGGCGCGCCCGGCCGCGGCCGGGGCGAATAGGGCGGCGGCACCGTTTTGCCCTTTCCGTTCTGCCGCCAGTCCAAAAACACCCGGTCCGCCGGCCGCCGCGCCACCGCCCAGGCCCCGGTCGTGATCTCCGGCAGCCGCGCCGCTACCTGGCGAAACAGCATCTCGGCGAAACGCGAACTCTGCGCAAAGGTGCAGCCGGCGGCCAAGGGCACGAAGATGTGCATGCCCGTCGCCCCACTGGTCTTCGGCAAGCCCAATATGCCCGCCGCCTCCAAGATGCGCCCCAGCTCCCGCGCCACCCGCACCACACGGTCAAACCCCGCCCGCGGCCCCGGATCCAGATCCAGCAGGATGAAATCCGGCGCCTCCGGCGTCCGCGCCCGGCTGATCCAGGCGTTGTGGTCAATGCAGCCCAGGTTGACCAGATACAGCAGCGTGGCGCAGTCGTTGCAAAGGACGAAGTTGATGCGCCGCCGCTCGCCCTCGGACGGCATCGCCTGCGTCGGCACCCAGGCGGGCATCGCCGACCCGGCCTCCTTTTGAAAAAAGAAATCGCCGCCAATGCCTTCCGGATACCGCTTCAGCGTGTAGGGCCGGTCGAGCAGATGCGGCAACAAGAACTCCGCCACGTCGTGCGTGTAGTCCAGCAGGTCGCGTTTGCGCAGTGCCGCCGCGGCCGGCTGCGCCGGGAAATAGATCTTGCCTAAATGGCTGAGGGCCACCGGCGTCCCATCCACCGGCACCGTACCGCTCTCCGCCTCCGATGGCAGCGGCAGCGGGCCCAGCAGCCGCGCTCCCGGCTGCCGCCGCCGCGCCGCGTCACGCCGCTGCGACCCGCTGCCGCGCCACGCCGGCCGCCGCACTTCCCGCTTGCCCACCCGCCTGCCCTTCCCTCTTCTAGGGTGCCGCCGCACTCGCCTACGTAGCGCAGCCGTCTCGGCTGCCAAGCGGCTCAGCCGCCCTTTTCTGGACGCTCCCGCTGGCCCAACCGCACGGCGCGCCGCCGCACCGGTAGGGCAGCCATTTCGGCTGCCAAGCGGAGACAGGCGGAGAAAGGAATTCGCCGGGGTCGGCGCCTGTCCTACGTCCGCCGCTCGCCGAGTTGCTTTTCCATGCGAATTACGGGCAACGTCAGCCCTGCGCCGATCGGGATCTCCAGGCGCTCGACATCCACGTAGCCGGCGCGGCGATACAGCGGCGCACCGGTCAGCGTCGCGCCCATTTCCAGCCGCGTGAACCCCGCCGCGGCCGCAGCCGCCTCCGCCCGGCGCAGCAGCTCGCCCCCCAGGCCCTGCCGCGCCCACCGCGGGTGCACAAAGATGGCGCGGATCTTGGCCGCCTCCCGCGCCGGGTCCAGCCAGCCGTCATCGCGCACCGCGTGCAGGTCGCCGCCGCACAGGGTCCGCCGCCGGCTCCAGCCGCCGCAGCCGACCAGCCCCGCGGCCGTTTCCGCCACCCAGTAGGTCTGGTCCGCGATCAGCCGCGTGTCTACCGTGAACGCGGTCTCCAGCGCCCGCTCCCGCTGCTCCGGGGTGTATTCCGGGCAGCTCAGCTCCCGCACCGAGACTGCGATCAGCGCCGCAATCGCGGCCCTGTCCGCCACGCCCGCCGGCCGCAACTGCCATTCGGTCAGGGTCGCCATGCTCCGCCTAGCGCTATTGTCCCATCGAGCGGCAGCCGGCGCGTGCCGCGAAGCACGCAGCCAACGCCGACCGCCCGAGCGAACCTTCGGCTCTCCGAGACGGCTCTCCAAGCCGGCCGCGGCAGACCGGTACCTGCGGCCAGGGCGACGGTGTCGCAAAATCAAACGTGACATTTCGGGCCCGGTGGCTCCGGCTAACCGCTTTCGATCCAGTCGGCGGGAACCCGGTTGGTTACTGAAATCCTGTCACGCTCCAAAGTACAGGCCGGCCGCCACGGCGGTCTGAGCGGCGGCGGAAATGGGGAAGCGGATGGAAAGCGTTCGCAGAAGGCGGGGCGGGCAAGGACCGACCCCACGGTTGCTGCGGCGTGCGGGCCAGAGGCCCGCGCCCCCAGGCTGGGGCCTTCGCCAGCCTTGTGGCGCTAGCCACACGTCGCACGTGGCGGGTTTCGCGCCGACGCCTGGCGGAAACCGCGAGCGACCGCACGCCTGCTGCGGAGGGCGGGCCAGAGGCCCGCGCCCCCAGGCTGGGCCTTACGCCGGTCTCCGGGCGCTAGCCAGGTATATACTCACCCGTCGCACCCGGAGACCCTCATGCGCATTCCCACCCGCGGCTTGGCCGTGGCCGCCGCCTGCGCCTGCCTGTTCCTTGCCCCCGCGGCTCACGCGCAACTGCGCGTGCTGGTCAACCAGGTCGGCTATGAACCCCAGGCACGCAAGGTCGCCATCATCGAAGGCAATCCCGGCGACCATCCCACCGCCTTCGCACTGGTGAACGCGGAGACCGGAGCCACGGTGCTGCGCGGACCGGTGCAGCCGCGTGGCCAGGTCTACGATTGGCGGCAGCGGCTGCCCTCGGGCCGGCATCGGCTCTGGCTGTTCTGGACGGCGGATTTCTCCGCGTGGCGCGGCAGCGGTCATTACCTGCTGCGCGTGGGGCGGGCGCAGTCCTGTCCGTTCGCCATTCAAATGGACGTATTGGAGCGCAATACCATCTCGAACGTCATCTATTACTTCAAGGGTCAACGGGCCAGCGGCGTCTTTGACCGGGCGGACGAACACATTCCCGACCTCGCGCACCCGGGGCGTTTCCTCGACCTGCGCGGCGGCTGGTACGACGCCACCGGGGATTACGGCATTCATCTGTCCGAACTGGGCTTCACCAACTACTTCGACGTACAGCCCATGCCGCTCAGCACTTGGAGCCTGCTGACCACCTACCAGGTGCTGGCGGCGCGGCACGACCCCAACTTCACGCAGTACCTGCGCCGCCTGTTGGATGAGGGCCTGTTCGGCGCCGACTTTCTGGTGCGGGCGCAGCGCCCCGGCGAATCCTTCATTCCGGGCATCAGCGTGCCGGGAGTGCACAAATGGGCCCGCGACCGCCGCATGGACAACCCCAACTACCGTCCCAAAATCAAGACCCGGCCCGCCGGCGCCGGTGGTGTCTTGGCCCACCCGGCGCCCCGGCCCTATCCATACCAAATCAGCTTCCGAGCCGGCGGCGGCGTGGCCATCGCCGCCTTGGCCCTGGCCAGCACGATGCCGCCCGATGGGCGCTTCTCCCCTGCCCGCTACCGCCAGGCCGCGGAATCGGCCTATCGGTTTCTGGCGGCGCACAACCGCGCGATGAACGGGGGCCCGCCGAATTTGCTGGACGACTACTCGGCCCTGCTGGCCGCCACCGAGCTTTACCGGGCGACGCGCCAGGCGGCCTACTTGGCCGATGCCAACCGCTGGGCGAATGCCGTCATGGCGCAACTGGGAAGCCGGGGGCCGTACCACGACTACTGGCAGGTGGCCCGCGGCCCGCGGCCATTCTTCCATCCCACCGACGCCGGCCTGCCGGTGGTCAGCCTGCTGCAATACGCGACGATTGCGGACGCGGTGCAGCGGCGGCGGGCGCTGGCGGCGGTGCGGCGGTCGCTGCAATTTGAGCTGTGGGTCACGCGCCAGGCGAACAATCCCTTCGGCTATGCCCGCCAGTTGGTGCAAATGGGCCCGCGGGGACCGATCCGCACGGCCTTCTTTTTCCCGCATGACACCAACGCCGCGCCCTGGTGGCAGGGCGAGAACGGCCGCCTGGCCTCGCTGGCGGCGGCGGCGCGGCTGGCGGCGCCCTATTTCCGCCAGGATGCCCGCTTCCACGCCGACTTGGAGGGCTATGCCTGGGACCAGCTGGATTGGATCCTGGGCCGCAATCCCTATGGCGCCTGTATGTTAAACGGCAGCGGCCACGGCAGCGCGCCTTATATGTTCTTCCGTTCCTGGCAATACACCAGCGCTCCCGGTTCCGTCGTCAACGGCATCACCGCCGGCTTCCACGGCGAAGATAGCATCGCCTATAACATTGGCTACGCCATCACCGGCAAGGACGACGACTGGCGCTGGACCGAGCAGTGGCTGCCCCACGCCGCCTGGTATCTCTACGCGGCCAGCCTGCCGCATTAGCCGCCGGCCCCGGCGCGGGCAGGCGGGACGCTCTGCGGCGCGCTGTTTCGTTGGGCAAGCGTGCCGCATTCGACGCCGCTCTCGTCGACATTCCCGAGATGTTGGGCTAAACTGGCGGGCGATGCGGCGGCGCTCTAGCGCAATGAACGGTGCGCGGCCCATGCCGGGGCCCCTGGCCTGGCTGAACCTCTTCGCGGCGCTGGCAGCGGCGGCTTTTTACACCTTCATGATCCGAAGCGCCGTCGTACGGGGTTTCTTCTTAACGCCAACTTGGATTCCGCTCGCCTTTGGGCTTGCGCTCACGGCAGTAGCGCTCGCCGACCTGAGCCGACCGGCCCGCAGCGACCAAATTCTGGGTGCAACGCTTTTCGTCCTGAGCGAGCCCTTCGTAATCATCGTTGCGGGAGCCGCTTGGGAATGGTGGGGCCTTCTAGTGTCGCTTTTTGCGCCGTACTGCGTCTTCACGTGCACCTCGCCGATTATGGCTCCCTTCCGGATGGACATCGCCACAAAACCGCCATGGTATCTACGGGGCGTGAGCGGACGCATGCGACTCGTCCTGTATTTCTGTGCGTGCTTCGCCGCGGTCGCCACGCTCTGCGCGCTCCGTCCAACGCTCTCCCGCTATGGAGATATCGCCCACTGGGCCGCCCATTTGCTTTAATAGCGAATCCATGACTGGAATTGTCCTCGAAGGCAACGGCCTCGAGGCGGCTCAGCCGCCCTATTCTGGACACTCCCGCTGGTCGCTGCGGCTGGGCTTCGACCGCCGGCAACGGACGCCCGCTGGCGCTCCGGGCGTCTCCAAGTTGCCGCGATTCGTCGAGCGCCACCGGTCGAGCCTGACATTCGGCGTCCTGAGGCAGGGCTTGCGCCGTCGGTTTTGATGCCGAGGGACTGTTCCCTCCCGGCGGTCTGGCGCGAACGCAGCCCTGCCAGCGTTTCCTTTATCGCGCCAAGAGTTGGCGGACAGCGCCTTTGGCAGAAGCGCCGGGCCTACCCGCGGTCCGCCGCAATGGCGGCCCCAACCAGCTCGGCAGTGGCCGGGGTATACTCGCGGCGTCAGGGACAGTCACGATGGTTACTCAAGTTGGGGCAACCGAACGCGGGGTCAGTCCCCGCGCGGCGCCATTTACCGCCAGAGCGGTCGCCGACGGCGCCGGAGATGGAGATTTCGAGCGGGGTGATCGGCGCGCGCGGCGGCCTCTGTTCGCCCACAGCGGCCGGGCCGCCGGGCTGAGGGCGGGTCGAAGAGCCAAGCGAAGGCGTCTTGTGGGCGATGGCATGAGGGTTCCTCGAGTTTGTTTCGTTCTGGCGTTGGCCGCGCTGGCGGCGCCGGCACCAGCGTTTTCCCGTTCGCCGAATCCGGCAGGAAACGCGGCGCTGCGCACCCGGCTTGTGGCGTTTCTGAACCGCAGCTTAGGATGGCAGGGGCTGACCAGGATCAGCGTGCTGCGGCTGACGCCGCTCAACGAGCAAGGCGTGCGCACAGCGGTGGTGGAGCTGGTCAAGGGCAGCCAGCACATCACCGTGACCTGCTCGATCACGGACGGCGGCCGCTACGTCGCGATCAACGGCCAGCGAAGTCCCCTGAGCCCAGACCCGTGGCGGGCGAACCGGGAGCGGCTGCAGCTTGGTCAAAGCCCGGTGGAGGGGTCCGCGTCGGCACCGGTCACGATCTACGAATTCAGCGACCTGGGCTGCCCGCCTTGCGAGGTGGAGAATCGGCGGATTCAGCGCCTGTTCGGCGCAATGCCGCGCGAGCTGCGCGTGGTCTTCAAATTTTACCCGGTGGCCGGGGATCATTCGTGGGACGTGCGAGCGGCGTTTGCCGCGGCCTGCGTCGCGCGCGATCAGAAGGCGGAGTTTTGGTCGTTCGAACAGGCGGTGTTTGATAGCCAAACCCAGTTGACCGCCGCCGACGTGGCCCGGCGGCTGCAGAGTTTCGCGGTGGCAGCGGGTACGCCGGAGAAATATTACAACGGCTGCATTCGGTCGGCAGCGGCGCGGCAGGCCGTCAAGCAAAGCCTGACCGAGGGCATTGCGATGAGGGTGGGATCCACGCCGACGCTGTTTATCAACGGCCGGCGGATCAAAGGCGCCATTTCCTACAATGTCTTGCGGGAATTGGTCGCGCATGAGGCGGAGTTGGCCCCGCTGTACGACCACGCCGACCCGCGCTGATCCCGCTCAGCCGCCTGATTCTGGACGGCCCCGCCGCTCCACCCCAAGGCGCGCCGACGCAGGCCGGGGTGGGACGGCCGGCAACGGACGCCCGCCGGCGCTCGGGGCGTCTCCACGTTGCCGGGAACGGTGACTGCGTGCGGGCCAGAGGCCCGCGCCCCCAGATGGCCCATATTCCCATATAATTTGATATGGGCGGTTCAGCCGCCCTATTCTGGAAGGCCCCGCTGGTCACTGCGGCTCGGCTTCGACGGCCGGCAACGGACGCCCGCTGGCGCTCGGGGCGTCTCCAGGTTGCGGCGTTAACGAATATGAAGACTACCGTGGAGATTTCCGACACTCTGCTGCGACAGGCGAAACGGCTGGCGGCGGCGGAGAAGATGACCTTGCGGGAGTTGATCGAGCAGGGGCTGCGGCGCGAGATCGAGGACCGCCCATCGCGGCGGCCCTTCAAGCTGCGGCCCGTGGTGTTTCGCGGCCAGGGGATGACGCCGGAATTCGAAGGCGCCTCGTGGGAACGGATTCGCGCCGCCATTTATGAGGGTCACGGCGGTTGATCGCCTGCGATACCAACTTGCTGGTGTATTCGAGCCGGGCCGAAGTGCCTTGGCACTCGCCGGCGCTGGCGGCGGTGCGGGCACTGGCGGAAGGCCGGGAATCATGGGGTCTGCCGTGGCCGTGCATCCATGAGTTTCTGGCCACGGTGACCTCGCCGCGCATCTTCCGGCCGCCCACGCCCATGGCGCAGGCCCTGGCCGCCGTGGCGGCATGGCAGCAGGCGCCGACCGCGCAGATGCTGGGGGAGACGGCGGGCTACGAGGCGGCGCTGGCGCGCGCCATCACCGAGTCCCGAGCGGTGGGCGCGCTGGTGCATGACGCCCACATCGCCGCGCTCTGCCAGTTGCACGGGGCGCGGGAGCTGTGGACGGCGGACCGGGATTTCAGCCGGTTCCCGTCCCTGCGCTGCCGCAATCCGCTGGTGGGGTGACAGCCGCGATCCGGCGGGATGGTGGTGGGCGGGCTGATCGGCTCCGCCGGGTCCCCGGCATGCAACAGCGCATGCTGGGGTGGGGCTGCCGGCAACGGACGCCCGCCGGCGCTCGGGGCGTCTCCACGTTGCCGGGAACGGTGACGGCGTGCGGGCCAGAGGCCCGCGCCCCCAGGGGGAAGGGAGGGCTTTCCCGCAGCCGGTGAAGCGTGTACCGCGAGCGGCGGCGGCGCGCGGCGGAGTGGAGGCGAAGGCCACGCTGGTGGCGGCCATCCGGCGAGCGGGCGGCGCCATCCCAACCCATGGGAGGCGCAAGGCCCATGGCTCTGAAAGATGGCGATGTTTACCGCTGCACGGATCCCAACTGCGATTGCGAGGTCACCGTCACGCGGGGGGCGGCCCACGCCGAGAGCGGCGAAGACAAGAACCCGCGCTGCTGCTGCGACGCCGAGATGCGGCGCGTGGCGGAGCCGCAGCGCCACGCGGGCTAGCCGCCCCGCCGAGCGGGCGAGGGCGGCGGCGTGGCGGCGACGACGGGCGGGGTCGCGATGCTGGCCAGGCGGCGGGTTGAGGCGGAGTTCAGCGCCGGGCGAGGATCTCATCCGCCAAGGTGAACGGGTCGCAGCGGCGGGATTCGATTTCGCCCGTCATACGCTCCCAGTCGGCTTCGGCCAGGCGCGGAGCGACCCAGGTTTGGTAGGCGCGGTCGCGTAGCATGCGCTCGAGATGGCGGCGCCAGCGGCGCCGCCGGCGCGCCTCTCCCCGGCCCTCGGCGGCGAGGAAGTCGAGATAGCGGGCCACCGCTGCCTGCAGTTCCGCGATGCCCCGGGCCTCGGTGGCCACGGTGGCGAGGATGGGCGGGCGCCAGCCATCGGCGCGGTGCGCCAGGCTGAGCATGGCGCGAAGTTCCTGCTCCAGCCGCTCCGGGCCGCGGTCGGCTTTGTTGATGACGAAGATGTCGGCAATTTCCATGACCCCGGCTTTTAGGGCTTGCACTTCATCCCCCATGCCGGGCACCAACAAAAGCAGGGTCGCATCGGCGAGCTGGGCGATATCCACCTCGTCCTGGCCGACACCGACGGTCTCGATGAGGATGCGGCGGCGGCCGGAGGCGTCCAGCATCCAAGCGGCTTCGGTGGTGGCGGCCGCCAATCCGCCCAGGCAGCCACGGGTGGCCATGCTGCGGATGAAGACGCCGGTGTCGGCGTGATGGCGCTGCATGCGGATGCGGTCGCCCAAGATGGCGCCGTGGGTGAAGGGGCTGGAGGGGTCCACGGCCAGGACGCCGACCGACTCGCCCGCCTGGCGGTAGGCGGCGGCCAGCTCGGACACCAGCGTGCTCTTGCCGGCGCCGGGGGCCCCGGTGATGCCCAACAGGGCGGCGCCGCCGCTATGGGGAAACAATGCCTTCAGCAGCGCCTCCGCCTCCGGCCCGCCGTTTTCGATTAGGGTTAAGCCGCGCGCCAGATCGCGCGCTTGGCCGGCGCGAATGGCCGTGGCCCAGGCGGCGACGTCGCTGGGCTCGGCGGGCGGGAACATTACGCCTCAGTGTGCCACCATCGCGCCACCGTCGGCCGCGCTTGGTGGGCGGGGGGCCTGCCGCGGTCGGCGGGGTGGCAGGCGGGACGCCTGCCCTACGCGGGGCGGGAGCCTTGCCCCACGGCGAGGTGGGCTGAACGCCCGCCCGACCGGCGGCGAAGCGGTCTTGAGCCGGCGGGGTGGCAGGCGGGACGCCTGCCCTACGCGGGGCGGGCCAGAGGCCCGCGCCCCCAGGCAGGGCGTTTGTTTGGCGGCGGTGTCGGCGCGGGCAGGCAAGGACGGCCAGCTCCACGCGGGGCGGGAGACTTGCCCCGCGCAAGGAAAGAGGGTTTGCCGACGCAAGACGGGAGCGGCCCCACACGGGCGGGCAGCGGTAGCCTGAAGGGGCCATGACCATCCTGACCATTGGCCACTCCAACCGCCCATGGCAGGAATTTTTGGCGCTGCTCCAGGCCAACGGCGTGGGGCGGTTGGTGGACTTGCGAACCGTGCCGCGGTCGCGGCACAACCCCCAGTTCAACGGAGAGGCAATGCCGGCGGCGCTGCGCGGGGCAGGCATTGCGTACGCGCACTTGCCGGCGCTGGGCGGCCTGCGCCACGCGCGGGCGGACTCCGCGAATACCGGCTGGCGCAACCTGTCCTTTCGCGGCTTCGCCGACTACATGCAGACGCCGGCGTTCGCCGCCGGCTTGGACCAACTGCTCGCCCTCGCCGCCCGGCCCAAGCGCCGCGCCGCGCCCTGCACCGCCATCATGTGCGCCGAGGCGGTGCCCTGGAGATGCCATCGCTCGCTGATTGCCGATGCGCTGCTGGCGCGGGGCATCGGGGTGGAGCACATCATCGGGCGGGGCGCGCGGCGAGCGGCCAGCCTTACGCCGTTTGCCCAGGTCGAGGCGGAGCAGGTCACCTACCCGGATGCGGCGGCAGGCGGTGGTTGACGAGCGGGCGGAGAGCGCGGGTTGCGGCTCGCCACGCCAGGCGGGGCGGCCGGCCCACGCCAGGCGGGACGCCTGGCCCACAGCCCCCGCGCCAGGCGGGACGCCTGGCCCACGGCCCCCGCGCCAGGCGGGACGCCTGGCCCACGGCCCCCGCGCCAGGCGGGACGGCTGGCCCACGGCCCCGCGCGGGGCCG
>JBOGKW010000133.1:0-10138 GCA_050746205.1 Terriglobales bacterium | reverse complement strand
CCGCCGGCGGCGGCGGCGTCCAAGGCGCGCTGCATCCGCTCCAAGGCCCAGAACAGGTTAACGGCGGTGGGCCGCGTGGCGGCGAGCGTGGCGCGGATGGCCGCGAATTCTGTGCGCAACTCGGCTACGCTGCGGGCCGGGGATTGGACCACCCCCAGCGCCGCTCCCATGGCCGCGGTGACGCCGATGGCGGGCGCGCCGCGCACAACCATGTCCCGGATGCCGTCGGCGACTTCGCGATAATTGCGGCAAAGCCGATACGCTACCGTGCCGGGAAGCTGCAACTGATCCAGCAGCCGCACCCCCTCCTCGGTCCATTCCACGGTGGGGGTCATCTCCCCGCCTCCGCTTCCGCGCCACCCCCCGAGGTGGCGGCAATCCAGCGCCGATGCTCGGCACGAACCTCGGCGGCGGTGAACAGGGCCGTGAAGGGGCAATCCTGCCCAGGGAAACGCTGCCGCCAGAGCCCATCCAGGTTCGCCCGACCCCCGGCTTCCTCGCGCTCCACCAGGCAGAGCACGCAGCGCACCTGCAAATCCGCCGCCCAGGCAGCTTCGATGGCCTGCACGGTGGATGCCGCCGTGGTGCATACGTCGTCAACGATGGCTACGTTCATGCCCGGCCGCACCGCGCCTTCGATCTTCTGGCCGGTCCCGTGGGCCTTCTCCGCCTTGCGCACGATGAAAGCCGACAGAGGCGGCGGGGCCGCGGCGGCGCCGGCCCGCACCACCGCGCTGACCACGGCTACGGCGCTGACGATGGGATCGGCGCCGAGGGTCAGCCCACCGACCGCCTCGACCCCCGCGCCACCGACGAGCGGCACGGCACGAATGGCGTCCAGGAAAAGTTGGCCGGCCAGCAGTCCGCCTTCGCCGTCCAGCGTGGTGCAGCGGCAATCGAGGTAGTAGTCACTGCGGCCGCCGGCGGAGAGCACGAAATCCCCCAGCCGGAAGGATTTTTCCGCCAAGATCGCCAGCAGCCGCCGGCGTCCGGCGGCGGCATCCGAAAGAGTGGCGGCGCTACCGCGCCAGGTGGTGGAAGTCATGGTAGCCATGCGTGGCGACGAAGAGGGCGAAAAAGATGGTGCTGTTGTACACGCAGTGGATGATCCAACTGGCCACCAGCGATCCAGTGAAGGCGCGCGCCGCGGTCAGCACGATGCCCACGATCGAGATCAACACCACCGGCCAGAGCGCCCCGGCCAGTTGCGGCGAGTGCACCAGGCCAAACAGCACCCCCGTGGTGACGATGGCCAGCCACTCCGCCTGGCCCCAGCTGGCGAGCCAGCGGAAGAGCGCGGCGATACCGTTCAGAATCGGCACCGTGAGCAGGGCCAAGGCGCCGGCGACGATGAACGCGATGTCCGGTCCACGCAGCGTGTGGCCGCGCACCACATCGCCCATGGCCACCAGCGCGGCGATTAGGGCTGTGGCGGCGGCCCCAGCCCATAGAAAGGGTCGCCAGGCCCGAGCTTGATCCCGCGTCATGCCCGCGGCGAAGGACTGGCGCAGGCTGGGATAAAGCAGACCGCGAAAGATGAACTCCTCGAAAAAGGGGGCGACGCCGGCGCCGAACACCGTCAGTGCCCAGGCGCTGTGGGTGTTGAAGACCCGGTCTATGGGCAGCTCCTTGGGAATGGGCAGAAAATGCGAGAGCCACTCCAGAAAGACCGAGAGAAAAATGCCCACCAGAATTAGGCCGCCAACCCAAGACCAGGGAATCTTGCGCCAGTGGATGGCCCGCCAAAACCGCACGCCGTAGAGCCGAGTCAGCCACAAATAGGCGAACAGGAAGCCGGCGGCGTAGGCCGCGCCCTGCACGCTGAGCAGAAAGGGCAGCGAGGTGAGCGGGCTAAACCCGGTTAGCCCCAGCCCATGGGCGCCGGCTTGGTTGAATAACGCCAGCCCTGCGATGCCCAAGACGAAGGCGGCGATCGTCGCCAGACCGGTAAACAGCACAATTAGAGCCACATCCAGTCCGCGCCAGGCCGGATCGCGGGGCGGACCCAGCGGAGGCAGCGGGGGCGGAACAAACACCGATGTGGTGGGGCTGTCGGGCGTCAATAGATCAGTATAGAGGCCGGTCCGCGCCTCTGCCGCCCCGGCCTAGGCCCACCGATCGGGCTCCGGATGTGCAGACGCTCCCCACTTGGGTACGCCTCAGGCTGGCGTGCTGCGGCCGGGGGGCTGGGCCGACCGACCCGGGGGCGACGGCACAGGAGGCAGGAGGCGCTCACCCCACGGCGGACGGGCCGGCCCGATACCTGCACGCCTCCTCAGCCCCTACGTTGCAGCAACCGCCGCGGGCCGCCCGCCTCGGCTGTCGGGCGCCGGCGCTAGAACAGCTTGAGCTGGATGGTGAGGTACTTCTTCGGGTGCTTACGAAAGGCTTTAATCAGGGCCCGCATTTGGGTCGTCAGGCTGTCCATATGGTGGTAGAGCGCGGGGTTAGTGACCAGTTGGCCCGCGGTCCCGCGCCCAGCCTGCAGGCCGGCGAGCAGCCCATCGAGATTCTTGACGGTGTCGCGCAGGTGCAGCGCGGTTTGCCGATCCCGCAGCAAGACGCCGATGGCGCCGTGGCCGGAATTGATCTGCGCTGTGGTGCGCTTCAGTCCCTGCACCAACTGATCGGTGTGATTGTACAGGCTGGGATCGTTGATCAGCTTGGCCACCGTGCCCGGGCCATGCTGGATGCGGTTCAACGTGTCGTTGAGGCGGTCCAGGGTGGTGTTGAGCTTGGCGTAAAACGCGCGGTCATAGACCAACTCGCCCACCGTACCCTGGCGGGCGTTGATGGCCGCGGTCAGCCGCTCGACGTTCTTGGCGATGACGTTAAAGCGATCGTAAAGCTCTTCGGAGTACAGCAGCTTGCCAATCGAGCCCTGGCCGCTTTGGATTTGATCCATCAGCGCGCCCAGGCGCTCAATGATGTCGTTGGCGTTTTGCAGCAGCGTATGGCTGGTGATCAGCAGCTGAGAGATGCCGGTGGCGGTGGCCGAGCGCAGCACGGTGCCGTCCACGGCGGCGGGCGAGTTCAGCGTGCCGCGGTGAATGTTGACCATGGCCCCGCCGAGGGGGTTGACGGCGCCCAACTCGGCAACGGAATCCTGGCGCAGCCAGGCCTTGGCGTCGCGGGCGACCGCCATGTCCACGCGCACGGGCTTGAGCGGATCCGGCGGGTTGGGCGCGAGGCGGACCGAGGTCACGCTGCCGATGCTGACCCCGGCTAAGTTGACCAAGGCGCCGCGCTGCAACCCGGCGGCGTCATTCACATAGGTAGCGATGTGCAACTTGCCGGCGAAGGCGGCTTTGCCGGTCATCAGAAAAATGATGACCAGTAGAATCGCGATGGCAATGGCCACCACCAAACCGACTTTGACCTGAGACCACTTGAGTTCGGCGCGCGAAGGCAAATTCGCTCTCTCCCCGGATGATCTGCCGGCTCCCCACCCCTGGCCAATGTCTTTGGGTTCACCCTAACACGGAATGGCTCGACCGGGACGATTGGACAGGCCACAGCGGCGGCGCCGCTCAGGCGTGCGCCGTCGCGACAGCAGCGGCGGAATGGTCCTGCTCGACCAGGGCGGCGTGGCGGGCATGGAAGCGGAAGGTGAGCGCACCGACGGTCAAATAGGCCAGCCCGCCGGCCGCCAGTGCCGCGCGCATGCCGAAATGGATGGCCAGCAATATGGCCAGCGCCGAGCCCAGCACGCTGGCTGCGGCATTGACCGACCAAGCCCAAGCCACGACCTCCGGCCCGCTGGCGGCGAGCCAGCGAATGCCGGCGGGAAACGGCAAGCCCTGCAAAAACGCCAGCGGCCCGAGCAGGGCCACCGTCACCAGAATCCGCGCCACCAGCGGCAGCCCTACCCAGCCTCCCAGCCAGCCGGCCAATTGCCAGGTATAGAGCCCCACCAAAACCAAAATGCCGCCGACCACCAGGCGCATGCACAGGCAGGCATGGTGATGCCGGCCCCATAATGCCCCCAGGCTGCTGGCCGCCAACATAACGAAGATCACGACCGTGAGGGCGTACACCGGATTGCCCAAGAAAAGGACGAACTGCTGAATGAAGGCGATCTCGAGCAGGATGTAGCCCAAGCCAAGAGCGACAAAATAGGCCAGGTCGGGCAGCGCGCCCGGCGCCAGCGCCACCCGCGCCCAGCGGAGCGGCAGCCACAAAAACGCGATGACGGCGGCCAGCGAGATCACCAGCACCGAGAGCAGAATGAACAACGCCAAGTTGACCTTGAAGTCCATGGCGCGGGCGGCGCCCGGCGTGAGCAGATCGCGGAGCACGGCGGTGGTCTTCAGCGTGTAGAAGAAGAATGGTCGGTCGTCGGTGGGGGGCGTGATGTCGAACGGATATGCCGCCGCGAACTGAGCGGGATCGCGACTGGCCAGCAGCCGGCTGAAGGCGTTCGCGTGCGGCTCGCCGGGCAGATAGAGTACCTGCACGGGGGGGTGCGCGGCGACGAAGTGGCGCAGTCGCGCCAGGTCGCCCGGCGTGAGCGGCTGGCGGCCGATGAGCGTGGTCACGGTGACGCCCTGGCGATCCAGGCGGTCATCCGCCAGGACGGCGATATAGGGCCGGGGATCGGTGACGCCAAAGCCGCGGCGCAAGGCGGCCCTGCCCAAGGCGACCACGCGCAGCGCCTCCCGCGGGCGGCGAAACTCCCAGCGAGTGATGGAGAGCAGGCCGCGCGGGGTGAGATGACGCAGATATTCCTCGAACGCCTGGACGGTGTAGAGGTTGGCTTCCGAGAGCGCCATGGCGCCAGCGGCGGTCGAGGCCCAGGTGTCCACCATGGTGGCCTGCACCACGCCGTAATGCCGCCGGCTGTGGCGCAGGTAATTGCGGCCCTCGGCCACGACCGCCTGCACCGGCGCATGGCCGTAGAGGTCATGCGAGTAGGTGCGATCGCGGCCCAGCATCAGATTGCGGACGATGATCGGGTTGATCTCAACCGCGGTCACCCGCGGTGAGCCGCCGAGCACGGCGCGCATCACATCCGGCCCGCCGCCGGCGCCGATGATCAGCGCGGGGACGCCGGGACGGGCGGCGTAGACCGCGTCGGCGGTGACCCGCGTGTAGGCGGCGGCTAGCGCTGGGTCGCGCCGGGCTTGCCGGGCCGAGAACGGCACAATGGCGGTGGCGGCATCGGAGTCAATCAGGATGGTGCGGCCCTGGCCCGGTTCCGCCTGCACCTCGATGCGCGACAGGGAGTTCCAGCGGCGATAGAGAATGTGCTGGCGGCGCACGCCTTTGGCGTAGACCACGTCAAACAGCCGCCCTTGGCTATCGGCCCCCGCCAGCGCCGCCAAAACCACTGCGATGGCCAGGCCGCGACGGCGCCAGCGGGGGTCGAAGGCCATGGCCGCCAGCCCGGCCAGAGCGGCGGCGGCCAGGATCGCGCTGGGACCGCCGAGAGCATCCATGAGGGGCACTAAGGCCAGGCAGGCGGCGGCGGCGCCAGCCAGGTCCGCGCCGTACAGGCGATGCACGCGCCCGGGGTCGGCGGCAATGATGGCCGACACCGCAAAGCCATTGCCGAAAAACGGCACCGCCGCCAAGAGGTATACCGCTGCCAAGGTGAAGAAGTTGGCCCAGGAAACGGTGAGGGAAATATCCGCGTGCAGGATGACGGCCAGCGCCAAAACCGTGGCGCCAGCGGAGGCGGCGCAGGCGGTTGCCGCCGCCGGCGCGGCTGTGCGCTGGGGATACCGGCGGAAGTACAGGAACGCCCCCAGCCCGCCGGCCCCCAGCCCCAGCAGGGCGATCGAGATGGCCATGAAGGCGAAGTGATAGAACAGCACCACCGAAAACAGCCGCGTCAACGACAGCTCCAGTAGCAAGGAGCCGCAACTGGTGAGGGCGACGCCCCAGACGCAGCGGCGGGCCAGAGCGGAGTTAGCGGCGGAAACAGACGTGGCGCGCGACGTACCCATGACACGACGATCCCGACGGTGCGCCGCCAGCTAGCGTCGCGCCAACTGACCGGCGGACACGGCGGACAGCGCAGTCGCCTCGTCGGCAGGCGCCATCGCCGGCCAGTCCGGTCGCAGGCCCGCCGGCAGCAGTAGCCAGGATACCAGCCCGCTGAGTGCAAAGCATTCCAGGGCAAACGGAGGGAACCCGAGGAATCCGGGCAGGGGCATGGCAAAGACTTTCAGGCTTTGGCCGAGAGGAAAGATGTACTCCCAACGCGCCACCGCCCAATAGTTCCAGAATTCCCACAAAAAGCCGCAGAGGCCCCCACTGGCCAGCAACGCATAGAGGCGGCCGGGCCGGCCCCGGCCCAGATCGCCCAGTACGGAGGGCAGGCGCAGGCGGTCGCTGACGGGCTCCAGCAAGGGCACAAAGCCGACCCAGACGGCGCCAAACAAGTACCGCCCGATGGCCGTTGGCAGTACGACCGGCGCCATCACCAGCACCGCTCCCGCGACCATCGCCCATCTCCGCACCCCGGGCCGGGGATCCCAGGTGGAGCAGACAGTACGGTCCAGTCCAGCGGCAAGCAGCAGTTCGGCGACCAAAAACAGCCCGGGCAGGATGGTGGCGAAGGCCCACGCCCCGCCCAGCAGGAACAGCCAGCCCTGGCTGGGCACCCCAACGTAGCGCCAATTTTGCAAGCGCAGATTATAGGCTTCGAAAATGAGCCAGATCGGGACGGAGAGCAGCCACAATGCGCCAAACGGGCCGGGATGGTGCAACGGCGAGTCGCCGCGATGGCGGTAGATGCCCGCATCCACGGCGGGGATAAACGCAGTCCAGATGAGCGCCGGGAAAAAGGTGGTGACCCAGGGGGTGCGGAGGGCTAACAGGCCCTCCAGCACCGCCAGGGCCGCCAGCGCCACCCATCCATACCGCGGATAGCGGCGGGCGGGCGCCGGCGGAGCCGCCGAGCCCGCGGGGCGGCGAGCGGCGGCCCAAACCAAGACTGCGCCGCTCGCGGCCGCCGCCACGAGGCCGAATGCCAAAAAGCCCCGCATCCCAAGCTCTATGGTAAATCGCCCCCGGTTCGCTCACCGGCGGGACGCGAGCGGTTGGGGCGCAGGTAGCCGTAGCGGGCCAGCAAGGGCCAGGTGAGCAGGTTGGTGAGCCAGCGGGCCGGGCGATCCAACTGAACCTCCTGCACGCGCAGTGGGATCCAGCCGCCGTCGAGCTTGTCGGGGTTGCTGAACAAGACGTGCTGCAGGCCGAAGCGCACCGCCCCGGGGCGCAGGAACTCCAGCGCCGGCGCCGGGCGCTGCAGCCGCGCGGCGATCGCCTGGAGCATAGCGGCGGGATCGGCCAGAACGTCGCAATAGCGGAAACACCAGCGCACGGCGGCGCGGCGGGCGAGGAACTCCGACCAAAGGCTGGCGAACCACACCCAGCGGACGACTTTAATGGGACGGATCTTAGGGAGATAGGCTTTGCGCGTGCGCCAACTGGCCACCACGCCGCGGGGATCCCGCACCAGGTGCAGCACCGCCAGCTCGACGCCGGGCAGCTCGCCGAGGACTAGGCCGACCGCCGGATTTTTGGAAATGTCCACTACCCAATCCGCCCCGGCCTGCTGCGCCACGCGGCGGTAGAGCGGCACAAAAACGGCGGCCATCTCGGCGCGCAGCCGCGGATTGTGGCGCATGCGCCACCACAAACGCACCAGATGGCGGGTGCGCCAAGGCCGTCCACAGTCCCGCAGGGCGCGGCCATCGCCGATGGCGGTCCAAAATGCGCAGTCCGCCTCCGCCTGGCCGCAGCCACAGGGCGCGGTCACCGCCTGGGCGTCGGCAAACAGCAAGGACAGGCCCAACTCGCCGGCATTGACCATGCCTGGCAACTCGCCCAGCATGCGGCCCACCAAGGTGCTGCCGCAGCGGGCGCTGCCGGCCAGAAAGAGAATGCGCAATGGCGGAGGCATCGCGAAAGGAAAGGCGTTCAGCCTACCTGAGGCCACAACGATCGGGCGGCTGAGCCGCCGGCGCCCGCTCCAGGGTTACCTGAGTGGGCAAGCCCTTCCGCATCAGCAAACCGGGACGACAAGGCAACGGATTTCGGACCGGCGCCGAGGCGCGCGTTACGTCACCTCGATTTGCTTGTACTGGACCGCAGCTTCCTTCAGCATGCGCAGGGCGCCGTCGCCGAGCGGATAGGCGGCGTTGTAAACCACCTCCACGACGCCGCCATTCACGATCATCTTGGTGCACTGCAAGCAGGGGGAAAAGGTCGTGTAGAGTACCGAGCCCTTAATGGCGATGCCATGATAAGCGGCTTGCACAATGGCGTTTTCCTCGCCATGTGAGCACAGGCATTCGTCCAGGCGCGTGCCGCTGGCGGCGAGGGCATTACAGCGCGGACAGCCGCCCTGATTGCAGTTGGTGATGCCGCGGGGGGTGCCGTTATAGCCGGTGGATATGATGCGGCGGTCCTTGACGATGACCGCGGCGACCTTGCGCTTAATGCAGTTGCTGCGCAGGGCCACAATGCGGGCGATGCGCATAAAGTACTCATCCCAGCCGGGCCGGGGCTCGTCGCGCATCCAGGGAATGATGTGCTGCTCGGCACGGGCCAGAAAGGGCTCGACTGCGCCGTCGTTGCTGACAGTGGCGTCGGCCAGGGCAGCGCAGGCGTCCAGGTTCTGGCCTTCGGCATCGGCCCCGCCGCGCTCCCTGTGTTCCAGCGCCACGAACTCTTCGAAGCTCTTCGGTGTCCGCGGATCGCCGCGTTCGACGGCGCGCCGGTAGCGCACTTCCAGCGGGGCATCCACGTGCAGGAGGAAGAACCGCGGCAGACTCCGCAGGGTTTCCACTTCCTTGGGGTGGCGAATGGAATCCACCACGTAATTGCGATCGGCCTGCAGGCGCTGCAAGGTGCGGGCGGCCAGCACCCCGGGACCGAAGCGGCGGCGCAGGGCGTTGCCCCGTTCGATCAAGTTCTCACGCGTGGGGGCGATGCCGCTCGCTTCCAGCTCCGCGCGGATCTCGTCGGAGAGGGAGTGGTAGTAGAAGCCCTTGGTGCCGAGAAAGTTCGCCAGCGTGGTTTTTCCCGAGCCGTTGGCGCCGGTTAAGCCGATGACCATAGCGGGTGCAGGCCCCAGTGTATCCGGTTCCCGTGGGCGGGGCCAGGCGCACCGCCCGGCTGCTGGGACCGTAGGCCGGGCCAAGGGCGGATAGAATCGGGCCGTGGACCGGGGACATCGCAAAGAGTGGGTGCTGGCGGCGCGGACCGAGGCTTTGTTCGGCGGGCGGCCGCTGCAAGGCGTGGCCGCGGGCGGCGGGGCATGGCTGGCATGCCTGCTAGATCCCGCCCACACGCGTTTTGTGCGCCGGGCGGAGGCCGAGGAAGATCCCAGCTGGAAGCAGGTCATCCCCTACGTCATCCTGCACTGTGGCGCGGGGGCGGACACCAAGGTGTTTTGCTATTCCCGCGGCGCCGGGAGCGGAGAGGCGCGGTTGCGGGCGCTGCGCTCGATCGGTTTGGGCGGGCATATCAACCCGGCGGATGAGGGGCTATTCCAGGGCGCCGCGCAAGCGTATGGGGCGGCGGTGGAGCGGGAGCTGGCGGAGGAGGTGGAGATCGCCGCGCCGGTGATGCGGCGCCGCATCTGCGGGGTCTTGAATGACGATTCGACGCCGGTGGGCCGGGTGCATGTCGGGGTCATCCATCTCTGGGATCTGGCCGCGCCGCGAGTGCGCCCGCGAGAGCGGCAGATCGCGGCGGCCGGCTTCCGGGACCTGGCGGCATTGCGCCGCGACGGGGCGGCAGGTTTTGAGACCTGGTCCCAGTTGTGCCTAGCGTCATGGGAGGCGCTGCAAGCCGCGGCGCCGGCAGGCGGCGCGGGCCCGGCGCATGCGGCGAGCTGACGTACAATTTGGGGGCGGTACGGAGGACGAGACCGGTGCGAATGGGCAAGTGGGAGCGGCGGGCGCTGGCGTGGGCGGCGAGTCTGGGAACGGTCGTGCTGGGGCTGGCGGCCGTTGCGGCGGTGCGGGCAGGAACCCCGCCCGCGACCGCGGCGCCGGGCGGAGCCTTGATCGGGTTTACGCCGCGGACCGCGGCGGCGGAGCAGCGCTGGGAGGCGCGGTTTCAGCGATTGCCGGATCGTGCCCGCATGCGGGCCAGCCTGCAGCGCCTCACCGCGGAACCGCAT
>JBOGKW010000132.1:0-10402 GCA_050746205.1 Terriglobales bacterium | reverse complement strand
TGCACTGTTCCGGGGAGCAGCAAGCGCCGGTGCCTTAGGATAGGCGTCCGCGCCTTTCGGGCTTAGCTGCTTGGCAGCGGCTGCCCTGCCGTGCTGCCCTATGGTGGGCGGCCCGGGCCTGTATGGTACTTTGTTCAGAGTAGGAGCGGGCAATAGGAAGACGGGCGCATCGGGTCGGTGGACTCGCCGGCGCGCCGGGCTCTCCCGCATCACAAGGAGGATCTGAACATGCGTTCAAAGCTGAATTGGTGGGCCGCAGTCGCCGCGCTGGCGGCGGTGTTGGGCCTGGGTACGGTGCCGATGGTAGCGGCCGCCGCCCCGCAGCCGATCATGGCGGCGCATAGCCACAAGAAGCACAAGAAATCCAAAAAGCACAACAAGAAAACCAAGAAGAGCAAGAAGAGCAAGAAAAAGATGATGTACTAACTAACTCCGCTCGCCGCAGCCGGCACCGGTTGCTCGGCTTCGAACCTCGGGCCCCGCTCCGGCGGGGCCCGAGGTGTCTGTGGCGGCAAGCCCAGCCGCAGGCCTCGCTAGCGCCGGGGTCCCCAGCACGCAACGGCGCGCTTTGGGGTGGGACCAACGGAAACAACCAGAACAGGGCGGCTGAGCCGCCCCCTAACGCTGCGATTCGTGCAGCGCACGGTCAAAGTGCTCGAGTGCCCCCTGCGCCTTCTGCAGCTTATCCTGCACCGCTTGGTTGATCCGCAGCAGCTTGTCCACCCAATCGCCGAGGTTGGAGGAGACCTTATCCTGGGCGTCGCGCCCGCGCTCGGTCAAAAGAAAGATCGCCACGCCGACGGCGATCGCGGGAATGATCCAACGCTTCATTACGTCCCCCAGCCTGGCGGCGAAAGGCGCCGGACCCTAGTGTATGCCGCTTCCAGGGCCGCCGGCGGCTCCGTCCTGCATGTGCATGACGCTGCCGGCGCCGGAAGAGTTGCATTCCGGCGCCACCACCGCCAGGGCGGTGTCGGGTCGGCGCCAATATGGCCGCTCGGCGCGGCGAAAGCGGCGAACCTCGGCCCAACGCGCCAGCGCTTGGACGTAACCGGCGTGATAGGCAAAATCGCCCTTCAGCGCCAACTGCGGCAACATCAGGTGGGCCCAAAGCAGGTGGCGGCGCAGGAGGGGCGCGTCCAGGTTCTTCCAGTGCAACAGGAGGCGGTTGCGGTGGATGATGGCCGCGCGGGCGAACGACGAGCGGTGCCGGCGGATAGTGGCGCTGACTTCATGGCGGACAGCGGGGTGGGGCAAATAGCGGATTTCCGCGCCGCGTTTGCGGGCGCGATAGGAAAGATCCAGGTCCTCCCAGTAGTAAGGGGCGAAGAGGGGGTCGAAGCCGCCCAGGTTGAGGAACGCCTGGCGGCGGAAGGCGCAGAAGCCGCCGACCAGGGCAAAGCTGGGGCCGGCTAGGCCGTCATAATTGCGCCAGGCTTCCCAGAATCCGCGGCGGAAGCGGCCCAGCTTGCCGCCGGTGGCAAAGGTGCCGTCGGGCGCGGTGGCGCGCAGGGTGACGCCGAACAGGACAGGGTCGGCGAAGGCGGCGGGCAGCGGCGCCAGGGCGCCGGGCAGCAGTTCGGCATCGTTGTTCAGCAGTACGATCAGCTCGCCCCGGGCGGCGGCGACGGCCGTGTTCACGGCGGGCCCAAAACCGCGGTTGACGGTGCTGGCCACACAGCGCATGGCGGGGAAGGCCGCAGCCAGCCAAGCGGGCGTGCCGTCGCTCGAGCCGTCGTCGGAGATCAGAATCTCCGGCACGGCGTCACCGGCGGCGGCGAAGCGGGCGGCTTCGGCCGCAACGCTGGGCAGATAGCGCGCCAGCAGGCTGCGGCCATTCCAGGTGGGGATGATGATAGAGAGTGGCAAAACCACCGCCGGTATTGCGGCGTCCGCCGCGGCGGAGCTTGTCCGCTCCACCCCATACTAAAGCCTGGCATGGACGAGCGGGAGATCATGATCGTTGCGGGCGAGGCCTCCGGCGATCTGCATGCCGGCGGGCTGGTGGCGGAGTTGCGCCGACGCCATCGCGGCTGGCGGTTCTTTGGCTGCGGCGGGCCCCGGCTCCAGGCCGCCGGGGCCGAATTGCTGGTCGAGGCGCGCCAGGTCGCCGTGGTGGGGCTGGTGGAGGTGGCGGCGCACCTGCCCCGGATTTATCGCCTCCACCGGAGGCTGCGCCAGGCCATGCGGCGGCGGCGGCCGGCGGCGGTCATTTTGGTGGACTTTCCTGACTTCAATCTGCCCTTAGCCGCGGCGGCGGCGCGATGGGGCATTCCCGTGGTTTATTTCATCAGTCCACAGGTATGGGCGTGGCGGGAGAAGCGAGTGGAGGCGATCCGCCGCACGGTGCGCCGCATGATCTGTATTTTTCCTTTCGAACCGGCGTTTTACGCCAGTCACGGAATCGAAGTGGACTACGTGGGCCACCCTTTGGTGCAGGCGGCGCGTCCCCAGCTCAGCCGGGAGCAATTTCTGTCCCGGCATCATTTGGCGGCGGACCGGCCGCTAATTGCGCTGCTGCCGGGCAGCCGGCGGCGGGAGATCGGCTTCAACTTGCCGCCCATGCTGGCGGCGGCGGAGCGGCTGCGGCAGCGGGTGGGCGCGCAGTTCATCCTGCCCGCCGCAGCCACGGTGGGCTCGGCCTGGCTGGCGCGGGCGATCCCGGCGGCGCAGCGGACCGGCATTCGGGTGCTGGAAGGCGAGGCCTACGACGCCCTGGCCCATGCCGAGGTGGCCATCGTGGCCAGCGGCACGGCGACGGTGGAGGCGGCGCTGCTGCGTACCCCAATGGTGGTTGTGTACCGTCTATCCCCGTACAGCTATTGGCTGGGGCGGCGGTGGGTGCGAACGTCCCATTTCGCCATGGTGAATTTGGTTGCGGAGCGGGAGATCGTGCCCGAGCTAATTCAAGGCCAGTTCCAGCCGGAGGCCGTTGTAAACTGGGCGCTAAAGCTGCTCGGTGGCGCAGTCGCAGGGGGCAAACCAACATGGCCGGAGCCGGAGAAGGCGGCAGCAGTGCGCGCAGCCATGTTGCAGGGCTACGAGGAGGTCCGGCGTCGGCTGCAGCCGCCGCCGCTGGCCGTAGCCGCCGGCGCCGATGGGCCGGGGCCACCGGCTGCGACGCCGGCCCCAACCTCTCCCTGGGCCCGCGCCGCCGGCGCGGTGGAAGCAGCGCTGGAGGCACAATCGTGAGGCAATGGCTCAAATGGACGGTGGGATGCGCGGTCCTGGCGCTGCCCGTTTGGCTGGGGGCGCAGGTGGCGCCTGCGCCCACCGCGCAGGTCACCCACTACGATATTCAGCTCACCTTCCAATTTCCTCAGCATCAACTCGCGGCCACGGCGCAGGTTGCGCTGACGGCCACCCAGCCGACGGCGGCGGTCACCTTTGCCCTGAACTCGAACCTGCGGGTCACCTCGGTTACCGACCCCGGCGGCGATAAGCTGGCCACGCAGCGCACCGCCCAGGGTGTGAACGTCACGCTGGCTTCGGCCCTGGAGCCAGGGGCCTCGACGACGCTGACCTTTGCCTATGCCGGGCCGTTGGCGACGGCGGAGTTGAGCCCCATCACCGGTATCCGCACCGCCTATGTGGGTCCGCACGGTGCATTCCTGCTTTATCCCGGGGAGTGGTTTCCACTGCTGGGTTATGGCACCAACCGGTTCACCATGACGGTATCCGCCGATCTGCCCGCGCAATTCGGCATGGTCGCGAGTGGCCGGCCCACGGCGGCGGCGCAGCCCAACGGCGCCATCCTCTACACCTACACCCAGACTCAGCCGACGTTTCCCGGCAGCGTGGTGGTGACGGCGCTGCGGCCCGTGACGTTGCGCAACAATGGGCTGACGGCGAACTTTTACTTCGGCACGGCCATACCCGCCGATTTGGTGCAGCAATACGGGGAGGCGGCAGGCAAAATCTTTGCCTTTTTGGCCGGCAACTTCGGCAACCCGCCGACCGACACGCTGCATTTCATCGCCCTCCCGGACGACAGCCTGCCGTCATTTAGCTCGCCCAACATGATTTTCCTGTCGCGGAGCAGCATCGGCACCGCGCTGAACTACCAACTGTTGATGGATGAGATCGCGCAGCAGTGGTTCGGCGTGATGGTCAGCCCAGCCACGCTGAACGACGCCTGGCTGCAATACGGAGCGGCCCGGTTCTGCGAGGCGCTCTACGTGCAGCAGATGGCGGGCCAGGCCGCCTTCCGCAAGACCATCACCGACTTCACGGTCGGGGCACTGAGCTATCCGCAGACCTCGCTGGCGGACACGGCGTCGCTGTATCCGTTTTCGCCGCAGTTTCAGGACCTGACCTACGACAAGGGGGCCATGGTGTTCCACATGCTGCGCTGGCAGCTGGGGGAGCAAGCGCTATTGCGCGGCATGCGGCAGTTCCTGGCGCAATACGCCTGGAAATCCGCCACCACGCAGGACTTCGAGGCGGTGCTGGAGAAGAGCAGCGGGCAGGACCTGCGGGCGTTTTTCACCGAATGGTACCGCGGCACGGGAGCGCCGAAGTTCAACGACCAATACGTGATCTACCGCCTGGGCAACCTCAATCCGCCGGCCAGCGCGGTGCACCACGTGGCGGCGAAGGCCGATGGGCCGCCGGGCACGGCCACGCCGGGTTTCTCCGTGCGGCCGCAGTATCGCGTCACCGGGACGCTGAAGCAGCAACTGGATCTGTTCGACATGCCGGTGGAGCTGCAGATCGAGACCGACGGCGCGACGGTGCGGCGGCGGGTGCAGGTGCAGGGGCCGGCCAGCGATTACAGCGTCGAGACCAGCGCGCGGCCGCGCAAGGTCGTGGTGGACCCCAACGATTGGCTGCTCAAGGAGACGCCCGCTCTGCAGGTGCGGGTGCTGATCTCCCGCGGCGACAACGACGTGGCCGGCGACAACTTTCCCGCCGCGCTGAAGGAATATCGCCAGGCCTTGACGGTCAACCCCATCAGCTCGCTGGCGCATTACCGGATCGCCGAGGCGTATTATCTCCAGCAAAATTGGCAGTCGGCGGCGAATGAATACCGCGCGGCACTGGATGGCGATCTACAGCCCGCTTGGGTGGCGGTCTGGAGCCACATCCAGTTGGGCAAGATCTTCGACATGACCGGGCAGCGCAATCGCGCGATCAACGAGTATCAATTGGCGATTGCCACGCAGGACAACACCCAGGGCGCCCAGGTGCTGGCCCGGCAGTACCTGCGGCACCCCTACAAGCCGAACAGCCAGAATTAGGCGCGCCGAGCGCTACCCGGGCCGAGGGCTTCTTCGCCCGTGCTCGGCATATACCAGCGTGCGGGCTGGGCGCGCTCCCCCGCGCGGCGTGGGGCTTTTCAGCAACCGGTTCAGCCCGCAGCGATGGGGCCAGCGAGGGCCGGCAGCCTAGCCCGGCGGCCAGGCCAGGGAACGGCCGCCGAGAAGATGCAGGTGGAGGTGGAAGACGCTTTGGCCGGCATCCGGGCCGACGTTGAGTACGGTGCGGTAGCCGCCCGCCAGGTGGCGCTCGCGCGCTAGGCGCGCGGCGACCAACTGGAGGTGTCCGAGCAGTGGAGCGTCGGCCGGGGTGGCCTCGGCCAAGCCGGCGACATGCTGCTTGGGCACGATGAGCAGGTGCGTGGGGGCCCGCGGCTGGATGTCCTCGAAGGCGACGGCCTGCTCGTCCTCATAGACCTTCTGCGCCGGCAGGCCGCCGCTGACAATGCGGCAAAACAAGCAGTCGGAATCAGGCATGCGATCTCCCGCGCTTAGGATAGCGCGCCGCCGCCGCGCCGTCGTCCCGGACCGGGGCCCCGGCACCCGGGCGTTCGACCGGCGTGGGTTTAATTGAGCCGGACAATATACGCCGGATAGCCTTGGGCGCGTAGTCGGGCGGTGATGCGCAGAGCCTCCGTCTGGCTCAGCGCCGCATCCTTGCCGTAGCGCAGCCAGCGTCCATAGGAAGAGCGGAACCCGATGACCGGGTCGGGCACGGCCTGGCGCATCAGTTGGCGGCAACGGCGCCAACGGCGGGCGTGATGGAACCAACCGACCTGCACGGTGTAGCGGCCCGGAGGCAAGGGCCGGGGCAACTGGACGATCTCCACCCGAACGCGGCCCAGGCCTTGGCGATAGAGCCCGATCCTGCGCGCCGCGCCGGCGGAAAGGTCGAGGATGCGGTGAGTCCAGAAGGGGCCGCGGTCATTGATGCGTACCACCACCGAGCGGTCGGTGGCCAAGTCGGTGACCCGCACCCGGGTGCCGAAGGGGAGGGTGCGGCTGGCCGCGGTCATCGCATGGTAATTGAAGCGCTCGCCGTCGGCGGTCTCATGGCCTTGCTCATGCAGGCCGTAGAAGCTGGCGATGCCGATTTGCCAGACTTCGCCGTCGCGCGGCGGTTGGACCAACTCCGGCGCGCCCGCCAGCAGGGCCAGGCGCAGTGCGGGCGGCGGCGGGGCGGCGACCGGTGGCGGCGGCGCGCTGGGCGTGGCGGTCGGGGCCGCACCCCAAGTGACACCGGGGGGCATCGGCGGCTCGACCGCCACGCGCCGGGCGGGGTGGGCGCAGCCAGCGGTCAGGAGGGTAGCAGCCAGGGCAGCGCCCAGGGTGGCTGCGTATCGCGGCAACTTGGAGACGCCCTGAGCGCCAGCGGGTGTCCGTTGCCGGCCTCCGAAGCCCAGCCGCAGCGACCAGCGGGAGCGTCCAGAACAGGGCGGCTGAGCTGCTGCCCAGGCGCCATGGCGAGGGGGAGCCGCAGGGGATGGAATCTGACTCACCGATATCTGCCCCGTGGGCGTCAGAGCTGCCCGGCTCTGCCAGTGTCGCCGTTCCGGCCGGCGCACAGCAAGGGGGCCCGCACCCCGCACCCCGTTTACCCTCCTGAGCCCTGCGAGCCATCGGCGCCCGGTGGTCAGCCTCGGTGCCGCGCACCCCGCCCCGTTTCCCCTAGGCTGGTCGCGGCAACCTGTTCGCGGCAACTTGGAGACGCCATAGGCGCCAGCGGGAGTGCGTTGCCCGCCGTTTCCCACCCCAGCCTGCACCGCTGCATGCTGGGGATCCCGCCGAAGTCCAGCCGCAGGCCCCGCTAGCGGCGGGGCCGTCCAGAATCGGGCGGCTGAGCCGCATTGTCTTCCCGGTCCACCTGGCGGTAACCAGCGGCCAGCACGGCGTCGGCCACGCGGGCAGCGTCCCGGGCGGGGGCGACGTCATGCACGCGGACAATGTCGGCGCCGCGCAAAATGGCGGCGGTGACGGCGGCCACGGTGCCGTAGAGCCGCTGCTCGGGCGGCGCGCCCCCTAGCAAACGGCCGATAAAGGATTTGCGCGACAGCCCGGCCAACAGGGGGAAGCCCAGGGCTTGGAACCGGTCCAACTGGGCCAGCAGGGGCCAATTTTCCGGGCCGTTTTTACCGAAGCCGAAGCCGGGGTCGAGCACGACGTGGCTGGCGGCGATGCCCACTGCCGCAGCCTGGGCGGCGATTTCTGCCAAGCCCTGTGCGACCAAACCCACCGGATCGGGCACCGGGGGCAGGTGGTGCATGGTGGCGAAGTCGCCGCGGCGGTGCATGAGCACCGCGCCACAGCCGCTGGCGGCGATGACGGCAGCCAGAGCCCGGCCCTCGGCTTGTTCGCCGGCCGCGCCGCCTAGACCCAGGCCGCTGACGTCATTGATGATGTCGGCGCCGGCATCCAGCGCGGCGCGGGCCACGGCGGCATGACGGGTGTCGGCGGAGAGCCAGCACTGCGGCCATCGGCGCCGCACCGCCGCCAGCGGCGGCAGCAGGCGCTGCAACTCCTCCTCGGCCGCCAACGGCGCCGCGCCCGGGCGGGTGGACTCGGCGCCGAGGTCCAGGATGTCGGCGCCGGCGGCCAAGGCCGCCTCGGCCACCGCCAGCACCTCGTCCGCGCGGGCGACGCGGCTTGCGGCGTAGAACGAGTCTGGCGTAAGGTTCAGCACCGCCATGATCCGGGTTTGGTCGCCCAAACACAGATCCCGGCCGCGGGCCTGCCAGTGGCGTTGGAGCCGAGACCTCATGCCCGCCCGGCCCCGCGAGCGGCAGGAAACCGATGGGCGGCAGGAACCGTCATGCATTGAGGATAATAGCTAGGAAGCGGCTAGCGCCCGGCGTGGCCGGTGCGCGGCTCCGCTCCGAGGAGGTTTGCATGGCTACGCTTGGATGCCAGCGGCGGCGCGGCTGGCGGCGGGGATGGTCGGCCGTCGGCGCACTGGCTGGGCTGCTCGCTCTCTGCGGCGCGGTATGGGCGGTGCCCGGGCCGCAGGCACCCGCGGGCGTGGATCCGGCGTACGTGAACGGCTACGCGGCCGGGTATCAGGCGGGGAACGCGGACCGGGCTCAGGGGGCGGCAGCGAACCCCCACAAGTTCTACGCCTACCAAACCGCTGACGGCGGCTACCAGACTGCGGACGGCGATCGCGTGACCTATGCCAGCAGCTTTCGCAGCGGCTTCGATGACGGCTATACGGATGGGTACCAAGGGCGCCCCGCCAGCGTCGGCGGCGAGGCGAAGAGCGCGCTGGCGGCGGGGCGGGGAATCGGCTACCGCGAAGGCTATACCGCCGGGGAGTTTGACAGCGGGCGCAACGCGCAGTATGGCTATGCCGACAATGCGGAATACCGGCGGGCCGCCGCCGGATACAGCCCCGCGATGGGCGGTTTCGCACCGTATCAGGCGGAGTTTCGGCAGGGCTTTCGTGAGGGATACGAAGACGGGTATCACCACCATCTGTACAATTCGGCGATCGGCGTGCGCAGCGACGCCGAGATCCCCGGGACGGTAAATCCGCCACCCCCACCTGCCGGCCTGCTGCCGACCAACCCCGAGGTGGCCCGGGCGCTCGCCAGCGGCAATTACAGCAACGGCACGCTGGTCTCCGAAGGCACGATCATCCAGACGCGGCTGGACACCACGATCAGCACCAAGGCCAACCGGGCGGGCGACCCGTTCCGTGCCACGGTTACGGTGCCAGTGTGGGTGGGCAACAAGTCCGTCATTCCCGCCGGCAGCACCATCACCGGCACCGTGGAGCAGATCCGGCGCGGCGGCCACTTCAGCGGCAACGCGGAGATCCAGCTACGGTTTGACGCCATGCACCTACCCGGCGGCGTGGATTATCCCCTGCACGCCCGGGTCAACGGCGTGGGCGAGGGAGCGGTGAACAACAATGTGAATCCCAACGAGGGCACCATCCAGCGCGACGGTCAGGGGGGGCAGGCGGCGCGTAAGGTGGCCACCAGCGGGGGTTTTGGAGCCATCTTTGGCGCCATTTTCGGCGGCGGGCGCGGTGCCCTGCTGGGCGGCGCCGCCGGGGCGGCGGTCGGCACCGCTGGCGTGCTGCTGGGACGCAAGCGGGATCTCAAGCTGTTCACCGGTGAAGCCATGGCGGTACGTCTCAGCCGCCCGTTGCTGTTGCGGGCCACAAACCCATAATGGGCGGTCCGTGAGGCCGGGTCCGTCGCGTCCCATTTGACACCGGACCTGCGTTCCGTGCTAGTATGGTGTTGGCGCTTAGCGGATGCGCAGAACCTTTTGGGGCTGGTGTTTCGCCAGCCTGCTCCGCTGGGCGCGATTTGAAGCTGGCCACGTCACTTGTAGGTTCCCGCATTGGGACAAGTTTGGCGCTTTCCTAAGCTCCCGTTTTCTCACGATCTGCCGCCCGCTGGGTGCACAGGTTGCGGAGTTGCCGTCAGCCGTTCCGGCTGGGCAGCGCTAGAAGATGGGCGCGGTGGCCGCAAGTGGATTGGCCCCATTTTCCTGTGAACGAAGAAAAATTGTTGAAAATCGCAGTATTCATTGACTTTGACAACATCCAGATCGGCGTCCGCAACACCGCAGGTCGCGACTTTGACCTCGCGCTGGTGTTGGAGGCGCTGAAAGAGCGCGGCGAGGTCGTCACCAAGGTGGCGTATGGCAATTGGAAGCGCGCCGGGGAGTTGACCCGCACCCTGACCCAGAATGCGGTCCTGATGGTCCAACGGGACCTGACCCCGCGAGGCGACAAAAACGGGGCGGATATCAATCTGGCCCTGGACGCGCTGGAAATGGCCATCAACCATCCCCATATCAATGCTTTCGTGATCGTCGGCGGGGATAGCGACTTTATCGCCCTGGTGGAGAAGCTGAAGCAGTACAACAAGGCCGTCTTTGTCGTGGGCGGTCGCTCCTTCACCAGCAGCATCTTGCAGCGCAACTGCCGGGAGTTCATTGGCTACGAAAACCTCATCGAATCCCTGGCGCCGGTGAACGAACGCCGGCCCGCCGCCGGCCGGCGGGAGGTGTTCCCGCTGCAGCGGGCGGTGCCGTTGGTCTACCGCGCGTTGAAGGTGCTGAGCGAGCGCGAGGTGCAGGCGCAGTTGGGGCTGCTGAAGAGCACGCTGATCCAGCTGGATTCCACCTTCAAT
>JBOGKW010000131.1:0-10421 GCA_050746205.1 Terriglobales bacterium | reverse complement strand
CCTCCTACCCCAGCGCGCTCCGCTGCGCGCTGGGGACCCCGGTTCGCGCCGCGCGTCCTGCTTGCGCGCAGGCCGGACCGGGGGCCCCGTACGCCGCGGGCGGGGGAGCTGAGCCGGCGGGAGGTCCAGGCGCGAGATGACGACGCTGCGGGCGCGGGCGTACGCGAAAATCAACCTGGGCCTGCGCATCCTGGGCCGCCGGGCGGACGGCTTCCACGAACTGCGCACCATCTTCCAAACCATCAGCCTGGCGGACACCGTGACGCTGCGCCTGGGACCGGGCCGCGGTGTCCGGCTGGAATCGGTGCAGGCCGCGGCCGCCGTGGACTGGCCGGCAATGAGCGAGGAGAAAAACTTGGCCTGCCGGGCGGCGCAACTGGCCCAGGAAGAGTTCGGACCGCGGGCGCGGATTGGCGTCCGCCTGTCGAAACGGATTCCGGTGGGGGCCGGCTTGGGGGGCGGATCGGCCGATGCCGCCGCGGTGCTGCGGCTGATGGCGGCGCGGGCACGGCGGCCGTTGCCGCCGGCGGAACTGCACCGCGTGGCCGCCGAGCTGGGCTCCGATGTGCCGGCGCTGCTGTGCGGCGGCACGGTATTGGGGCTGGGGCGGGGCGAGGAATGCTATCCGCTGCCCAGCTTGCCCCCATGGCATTGCCTGTTGGCGGCGCCGGCAATGGCGGTGAAGACCGCCACCGCCTTCCAGCGCTGGGATGCCCTGCACCTGACGGCGGGCCGGCGACGCCCCGCGCGGCGGGGCGCAATGGCCGGCGCGGCCGGCGGTTTGACCGGGGCGGAAAACTCCGCTACTATTCAAACGTTATTGGGTTTGCTGCGGCGAACCTACCCTGGCGGCCCGCTGCGGCGGGTTGCCCCGGCGTCCCGCTTCGGGCGGGACCGCGGCCTCGCGCTGGCGGGGTCGAGAGTCCGAGCCGGAATCGAAAACGACTTCGACGAAGCCGTCTTTCCTCTTTCCCCGGACTTTTCCGTGATTCGGAGCGCCCTGCGGCGCGCCGGCGCCGTGTGGGTGGGCCTCAGCGGCAGCGGCGCGGCGCAGTACGGTCTGTTTGGCGACCGGACCGCCGCCGAGGTCGCGCGCGCGGCCCTGCCGGCCCGAGCGCGCAGCTGGACGGCGCGGTTTGTCCGCCCGGCGGCGGCGCTGGCGCCGTGGTGAGTGGGGCGTCGTCCAACGGTAGGACACGTGCCTTTGGAGCACGGTATTCAGGTTCGAGTCCTGACGCCCCAGCCAAGAACGTGGGCCGGTGGGACCGTGGGACGGTCTGGCGCAGGGGCGCCGAGGGAAAGGGAACGGGCATGGCCAGCACCGCAATCCGCACCAAGGGACGCGCCACGGGCGGCGCGGAGGAGGCGAGGATGGCTCCCGGCGAACACGCCGCCCCGCGGCCGCGCGCGGCACGGCCCGACGACCGCCTGAAGGTCTTCTGCGGGGGCGCCAACCAGCAGTTGACCGAGGACATTTGCCGCCACCTCGGCCAGCCCAAGGCGCAGTGCCAATTGACGCGCTTCTCCGACGGCGAGAGCTATGTGCAGATTTTGGAAAACGTGCGCGGCGCCGACGTCTTCATCGTCCAGCCCACGTGCGAACCGGTGAACCGCCATTTGATGGACCTGCTGCTGATGAGCGACGCGCTGAAGCGGGCCTCGGCGCGGCGCATCACGGCGGTGATGCCTTACTTCGGCTATGCCCGGCAGGACCGCAAGGACAAACCGCGGGTGCCGATCTCCGCCAAGCTGGTGGCCGACATTCTGACCACCGCGGGGGTGAACCGGGCGCTGGTGGTGGACCTACACGCGCCACAGATTCAGGGCTTTTTCAATATTCCCGTGGATCACCTGTTCGCCTCGCCGGTGCTGGTGGACTATTTCCAAAAGCTGGAGCTGCCGGACCTGACCGTGGTCTCGCCAGACGCGGGCGGCGTGGAGCGGGCGCGGTTCTTCGCCAAGAAGATGGACAGCGCGCTGGCCATCATTGACAAACGCCGCGTGGCCATGGACGTGAGCGAGGTGATGCACGTCATCGGCGACGTGGCCGGGCGGACGGCGGTGATTCTGGACGACATCATTGACACCGCGGGCACGCTGGTCAAGACCGCGGAAGCGCTGATGGACCATGGCGCGCGGCGGGTGCTGGCCTGCGCCAGCCATCCGGTGCTGAGCGGGCCGGCGCTGGAGCGGATCGCCGCCAGCCCGCTGGAGCAGGTGGTGGTGACGGACTCGATCCCGCTGGCCCCCGCGGCCCGGGCCGAGGCCCGGATTCGGGTGCGCAGCATCGCCGGGCTGCTGGCGGCGGCGATCCGCTCGATTCACGAGGAAACGTCGGTGAGTTCATTGTTTTTGTAAGCCGAGGATTCGAGGACTTATGGCATTGCAATTTTCCGTTCCCGTCCTGCGCCGCACTGGCGTGGGCAAGGAGGCCGTGGGGCGGCTGCGCCGCTCCGGCCGCGTGCCGGCGGTGCTGTATGGCGGCAACAAGGAAGCCGTGCCGCTGTCGGTGGATCCCAAGGCGCTGGCGGCCATTCTGCGCTCCGACACCGGGCACAACACCGTCTTCGAGGTGGTGATGGACGGCGAGGGCGGAGAGAAGACCGCAGCCATGATCGTGGACTGGCAGCGGGATCCGGTGCGCGGCAGCCTGTTGCACGTGGACCTGAAGCGCATCGCGCTGGACCGGCGCATCCGCGTCAAGGCGCCGATCCGCAGCCACGGGGAGGCAATGGGCGTGAAGGCGCAGGGCGGGGTGCTGGAGCTGGTGACGCGCGAAATCGAGCTGGAATGCCTGCCGGATCAGATTCCGGATTTCATCGCGGTGGACGTCTCGGCGCTGGCCATCGGCCAGAACCTGCGCGTCGGCGACCTGCAACTGGCCGCCGGCCTGAAGCTGCTGAGCGCTCCGGACCGGGTGGTGGCCCATGTGGTGGCGGTCAAGGAAGAGGTGGCGCCGACCCCGGTCGAAGCGGCCGCCGAAGTTGCCACGCCGGCCGAGCCGGAGGTGGCCAAGAAGGGCAAGGCCGAGGCGCCGGCCGCCGAGGAGGCGGCCCCCGCGCCCGCCGCCAAGGAGGGCAAGAAGAAGGCCTAGCCGCGCCGCCGCGGCCGGAGGCGGACGGGTGGAAGCGGCTCATGCTGAAACTGATCGTCGGCCTCGGCAACCCCGGCATCGAATATGCGTTTACCCCGCACAACTTCGGCTTTCTGCTTGTGGATGAGCTGGCCAACCGCGCCCAGGCGCGGTTTCGCGTGCGGGAGTGCCAGGCCCTCACCGCCCGGGCGGCGGTGGGCGGCGCCGAGGTTCGCCTGGCCAAGCCGGAGACCTACATGAACTTGAGTGGCGTGGCGGTGCAAGCGCTGATGGCCAAGTACGGCTGCGAACCGGCGGAGATTCTCGTCGCCTGCGACGATCTCGACCTGCCGCTGGGCGCACTGCGGCTCCGGGAGCGGGGCTCGGCGGGCACGCACAATGGCCTGCGCTCGGTCGCCGGAGCCCTGGGCACGGGCGAGTTTCCCCGCCTGCGGCTGGGTATTACACCCGCCGCCGGTCCGGCGCGCGGCCCGGCGGAGCGGTTCGTGCTGACGCCTTGGAAGAAGCCGGAGCTGGAGGTCGTCGCCGGCGTGCTGGAGCGCGCCGCCGACGCCGTGGAGATGATCCCCCGCCAGGGCATGGCCAAGGCCATGTCGCGCTTCAATGCCCGGCCCAGCGCCGAGGCGGAGGCCTAGCGGCGGCGGCAAGAACGAATTTTGATGGGAGCCAATATGCGGACTTACGAAGTGATGTTCATTCTCCGTCCGGATCTGCCGGAAGAGGAGAGCGAGAAGCTGATCGCCGGGCTGGAGACGGCGGCCACGCAGGGCGGCGCGCAGTTGCGCCACACCGAGCGGATGGGGCGACGGCGCCTCGCCTACTCGGTGCGCGGCTTTGCCGACGGCACCTACGTGCGCTTGGACCTGGAAGGCGACGCCGCGCCGATCCACGAGCTGCACCACCGGCTGCGCGTCAGCGAGCCGGTGATCAAGTTCCTGGTGGTGCGCACCGACGAGATCGAGCGGCGCTTCCGCCGCGACCAGCGCCGCCGCGAACGCCGCGCCGCGCGCAAGCCGGCCGCCGCCGCCGTTCCCGCCGCCGCGGCTCCCGCCGCCGGCGAGGAGAGCGGCGCCCATTCGCAGCCCGCCCAGACGGGCGATACCCGCTAACCCCAACCACGAGGTGCACACGATGGCTGATCAACCCAAAGAGCCGAAACCCGAGGGCCACGGCGAGACCCGTCCCGAGGGCCGCCGCCCGCATGCGGGCCCGCGGCCCGGCGGCGATGGCCGCGGCGGCCCCAAGCGACCGTTCTTCCGCCGCCGCAAGGTTTGCAAGTTCTGCGCCGAGAAAATCGACCGCATTGATTACAAGGACACGCGGCTGCTGCAGCAGTTCGTGGCCGAGCGCGGCAGGATCATACCCCGGCGCATCAGCGGCTCCTGCCCGCAGCACCAGCGGCGGTTGTGCCGGGCCATTAAGCAGGCGCGCAATATCGCCCTGCTGCCCTTCGCGGCGGAGTTCTAGCCCATGGCGATGGAAATCATTCTCAGAGACGACGTCGCCAAGCTGGGCCGCAAGGGCGACGTGGTGAAGGTGGCGGACGGCTACGCCCGCAACTACCTGTTGCCGCGCCGGCTGGCCATCCTGGCCACGCCCGGCAACCGCAACAACATCGAGCAGATGAAGGGCGCCGCCGGCCGCAAGGAGGCCCGCGACCTGGCCTCGGCGCGGGAACTGGCGGCTCAGCTGGAGGCGCTGTCGCTGGTCTTCGCGCGGCGCGCAGGCGAAAAGGACACCCTCTTCGGCTCGGTGACCTCGATGGATATCGGCGAGGAGCTGACGCGCCGCGGCTTCGAGCTGGACCGCCGCAGGATCGCCCTGCCGGAACCGATCAAGGCGCTGGGCGCGGTCAAGGTGCCGGTGCATTTGCAGCATGGCGTCACCGCCGAGCTGCAAGTCGAGGTGCGGCGGCAAGAGGACGGCGCCGAAGGCTAGGCCGGGGCGGGATGCCATGCAGCGCGTCGCGGTGATCGGCGGCGGGACGATGGGCAATGGCATTGCCCATGTCCTTGCCCGCCATGGTGTCGAGGTGACGCTCTGCGAGCTGAGCGAGGCATTGCTGGAACGCGCCCGCGGCGCCATCGAAAAAAACCTGCAGCGCGAGGTCAGCGCCCGCAAGCTCGATGCCGGCGAGGCGCGGCTGGCGCTGGAGCGCATCCGGCCCACGACCGACCTCGCGGCGGCGGCGCGGGCGGACCTGGTGATCGAAGCCATCCCGGAACGGCGGGACTTGAAGACCGGGTTGTTTGCCCGGCTGGAGCCGCTGGCGCCACCCGTCACGCTGTTCGCCAGCAACACCTCCTCGATTTCCATCACCGAACTGGCGGCGTCCACGGGCCGGCCGGAGCGGTTCGTCGGCATGCACTTCATGAACCCGGTGCCGGTGATGAAGCTGGTGGAGATCATCCGCGGCGCGGCCACCGCCGACGCCACCGTGGCCGCGGTGCGGGACCTGGCTCTGCGGCTGGAGAAGACGCCGGTCGAGGTCCGGGATTTCCCCGGATTTATCTCCAACCGCGTGCTGATGCCATTGATCAATGAGGCCATCTTTTGCGTTTTCGAGGGCGTAGCCGCGCCGGAGGCGGTGGACACGGTGATGAAGCTGGGCATGAACCATCCCATGGGGCCGCTGGCGCTGGCCGATTTCATCGGCCTGGACGTCTGTCTGGACATTTTGGAAGTGCTGCTGCGCGGCTTCAACGACCCCAAATACCGCCCCTGCCCGCTGCTGCGGCAAATGGTGGCGGCCGGGTGGTTGGGGCGCAAATCCGGCCGCGGCTTCTACCGCTACTAAACTGGCGTGGGCCGCGCGCCCGCGCCCTCCGCGGCAACCTTGGGACGCCCTGAGCGCCAACGGGCGTCCGTCGCCGACCCTCCCGCCCCAGCACGCGCCGCTGCGTGCGGGGCGGAGCGGCGCGCCTTGGGGTGGAGCGGCGGGGCCGTCCAGAATCGGGCGGCTGAGCCGCCCCGCCGCATTTTGGCCGGTGGCCTTGCCCTGGCGCCGGCGCGGGCGTAAGCTGGTCGGCGAGGTTCGGGGTGGGAATTCGCCTTTCCCTGCCACTGGCGGTGGCGCTGCTGGGGTTGGTGCTGGGCGCGGCGCCGGCGGTGGCGCAGCAGCCCTTGGCGGTGGTGAACCCGGGCTTGGTGTATCTGCCCCGGTCGGGGGTGGCGCTGGGCGCCGCCACGGGCCGGGTGCGGTGGCGGACGCCGCGCTATAGCGGCCAGGTGCTGAGCGACGGCCGGGGCCTGCTGATCGTTTCCTACGTGGCGTTCATCCGCCACGGACCGCCGCTCAGTTACGACTGGGTGCGCTACTGCCGCTTGCGCCCGGCCGATGGGCGCGCGGCGTGGTGCATCAACGCCATGAACGGGCTTGGGGCCAAGCTCTCGGCCAGCGGGCAATGGCTCTATGTGCAGCGCCCGGGGCGAGTGGACGTGTATGACACCGGCAGCGGGCAGCGCCTGCGCAGCGTGGCCACGCCGCGAGGCGAAATGCTGGCGCTGCCCGACAACGGGGTGGCGGTCTTCACGGCGCGGCCCCGCCGCAGCCGCCTCTGGGCGTTTTCCCTGGCCAGGAAGCAAGCCATTGTAAAGCGCTTTCCCCGGCCCATCTTCGCCTTTCATGGGGCCGGCGCCGGGGTGCTGTGGTATGCGCCCCAGGCGGGCGCCTTCATCAGTCCCCTGGGCGCCGCGCCGCCGCTGCCCGCCGCGGGTGGGGCCACGGGCGGCTTCCCCAACGCGGTGGCCAATCGCTGGGGATTCGCGGTCAGCCAGGCAGAGGGCCGGCGCTCCCGCCTGAGCGGCGGCTTTTACGGCCGCCCGGCCTGGTCGCACGCGGTCAACGGCGATCCCGCGCTACGGCTGTTCGGGCGGTCGGTACTGATTTGGCTACGCTCGGGGCGAAACACCTACGTCAGCGTTTTCAGCTTGGCACGAGGCCGGCGGAGGTTCCGCCGCCGCGTGCCGGCGCGGATTGACGCCGCCTTGATGGACCGCGGCCTGGCGCCGCCCGCCGCGCCGGACGTGGCGCTGTTCGGGCCGAGGGATCTGCTCTGGCTGGACGGCCGCGGCGGCCGCGTGCGGTGGTGGCACGATATTGATGGCGACCAACCGGCTGCGCTCACCGCGCCCGCGGTCTTGGCCTGGGATGGCGGCAACCTAGTCGCCTTTGGCCGCCGCTATGGCGACATCTTGTGGCGCGTGCGCTTTCGCCTGGGTGGGCGCTGAGGGCATGATCGCCACGGCGCGCAGACAACGCCCAGGCGTGCGAGAATAAGCCGATATCGCCATGCGCTGGTTACTCATCGGTCTCGGTATTGTTACCTTCCTCCTCGCCCTGGTGCTGGCCAAGGAAACCCAGTGGTGGATCGCGGTGCCCGACGGTTGTTTCGGCGTCGGCATCGCCTGGATCGCCTGGGAGGATCTGCACGCCCCGGCCGCAGGCGCGCCAGCGGCCCGCACCATCTCCGCCACGCCGGAACCCGCTTCGGTGCCCGCGGCCATGCCGGCGGGGTTGAGCCAGCCCGCTCCCGTCGCCAAGCCGGCGGCGCCCAAGGCGCGGCCCAGCGTGCCCTCCGCCAAAAAACGGCGCAAGAACCGGCGCTAGCAGCCGGCTGTTATGGCCGCTCCGTAGCGGTGTGGGCCGCCGGGGGCCACCATGCCGCCCCGCTCCCACTCCGTTGGGCTCTGCCGGAGAGCGGTGAGGGATGCGTGCCGCTGGCTGCCGGTTTCCTCGAGGTGCCTGGCCGAAAGCCCTGCGGCGTCGCCCGTTAGCGACATAGTGACGCGCTAGGGTGACGCTCCTCTGGGCGGCACGTTCCTGTGAACGACGGGGAGATTGGCCCGCCGCGCCGCGCACCCACGAGAACTTTCGCACGCCGGTCATATAGCCACTGACAAAGGCATAAAGGCGCTTTCCAGAGCCCCCACAATCCGCGGAGACGGGCTCGCCGTGCCGAAATTGCCGGCGGGCAGATGAGCCGAGCGGTCGGCCGATTGGGGCTACCGGCCGACCCGGCGCCAAGCCTTTGGCCGAAGGGGCACATTCTCGCACCGCGCGGCGGGGACGCAACTGAAGTCCCGAAACGGGACACCAACCCACTGTCTATTGCCCAATTCCATCCCGCCTTTTGAGAGGTGCCAATATGAGCGTTAGCAGCGCGAAAGAGCTATTGGGGGAGGTCCGCCGGGAAAAACAAAAAAGCCGGCGCGGGTTTCTCAAAACCGTCGGCTTCGCCGGCGCGGGAATCGTGGGGGGCGGCGCTTTGGCTGGTTGCGGCGGCGCCAGCGGCCTGAGTCTGAGTAATGTGCGGGCATCGTCGTCCAGCAGCAGCCCCACCGACGCCGACATCCTCAACTTCGCCCTCAATTTAGAATACCTGGAAGCGGAGTTTTACACCTACGCCACCACCGGTAACGGGATCGGCTCGGCCGGCATCGCCACCAGCGGGACTGGCAACTCAGGCGTCACCTCCGGCGGGATGAAGATCAGCTTCCCCGACGACGAACACCACGATATCTTCGTCAACGTGACCAGCGACGAGCAGGCGCACGTGACGCTGCTCCGGTCGGCGCTGGGCAGCGCCGCGGTCGCCAAACCGGCCATCGATTTGAACGCCCTGGGGCTGGGGTTTGGCAGCTTCATTGAGTTCATCAATTTGGCGCGCGCCTTTGAGGACGTGGGCATCACCGCCTACGCCGGAGCGGCGCCGCTGATCTCCAACAAGATGTATCTGGGCGTGGCCGCGCGGATTTTGGCCACCGAAGGCGAGCACTCCGGCAATATCCGGGACTTGGTGATTTTGTACGAGGCCGACGACGCCCCATCGGCGAAGGCCATCGGCAAGCTCGATAGCGTGGACATCCCGCCAACTGACGGGATCTATTTCTCCGTCAACTATGAAGGGCTGGTGGAGACGCGCACGCCGGCGCAGGTGCTGGCGATTCTGTATCACGGCAGCGGCAAGACCTCGGGGGCATTCTTCCCCAGCGGCGTCAACGGCGCCATCACCAGTTCATAACCGCCGGGGCGCGGCGCGAACCAGGGCCGGGGCGGCGCGGGCGGCGCGCCGCCCTGTGGTGTTGGGCGGCCCCATTTGGGCGAGTTGGCCCCGGGACCCGAGGCAAGGTTTCCGGCGGCCCCACCCCTCGCACCGCCAGACTAGGGCCCCAGCCCGCGGCGCCGCCACCACCGGCCGGAGCGTGCGTGGTATATTCCTCGCCGGAGGAACCGCTTTGCGCGCGATTCGCTTGCTTTTCGCCGCCCTGGCGATGACGGGCTTGTTGGCCCTCACTGCCCCGGCACAACTGGTCAAGACCTACAAGCCCATCCGGGCCGGATGCTGCCTGTTGTTTCAGGCGCAGCGCTTCACGCACGAGCTGACGGACTTCAACCAGCTCTCCCGCTACCACGCCGACGACCTGCGCCTGGAGGCGGCGCCGGCGGTGGCCGGGCGGGTGGTCTTCATGGGCGATTCGATCACCGACATCTGGTCCCTGGCCAAGTCCTTTCCCGGCAAGCCGTACGTGAACCGGGGCATCAGCGGGCAAACGACGGCGCAGATGCTGGTGCGGATGTTTCCCGATGTCATAGACCTGCATCCGGCGGCGGTGATCATCCTGGGCGGCACCAACGACATCGCCGGCAACACCGGCGCGCAGACGGCGCGGATGGTGGAGCAGAATCTCCAAGCCATGACCGAGCTGGCGGCCGGGCACCACATCCACGTCATCCTGTGCTCGCTGACGCCGGTCAGCAACTACGTCGGCGTGGTGCAGACGACCAGCCGGCCGCCGGCGGATATATTGCGGCTGAACCGCTGGATCCAGGGTTATGCCCGCAGGGCGGGAGCCGTCTACTGCGACTACTATCACGCGGTGGTGGACGCGCACGGGTTCTTCCGCCGCGGTTATTCCCTCGACGGGCTGCACCCGAACGCCAAGGGCTTTGCGCTGCTGGCGCCGGTGGCGGAGCAGTGCATCCAACGGGCGTTGCAACGCTAGGCCGGTTCGGACGATAGACGGTCGGGCGGGCAGGCGAGACGCCTGCCCCACGTTCAGACAGGCGAGGACGCCTGTCCTACGAGCGGCTCCCGTAGGGCCGCCGTCCCGGCTGGCAGGCAGGGAAATAGCTCCGTCGGAGGCGGACATGCAGGGCGCCTGCCCCACGTTCAGACAGGCGAGGACGCCTGTCCTACGAGCGGCTCCCGTAGGGCCGCCGTCCCGGCTGGCAGGCAGGGAAATAGCTCCGTCGGAGGCGGGCAGGCGAGACGCCTGCCCCACGTTCAGACAGGCGAGGACGCCTGTCCTACGAGCGGCTCCCGTA
>JBOGKW010000130.1:0-10474 GCA_050746205.1 Terriglobales bacterium | reverse complement strand
ACCGCAATCTTGGATTGCAGCAATTGATAGCCGCTGCCCAGGGGATCGGCCTGCGGGCGCAGAAAGCTCTCGAGACGCTGCTTTTGGTAGGGGTGCATGTGCCGCCACGCGAGGGGCACGACCATGACCCCGAGCAGGCCGAGGAGGGCAAAATGCCGCCAACGCAGACCCCCCAACCACAGCCCCATTGCCGCGACCGGCAAATAGGTGAGCGCCGTGCCTAGGTCTGGCTCCGCCAGCACCAGCAGCATCGGCACTCCAACCAACAAACCGACGCGTATGGCGTCGCGGAACCCCGGTGGGGCATTTCGCGTCGCCGCGAAATACCTTGCCACCACAATAATTATAACCAGTTTCACCAGCTCCGAGACTTGCAGGTGCAGAGGCCCGAGCGGGATCCAGCGGCGGGAATGGAAAATGACGCGGCCCACCGCCAGTACCAGCAGCAGGGCGCCAATGGAAAGCAGGTAGAGCCAGGGAGCGGCGTCGAGCAGCAGTTGGTAGTCAATGCGGCTGATCACGAACAACAACACCAGGCCGAGCGCCAAAAAGTAGATTTGCTTGACGTAGATGCCGGCGAATTTGGTGCCGACGGTGGCGCCGTGGATCTCGAGGATGCCGATGCAGGAGATCAGAAGCGCCAAGCCCAGCAGCAGCCAATCCAAGTCTCGCCAGCGGCTCATGGTTTCCGCGCCCGCGGCGGCGGGGGCGACGCCGCCAGCAAAGCCCACTTGTCGGCTGGGCCAAAGGCCTGGGTTAGCCCGGCCGCCAGCATGTGCGCCTGCCCACGCTGCTCCTGGTAATAGGCCTCCACGACCTGCGAGGCGATATAGCCGGCGAGGTAGCCATGGTCTCCATGCTGGTACAGCACGCACACGGCAATCGTGGGGTCGTTGACCGGATACAGACCGAGAAACCAGGCGTTGTCAATGAAATGCTGCCGCTGCGCCTCTCCGAGATCGTTGAAGGTGCGTTCGGAAACGGTTTGTGCCGTACCTGTTTTGCCCCCCCAGTCCACGCCTTCCAAATGCGCGCTGGCGGCCGTCCCGCCCGGGTTGACGACATTGCGCAGAGCGTTGGTAATCGTGGCCGTAATCGGTGCCGAGATGGGAAAGCTGAATTCCCGGGGTTGCCGGTCCGCGGGATGGTCCGCGGCGGGCACCTCGCCGTTGAAGGCGAGGTGCGGCCGGAAAAACTTGCCCCCGATGGCAATGCCACCGATGGTGCGTGCCAGCTGCAGGGGCGTGGTGTCAATCGCCCCCTGGCCGATGGCTGCGATGATGGTCTGTCCGGCGTACCACGGCTGGTGATAGCGCCTTTCCTTCCAAGCGGGGGTGGGAATCAGCCCGGCGTCTTCGTGCGGCAAGTCAATTCCGGTCGGCCGCCCCAGGCCGACTTTCTTCGCGTAATAGGCGAGCTTGTCAATGCCCAGTTCATTGCCCAAGGTATAGAAGTAGACGTCGCACGATTGCGCCAGCGCCTTGCTCACCCGCGTGATCCCGTGGCCGGTGGGCACCCAGCATTTGTAATAGTGGCCATAAAAAGACGCTCCGCCCTTGCAGTCCACCACCAAATGCTGCGCCACACCGGTCTCCAATCCTGCCAGCGCGGTGACGATCTTGAAGATCGAGCCGGGAGCCAACTCCGCTTGGACGGCCTTATTGAGCAACGGATGGCCCGGGTTGGTGAGTAGCGCGTGCCATTCCTTCTCGCTGATGCCAAGGGTGAAGTCGTTGGCATTGAATGCCGGGCTGCTCACCATGGCCAGCACCTGGCCGTTTTGCGGATTCAGCGCCACCACCGCTCCGGGCCGGTCGCCCATGGCCTCCTCCGCGGCGCTTTGCAGCGTGGCGTCGAGCGTGGTGCGGAGGTCATGGCCCTGGATGGGGGGAATGCCGGGCAGTTTGGCCATCACCTGTCCGCGGCTGTTGACCACCACGCGGCGCAGGCCATCGGTGCCCATCAGCCACTTGTTGTAGTACTCTTCGAGCCCGCTCTTGCCCACCAGGGTGCCAGCAGCGACATGGAACCGGGCCATGTCCGCGGGCGTGGCCTCGCCCACGTAGCCCACCACCTGCGCCGCGTAGCCGTCGCTGGGGTAAAGGCGCCGGCTAATGGTCACCGTTTCCAGCTCCGGGAACTGATCGCGATGGGAATCGATGAAGGCCACGTCGGCCTGCGTGATGTCCTCCTTGAGCAGGACCGGTTCGTAGGTCGGGGCCGAGGCGAAGCGGCGCAGCCGTTGCTCCAGGGGGCCCAGATCCAGGTGCAGGCCGGCCGCAATGGCAGGCAAATCGGCCCGCCAATGCGGCTCTTCCTGGCGGATCAACAGGGCGCTGAAGGAAGCGTAGTTGGCCACCAAGACCTTCCCGTGGCGGTCCAAAATGCGGCCCCGCGGCGCGGGAATCGGCTCGCTGCGAATGCGATTATCCTGCGCGAGCTGCGCCCAGTGCTGTTGGTGCAGGATCTGGAGCTGCCACAACGCCAGGATCAACCCCAGGAAGCCCGCCACCAGGCAGATCTGGACAAGGCGGAGCCGTCCGCCCGGCAGCACCTCATCAGAATGAAAACGGATTGCCATGGCCCGGCCTAGCGCCTTTGCCGGAAACGATCCAGCAGCCGGAACACCGGAATCGCAACCACGCCGTTGAACGCCGCGGCCAACGCCAACCGCCCTCCCCACCAGGGCTCGACCCGCGCCATCAGGTAGCGCTCCATCAGAAAGATCAAGGAGGCGTTCATGGCATACAGGCAGACGACCACCAGAAAGCGGACCGCGGCGTTGTCACTGTCCAGGCGGCTGCCGACGACGGCGGCGATGAAACCGGCGACGGTGTCGGTGATGCCATTCAGGCCCAAGGCCAAATGCGAGACGCCGTCCTGCAATAAGCCGATCCCGGTGCCAGCCAAAAGGGCGCCAACGGCGTTGCGTCCGCAAAGGCCGTAGTAGGCGACGATGAGTAGCGGCAGGTCGAGATACACCGCGGCGTGAAACAGCAACGGCAAATACGCCTGCAGCGCCAATGCCACGATGGCCGCAATGGGATAAAACAACGAGGGGAAGCGGTAGAGCGAGGTCTCCGCGCGCGGATTGGCGAAATAGTCGCTCATTGCGGCCTTAGAGGATGGGTAGAGGGCGGCGCTACGGGAACGGGCTTGCCTTTGGCGGCCTTGGCTGCCGCTCGACGCGTCGCCCCGGCCGCGGCGGCCGAACTCTGCGGCGTAGTGGGAGCAGCTTGGTTGGCTGGGGGCGGAGCGCTGGGCACAGGCGGGCGGCTCGCGGCGGCCCGTTCCGCCATGAGTTCGGTGACGGAGACCGGCGGCCCCGTCGGCGGATTAAACGGCTCATGCGGAATTGAAGGCAGTTTGTGGCTAAGAATTTGCGCCGCCGTCAACGACAAGGGAGCTGCCGCCACAGCCGGTTGTGGGCGGAGCTGGATGGCGATGAACACTGCATCCAGTTCCGCGATGGGCGCCACCGGCCGCACGGTGACCCGCCAGAAGGGTTGGCCTGGCTGCAGCCCCGTGATCGTGCCCAGAGGCAGGCCGGCGGGAAAGATTTGATCCTCGCCCGAGGTAATCACCGCTTCGCCCTGGCGCGCCGGTTCGTGGTTGCTGAGGAAGCGCAACGCGGCTTGCCCCGGGCCCCGGCCCCAGAGGACGCCATGGCCATGATCGTTGGCCAGCATGGCGCCCACGCCGGAGGCCGGATCGGTGATCAGCAACACCTCCGAATCGTGAGTAAACGTTTGCGTGATCTTTCCCACCACCCCCGCCGGGCAGAGCACCGGCATGTTGCGGGCGACGCCTTCCGCCGAACCGCGGTTGAGATAAAGCACTTGCGATTCCGGCGAGGCGCTGCCGCCGATAACCACTGCGGGCAGCAGCCGCGCCACCTGCCGCGGGTGAAATCCGAGCAAGGTATTGAGCCGGGCATTTTGCGCCGCGGCGGCGCGGAGTTGCAGGTTGGCCAGTTGCGCGCGCCGCAGCTCCGCCGCCAGCGTACTGGCTTGCAGGCGGGCATGATGCAGTAAAACGTAGGTGTGCAGCAGCGATTCGATCTCGCCCACCGCGGCATGCGAGGCCCGGGCCACCGGCAGCACGGCGCGGACGCTCCACACCCGCAGCAGCCGCACGCCCCGCCCGTCGGGGCGGCGGATCTGGTAGGCCAGCAGCAGCAGTTGCGCCAGCACCATCACGCCCAAGAGGGTGACCTGCCGATAGCGGGTGAACATGTCTCTATCCGCGCACCCATTCGCGACCGGGGCGCGGTCCAGGGCGGAATGGCGCAAGGCGGTAACCGGACCTCCCGCCCCCTCGCCAGCTACTCACCTTTACCGTCATTTTACGGCGGCGCCGTAGAGTTGTCGCCTCCGGCGTGTTGCTGTACGCGCGCCTGGCCTCCGGGACGGGCGCGGCGGCGCCCAACTTTCCGCGCCGCTGCCGAGGGCAGTGGTGCCACGGGGCTTCGACGCCCCGCGGCTGAGGCTCTCCGGCGCACCGGCCGGTTCCGGTAGCCGCCCAGGGAAGGCTATACTGCGGTGGCATGGAAACGCCGCCCGTGGCGGCAGCCGCCACCCCGGACCGTGAGCGGGCCCTGGCGCTGCTGCACGAGTACACGCAATCACCCAGCCTGCGCAAGCACGCCTTGGCGGTCGAGGCTTGTATGCGCGCCTATGCGGTTCGCCTGGGCGGCGATCCGGAGCGCTGGGGCGTGACCGGTCTGGTCCACGATTTTGATTACGAGCGCTGGCCGGATGCGCCGGACCATCCGGGAAAGGGCCATGAGATCTTGAGCGCGTTGGGGTATCCCGCGGATATTCGCCGCGCCATCCTGTCGCACGCCGATTACATGAACGTGGAGCGGCAAACGCCCATGGAAAAGGCCTTGTTCGCTTGCGACGAGTTGGCCGGATTTTTGACCGCCTGCGCCTTGGTCAAGCCGGGCCGGAGCCTCTTCGAGGTGGAGCCGGCGGGAGTTAAGAAGAAGCTTAAGGACAAGGCGTTCGCCCGATCCGTGCATCGCGATGATATCTATGCGGGGGCAGAGGCCTTGGGCTTGCCGCTGGAGGAGCACATCCAGACCTGCCTGGCGGCCATGCGCGGGGTGGCCGGCAATCTAGGTCTGGCCGGGACGGGCCCCACGCCGGCGACAGGTGACGGAGCGTAGGTGGGCGGCGGTTGGTGGTATGTTCATATCGGAGTAGCCGAATGGGTTGGGAGCAACTGGGCCAGGCGCGGTATGGTTGGGCGGCCGCTACGGTCGGAGTGGTTGTGGTAGTGGGTGTTGCCGCTGGATGGCGCCGCTTCCGCCGCCGCCCGGACGCCGCGGAACTCGAACGGTTGCGCCGGTCCCGGGTAAATCAGGTGGGCCGCCTCACCGGCGGCGAAATCGTGGATATCCTTGACGATCTTCCCGCCGCCACCCCCAGCGACGCGGCGCCCCGGGTTCTGGTCTATCGCTACAAGGTCCGCGGCGTGCAATACGAGGCATCTCAGGACATCGCCCCTTTGCTGGCCGGCATCCATCCTCGCGCTTGCCTGCCCGGGTTGCCGGCGGAGATTAAGTTCGATCCCGCCAATCCGGGCAACTCGATCGTGCTCTGCGAAACCTGGTCCGGCCTGCGCTAGCCGCGCACCTTCGCCCCGCGTCGTTCTCGCTAACCTGCGTGACAGACTGCCGTTCATCGCGATGGAAGCACTGGCGTAGGGTTGACCACAACCGCGCCAGCCATGGCCGCCCGGGCAGAGTTCTGCGCCGGCTTTAAAATCGAGATGACCGGCCCCCGCGGGCCGACTGAGTGCCGGAGCTTCCTCATGGCTTCTTCTCCTCCCACCCCCCAGCCCGCCTCGCCCGAGCTCATTTTTGCCACGCTCAACGCTCATGAGCGTTCCGCTGCCCTCGGCGCGGCCATTGAATTGGATTTGTTTTCCGCCATCGGTGCTGGCGCTTCCAGCGCCGCCGACATTGCTCAGGCCATCGGGGCCAAGGAGCGCGGGGCACGCATCCTTTGCGACTTCCTGGTGATTGCCGGTTTGCTGGCCAAAAACGGCAGCCGCTACGCTCTTACCCCCGACTCCGCCGCCTTCCTGGACCGCCGTTCGCCTCAATACCTGGGCGACGCCGCGCGCTTTCTGCAGGCTCCCGACCGGCTCCAGCATTTCGGCGATTTGGTCGCCGCCGTGCGCGATGGCGGTTCAAGCCACGTCCCGTCAGTGCCCGATTGGGACGGCTGGGTTACCTTCGCCCGTGCCATGGGCGGCTTCATGACGCCCCAAGCCGAACTCTTAGCCGAGCGCTTCGGTCCGGTGCATGGCCACATCCTGGACGTTGCCGCCAGCCACGGCCGGTTTGGGCTCGCCTTTGCCCGCCGCTCCGCAAGCGCCGAGGTTACCGCCCTCGACGCCGCTGCCGTGCTCGAGGTGGCGCGGGAGAACGCCGCCGCCGCCGGTCTTGGAGGCCGCTACCACCTGCTTCCCGGCGATGTCATGAAGGTCCCTCTGGGCGAAGGTTATGAGCTGATCCTGCTCGCGAATATCCTGCATCACTACGCTCCCGCCGTGATTGTCTCCATGCTCGGCCGCGTGCGCGCCGCCCTGGCCCCCGCCGGCCGCGTCCTGACCCTGGAGTTCGTGCCCAACCCCGACCGCGTCTCCCCGCCCGCTGCCGCCAGCTTCAGCCTGACCATGCTCTCCAGCACGCGGGAAGGCGATGCCTACACCTTCGCCGAGTACCAGGACATGTTTCGCCAAGCCGGCTTCCGCCAGCTCGAAGCCCACGCCTTGCCCACTGCCGAGACTGCCCTCATCGCTGAGCGGTAAAGGCCGCCGCGAGAGACGGGCGGCAACGTAGGCCGGCTAAGGCTGCAGGCCGGCTCCCAGATGCCGCGGCCAGAATCCCTGCTTACGCCGCCTGCCGCCACGGCTCATGCGCCCGCTCTTCCTTGGCCGCCTCCATGCCGCTGATCATCATGGCGGCGGCGAGCAGGGCCATGTTTTTGGTGAAGTTCACCATCTCGCTCTGCCGGTCCGCGGCGTCCTCGCGTCGCCAGAAATCGTGCATCACGGGCGACACCCCTGCCAGAAATCCAATTACCGCCGCCGCTCCCCACCGCGGCTTCAACCCCAGAATCATGCTGGCGCCCCCCAGCGCCATCGCCGCTCCCGTCAGCCGCACTGCTATCGCCGGCGCCGGCACCTTCTTGCCCCGCACATACACCGCCAGCGCCTCCGTGTGCTGGAAATGCCGCACCCCGCTGTACAGAAAGTAGCCGCCAAACCCCATCCGCCCCAGCAAATACACCGCCTTCATAGCTGGGTGCGATTCGGCTCCGAGTAGCCGGGTTGCCCCCGCCGCGGTGCCGGTCGCGCGCCCAGCGCGGCCGGGTGCGCGCGTGCTAGCCCAGGGTCAGCGCCAACTGGGTGCCCCCATTGGGCGCGGCGGTTCCGCGGTCGGTGTCCGCTCTCGCATCGAACCGCGCCGGCCGGCAGGGCCGCATCTTCCGGCCCGCCTAGAACCCCCACCCCGCCGTCGAGTGCACCAGATCGTGCGTGGCCCCGCCGCGCAGGGCATGGGTGATGGTTTTGGCGTCCTTGTAGGCGAAGGCCAAGATGCTGTTCAGCGTCGAGAAGCACGTTCGCTCGCAGGTCTTTTTCATCTCGCCGAGTTGGGCCGTGTCGAATTTGGGCTTTTCGATTTGGCCCCAGTCGTAGGTGGCCGAATACATCGGAAAGCAGGGCGCCAGAGAGCCATCCACGCGGATGATGAGCGAGTTCTGACCGGCGCGGCAGCCCCAAGGATCTACCTGGCCGCGCATGAACTGCTTCATTTCCCGAAGCCGCTGCACCGAGTCCACCATGCGGTAACCGGCCCGCTTCTTTTCGATGATCCAGTCAATCAGCTCGTCCACTCGGTCCCAGTCTTCGCGGCGGATATAGGTTTCGTTTTCCCGCCCATGCTGGAAATGGGTCTGTTCGATCATCGGCGACTCGTTCAAGTGGTAGTCGGTCGCGATGCCGTTGTCGTGGGCGATTTCGGTCAGCTCACGAATATCCTCATGGTTGTGGCGGCAGATATTCATGTTGAAGAAGATGGAATACCCATAGTGGTACTGCCGCTTGCACAGGTAATTGAAGTATTTGCGCACCGGGTTGAGGGCCTTGGGCAGGCCCGGCTTCTCGTCCACCGCGTCCACCGCGAAGTTGACCGTGGCCACGCCGGCGTCTGCGATCCAGTCGGTGACCTCGGGCCGCAGCAGGCGGGCGTTGGTGGGCAGGTACACCCAAAACCCCTTTTTGGCGGCGTGGTAGATGATCTTGTGGACGAACTGGGGACGTAACAGGGGCTCGCCACCCATCAGCGCCAGCACCCGGCAGCCGGTCCCGTGCAGCCAGTCAATGGACCGGCGACCGACATCATCGGTCATGCCCTTGACGCGGTTGTCGAAGGCCCAGCAATAGTGACAGTCAAGGTTGCACTTCCATTCTGTAAACAAATAGCCAATCAGGGGATGGAAGTCTCCAGGAAGCACTCGGGAACGCAGATAAGGAAACAACCAGCCTCGCGCGGTGCGGTACAAATGGCCGGTCTTCCAGCGCCGCTTGGCGGGAGGCACATGCGGGACCGAATCGTCGAGGTCCGTCTCCCTGCCCGCCAGCAACTCCGGATGCTGCGGAAAGACGGGCTCCGGCAGCGTCTTCAATTTTTCCCGCTTGGGCGGCGGCGTCCGCTGCCCCGCTTGCAGCAGCGATTGCAGCGGCACGTCTAGCCGGTACGCCGCGCCGGAAGTCGGCCCCAAGGGAAGCGCGCCTTCCGGAGACCCGGGCAACGCGGTGGGAGGCCCTCCGGGAGGCAGGTTGCTAGGATTGTTCTGTGCCTGAGTTGACATAATTTCCTCCGGCTCCCAACCAGCTCTGACGGCTCGGAACTCCGTCCGGCGGTGGCCCTGGGGGCAGGGAAGCGCCTCCTACACAGCCGCCACCGCCTCCGCCTCGCATTCGGCCGCGGGCGCCGCTGCCATTTCGGCCCGCAGCCGCTGCTCGAACTCCGCCAGCCGCGCATCCACCTGGTCCCGCGCCTTGCGGCGGTCGCTCACCGTCTCCCGGTAGCGGCGCAGGAAATAGTCAATGGTTTCGACCCGGATCTTGATCGAGCCCGAGGGCTTGTTTTCGTCCAAATCCTTGAAGCTGAAGTACGGCGTGCCGCTGCGCTCAATGATGCCCTCGATAACGCCATAAATCGGCGCGTCGTGGCCGCATTTGAAGCTGCTCATCTCCAGCGCCACCAGGTTCGGATGGCGCGCGGTGAACTTCGCCGCCCAGACCTTTTGGTTGGTGCTCGCGGAGTAACTGTTTTTCCACACGTCGCTGATGTCCAACGGGTGCTGGATGACGCCGGCCCGCACCTCATCGCCGAACAGCCGCTCCAGAATGTCTTCCTCCTGCGGCAGGTGCGACTGCGAAAAGATCGGATACCCCAGCTTCTGGAACTCGTCCGGGATCTCGTGGTTCAGCCCCGGATCATGGTGATACGCCCGTCCCAGCATGACGATGCCAATCCGGTCCTCCCGCTCCAATTGGTCCAGCGTCTCCCGCGCCTTCCGGCGCATCTCGCGCTCGAACTGCTCTAGCGCCGCGAAGCCCGCCGCGATCGCCCGCTCGTTCTCCCCCCGCGTCAACCCCAGCAGCGGCGCCCAGGCGTCATAGAACTGCACCGCCAGCAGCTTCGGGTCGCGGAAATTGGTGATGGGGTCAAGGTAAGCGGCGCCGTGCTCGGCGAACAGGTCGGATTCCTTGGTGAACGCCGCCTTCACCGTCGCCGGGCAGGCGGTCACGGTGGGGCAGGCGTTGGAGCCCGTCAAGTGCTGCAAGTTCGTGTGCAGCACGTCCACCATGGGGAAGAACACGGCATCCAGTTTCTTGCGGGCCCCCTTCACCGCCAGCAGATTGTGCACGTGAGCGATGCCGATCTTGGCGGGGAAGCAGGGATCAATCGCCCCCCGGCTGGAGCCGGCGCGATACATATCGCCCGAGGTGTAGTCGGAATAGAGAATGTTTTCCGGCTTCACGCCCAAGCTCTGCAAATAGGCGTTGAAAAACGGCGCGTACACGTAGGTGTTGAGCAACCGCGCGATGCCGACCCGCAGTTCGCCCCGCCGTGTCAGCTTCTCCGCCCTATCCCGCTCCGCCTTGGCCAGGCCGAAGAGCCCGCGCGCGGGGGCGGGGTCGGCGAGACTGGGCAGGTCGCGGAAGCGGAAGGCTTCCCGCGAGGCCAACTCCACGAAGTTCGGGTGCGCCGCCTTGATGGCCTCAATGCCGGACTTGATGTCCTTCATCTCGCTCATGTCCTCGACGGTGCCTTTCTCGCAGGTGGCGATGATCAGCCGCTGCTCGCCGGGTTGCATGGGCACCTTGCTCTCCTTCTTGCCCAACTGCGCGACCGGCACCACGTCCTGGGAGCCGCTACTGATATCAA
>JBOGKW010000129.1:0-10568 GCA_050746205.1 Terriglobales bacterium | reverse complement strand
ACTCAAGGGTGCGCCATTCGAGCGCGTGGCGAGTGGGCCGGTGGAAGTCCTGAATCGGCGTCCATTGCCGCCAAGGATTCAGCCCGAGATTGGCGGCGGCCGCCGGCCTCCCTTCCGCGCCACGCGCCGCTTGTTGGAGGAACCCGCGTTTGAAACCCGCCTCCGGCGCCTGTTGGGCGAGCCTGAACCCGCAGGCGGCGTTGGCATATTCGGCACACCAACCGGCACCGCCGTGCCGCGCACGGCCCCGGAAGAGTTTGGACTCTCGGAATTCTATGCACCGCGCTACCAACCCGAGGCGCGCACCGGCAGCAGCTTTTTCAAATGGAAAACGAAGTCCGCGCCCAAGCCCCCTAACGTCCCGTAACCAGGATCTTCGACTCCATCGAGGCCGCGATTACCAGCGAGTTCAGCCGGAACTGCGAGCCCGCTCCAAGATCGGTGGCGAACTCGAAGAACATGCGGTTCGCCCGCATGTTCAGCGGCAGGTTGATGTCATCCTGCGCGGGGCTCGCGAGCCTGTACCCCGGCATGTTGACCGGCCATGAACTCGCAAGCGTATCCGGGTAGGCGGTCACCACAAAGCTCCCGGCGCCCTCGATGTTGCCGGTGAGGTAGGCGTAGAGTTTGTGCAGGTCGCCCCACTGGAGCCCGTCCCGGATGAGCTTGTCGTTGAAGGCGTAGGAGCAGTACCGCTGCGGAATCGGCACGCCGTTATCGGAGGCGCCGCCGAGCGCGTTGACGTTCACGGAATCGTCACCGGGAAGCCAGAACTGCATGCTGCCATCCGAGCGCCGGATGAGTTCCCCGGCGGCGGACGTGATCGTCCAGGGACACCACTTCCGGCGCCCGTCACGGTACAGCAGCGATCCCGTAAACATGCTGGGGCTGACGGCAACGCCGCCCGCCAACTCGGACCCGCTCATGAGGCCGTAGTAGTCGCAGATGAGGATGGTGTTGGGGAGCGCCGGGGTTGGATCGGCAGCGCTGAACGGCAGCCATGTGTTCGGCAGCACCAGCGGGATGCCGACGTAGAGGCGCTGCGCCCCAAGATCGTTGGCGAGCCACACAGTCGCTTGCGAGGCAACATACCGCGTGTTGTAGAGCGACTGGATCTCCGCCGACATCTTGACGTGGTTGCCGCCGTCGAAGGTGTAGACGCCATTCCGGTCGGCGATGATGACGAACTCGTTGCCGAGGCACCAAGCACGCGGCCCGAGGCACCCAATCTGGTCGCTGGCGACGGTGAGGGTCCAGCCGCTGGGTTCCGAGGTGCCGTTATCGGTGGCCATGAAGGTAAACGAATCGGTGGCGATCACGAGGTTCGACATCCAGCGGAAACAGGCGCGGACGGGCTCTGAGGTCCACTGGCTGACATCAATCGCGCCGGAGACGGCATCGATGCCTTCGGGATCGTTGGCGTAGCTGGCGATGACGCGGGAGGCCCAGACGGGCTGCTTCACGTCGTAGAGTTCGATGCGCTCGATGGTGAGGCTTCCGGCCGCAGGCAGGTTGGTGGCGTAGACGCGGAGCTGCAAGTCTGCCGGGACCGTCTCCCACATGGGGTTGCCGAGCGCCCCAGTGTATTCATTGGGGACGGCGGCGAGGTTGGCGGTGATGGGCCAGCTTGTTCCGGCGTTGGCGGAGTACAACTCGACCACGAGGGCGGGCGTATTCGCACCAGCGCCGATGACGCGCACGCCGTAGCCGGTGTTGGGAAGCACAATGGGGGCGTTAAACTCGTTCAGGCAGGCGGTTTGGGCGATGCACTCGACAGCGGAGAGCAGTGTTCCGGTGGGGTTCAGGGGCGCGGACCCGTCATTGGTGATGGTGGCGGCGAAGCAGGCGTCCGGCAGCAGGAGGCTTTGAACGACGGCGTAGGCGGCGTTGGCGAGGTTCTCGGCCTCCCAGCCTGCCGGAACGGAGGCGGCGGACCCAACGTAGCCGCCATCGAAGGTGGGGTTCACGAGCCCGTAAATCTGCATGCGCTCCCCGAAGTAGAAGTTCCGGGCGCTGTACTGCGTCGCGGCAACGCAGGCGCCAAGTTCGCGGGTACGCAGGTAGTTCTGGCCATCGGCGGAGACGTTGGCGCTGGCGACCAGGACGGTATCGGACAGGGTCAGCAGCGGCGTCGAGGCCGAGGTATTGTCCCAGATGATCGTGCCGGAGATGTTGGCGGCGGGAACGGCAAGAGGCTGGACTTGAGGCTGGTTGGGAGTCGAGGTGGCGGTCGAGGCGGTATTGGAGTCCGGGCCGGAGATGTTGGGCACGGCAATATTCATCGAAGTGATGAGGGTGTCTTGGGGAACGTAGAAGTAGGGTCCGCCGACGGCGGCGTTGGCTTGGGTGAAGGCGATGATGCGCGCGATGGTGTCTGGAGGCCCGATGGGGAGCCCGGCGAATTGGACGTAACCGCCGACGGGCGAGAACTGGGCTGGTGGCGAGGCGGGGGTGATGTGGCCGCTTTTGGTGAGGAACATGCACACGGCCCAGCGGTTGCCGGGAGCGACATCGCCAAGCGCGGATGGGAGCATGGTGCCGGGGATGGCGGGTGGATCGAGGATGGGACCGGCCCCGACGGAGAACGCGCGGGCAATGGGGTTGGAATCGACCACGCGGCCCCGCACGATGGGGGAAACCGAGGATGGGATGGCGGCGAGTGCGACCACCTGCTGCGGCCCTGGCGGCGGCTGGCTCGGGGGCAGCGCCTGCTGGTTGGCCTGCCCCGTGCCGGTGACGTTCCCGGTGGCGCTGCCGAAGATGGGCGACTGGTCCGGGTGCCCAAGCGTCCACAGCGCCGGCTCGATCTCGAACGTTGAGCCACCGCCCACGGTCATCGAGCCGGACTCGGACGCACTGGCAATATCGGCCTGCGTCAAGGCGAACTGGATGGTAACGCCGCCGGTGATGCCGGTTGTTCCCCCAATGGCAACCTGGTCCTGGTTGAAGGCGCCGGAGCCGTTCGCGGTGTTCTGGATGGTGGCAAGCATGCGGAGGTTGGGAACGAACGCCCAGGTCACGCCGCCATCGGCGATGGTGGTTCCGGCGCTGGGACTCGACGGCCACGAGGGCGGCGTTGCGCCGCTGGTGCCCTGCTTGATGGCCACCCAGACATTGGCGGGGCCGGTGACCGGGGAGCCGGCGGCGATGGCGACCTGCTGACCGAGCACGTATGGGGTCGAGGCGATCCACCAAAACGGCGTGCCGTGGATGAGGCTGGCGCTGATAGACACAACGTCGGTGGTTAGCGATGTTTGGGTGACGCCGAGGTTGGCGAGCACGGGAACGGAGATGGTGAACTGGTTATTGAGCACGACGCCGGGGAAGCTGTTGAGGACGACGAGCCCGCCGCTGGTAAACGCGCCGGTGGTGGACTCCCCGGCCGGGTTGAGGGCAAGCGCGGCGCGGGTACGCTGCACGGTCACGCTCGACAACGATGAAACCACTACCGCCCCGGCCTCGCGTAAGACGACTTGGATGTACTCCTGGCCGCTGAACGTCCCGGTCGAGGCGATTTGGTAGGTGCCGTTGACGGCGGTGCCGCCGCCGAGGGCGGGCATCCCGGCGAGGTAGACGTAATCGCCCACGTTGAATTGGGTGGTGTTGCCGGTCGAGCCAAACAGGAGATACAGGTTGTTGCCGCTCACGGGCGTAGCGGCGGCGGAGGTGCCCCAGACGGCGCCAACGACGCTGAGTGAGGCACCGAGCTGCCATGCGGTCGCCCCAAAGCTGGTTCCGGTTGCGGGCGTGAGGGTGGTGGGGGCGGCGCCGGGGCCGCAGCGGCTGACACGTTCGAGGATCGCGCCATCCCATTGGCAGGGCTCGGCGGCGCCGCTGACCAGGGAGGAACCGAACAGGTAGGCGCGTGTATTGGCGGCGAGCACGGTGAGGAACGGGAAATTCAGCAGGGCGGCGTTGCGGGCTCCGGCGCCCGCGAGGATACTGAACGCGCCGGGCGAGGCGGCGTCTTCGTAGAAGAGGTTGCCGGAGGCGTCGAGCACGAAACTGAGCAGCGAGCCCGCGCCCACGGTGGCTTGGCCGAGGCCGCGCCATCCGGTCGAGGGCTGCGTTCCGGCAAAGCTTGCGATATTGAAGGTGCCGGGGCGCATGAAGGCAGAGCCGATGACGAAATCGCAGTCCTGGCAGCGGGGCGACGCTCCCGGCGGCAGCCAACGGGGATCGGCTTCGGTGTAGAGGCCTCCGAAGTGGCCTAGCTCGGCGGTACGGTAGGGCATCGTGGGACGGGGCATAGGCCCACTATAGCTGTGAGGTGGCAATTGGTGCTATGTTCGGGCTGCCGGTAAGCCCCGCTGACCCGAGGAGGGAGGGGGGACCGGACACAAGGGCGCACGCCCTTTACCGAGGAGGGTTTACACATGGCACTCCCAGTTCTCACATTCGCGGTCAACGACTACCCGGCGGGTAAGGACCAAACCCACAGCAAGGTCATCGCCTACGGCACCCTGACGATTACCACGGGCGGCAGCTACGTGACCGGCGGCATCCCGCTCAGCTTCACGGGGTACGAGTTCGCCCCCATCGCCACCGGTACCGGGGAACCCATCTTCGCGCAGTTCCAGAGCCCCACCAGCGGCTACCAGTACGTTTTCGACTCGACAAACCAAACGCTGCGCATCTTCGAGGGCGCGGCGGCGGTCAGCGAACCGTTGGCGGAACTCGCGAACAACGCCAGCGTGGCCGCTGACGTGCTGCAATTCCGGGCAGAATTCAACAAGGGTTGACCGCAGATGTTCACCGGCACCATGACGGTGGACACCAGCGGCGAGTGGCTGGTGGCGCGCAGCGTGTCGAACCACATCCACATTGCCGAGGATGACCAGCGCGGCACGGCGGATTGGACGATGCAGGCCCCGGACGCGTCGAGTCCGGTGGTCACCGTTCCGGCCGGGCAGGCGCGCGACATCTTCACGGCGGGGCGGTTCTTGCCGGGCGAGAAAGTCGCACTGCTGGCAGCGGCTACGGGCTCGATGACGTTCACCTGGATGGAGATGCTATGACGAAACGCGAACAGGAACGGCTGCGTTTCTGGCTGGGCGAGATGCGGCGCCCGAAGCTTGCGCGCTGGCTGCGCTGGCGCCTGCTGCTGGTGCGGGAGGCGCGAATGCGCTGGCATGTGTTCCAGCTTGGGGGCCAGCACCCCGAATTGAACATCGAGGATTGGATCGCCCGCGCCCGAGCCCGCGCCCTCTGTGAGCGGTTCCCGCCGCGCACGGCGCGGTTTATCCTGCCGTTCCTGCTGGTGCTGCTGGTGGCGGGGGTCCATGCCACCGCGCAAGGTATTGACGTAATCCACGTCCAGAACAACGGGACGGCGGCGGGCACGCTGGCGGGGCCGTTCACGCTGAACTGCCTACTCGCGTCGGCCACGCCGTGCGCGGTCACCAGCGGTCCGAAGACGCTGGCGATCACTGTCGGCGGCGGCGGATCGAGCGTGGTGTTCCAGACCAATGGAACCAACAACAGCAGTCAGGCCGCGCTGAACCTCGTGGCAGGCTCGGGCGTCACCCTAACCAACACCAGCGGCGGGAACGTGACGGTGGCGGCGGCGGGCGGCGGGGGCTCGGGCGTGATCTTCGCGCAAACGAGCGTGCAGGCGGGCGACACTCAAACCAGCGGCGCGTTTGCGACGATCTACACGTTCCCGGCGGGAACGTTCTGTCCCAGCGCGGGGACGGTGTACCACATCCACGACGCGGGAACATCGTCAACGTCCACCACGGTTTTTGATCTTGGCATCGGCGCAAGCCGCGTGATGCAGTTGGCGATGCCGAACCCCGGTACAGGCACGGGTGTCTCATGGTTCGTTGAGGGGACGATCACCTGCCTGACCACGGGCGCGAGCGGAACCTACGAGTTCCAGGGCTACGCCGGCGCCAGCACGTCGTCTGCCGGCGGAGGGACCGCTGCGATCAGCCCGCAGAACGCGGCGCCGTATACGATCAACACGACGGCGAGCGTGCAGATCACGCCGCTGGCGCAACTGACGAGTGGGACGATGACTCAGCGCCAATTGATCATCACGAAGGAGTAAGGAGAACTCGATGCCAACATTCGCAACTACCCTCCCACTCTCGCTGCTCCCCGGCGAGACCGTAGCGCTGTTCAACGCCGAGAGCCCGGCGACGGGGGTGGTGTCGCAAGCGGTGGCGCTGCCCCCGAACGTCGGGGGCGCCCCAGCGGTGCTGAGCTTCACCGTCAACTACACGGCGGCGCCCACGGCCACGCTAACGGTGCTGGCCGGGGACGTGGCGAGTGCTGCCGGGCTGGTGGCGACCACGCAGGTGAGCACCAACAAGCAGAACGACCGCGTCGAGCTTACGACGGGGGCGGCGTTCGCGGCGATAGCGATGACGAGCTATACCTCCGGCGGCCCGGTTACGGTTACGTGTCACAGGGGCGTATGAGGTGGAAGAGCGCCAGTTGCTGGACGTGCGCCTTGCGCGCATCGAGGCGAAGGTGGAGATGATCGAGCAGACGATGGAGCGGAGGCACGATACCGCTTCACAGATTGCGGTGCAGATGGGGGAGATGAACGCCACGCTGGGTTCGATCCAGAGCGACATCCGGGGCAACGCGGCGTTGTCGCGGCAGGTGTGGGACACCCACGCTGGGCTGATCGCGGACACACGCGGTGAACTTGGGGTGGTGCGCGGCTGGATCGTCGCGCTGGTGGTGGCGACGATGACCGCGCTCGGAACGATCATCGTCCATTTGGTCTGGGGGGCGAAATGAACCATTACGAGATTGCCCTGATCGGGTATTTTGTGTTCTCGGCCATCGTGAGCGGGATGCCGGAGCCGGATGAAAAATCCGGGACCGGCTATCTCTGGGCGTACCGCACGCTGCATGTGCTGAGCGGCGACTTCAGCCAGTGGATTGCGTCCCGCAATCAGGTAAAGTAGCTCAAGGAGAAACCATGTCCACACCGCCTGAATCACTGCTCGGTAAAATCAAGAATGCGTTCCTGGCCTTCGCCACCACGGGCTTGAAGATCGTGGCGGAGGTGTTGCCGTTACTATCGCCGTTCCTGCCCACCGCGATTGTGGCGAGTATCGCGGGCGGGGCGGGGGAGTTGTCGGCGATTGCGTCAATCGTGACCACCGTCGAGGCGGCGTTCGCGAACGCGGGGGCGGCGGCGACGGGGGCGGCGAAGCTCCAGGCGGCGGAGCCCCAGGTCGAGGCCATCGTGACGGAGTGGCTATCGAGCGGGCTGCCGGGCGGCGCGAAGGTGAAGGATCAACCGGGGTTCACCAAGGGCGTGCAGGACTTGACCAGCGCGGTGGTGGAAATCCTCAACGCGGTGGGCTAGGGCACCGCATGTTGGGATGGGGTGGCGGGGCGCGCGGCCTTCAGCCACGCGGTGCATAACGGGCAGCGGCAGACCAGCGGGCAGGTGCCGTAGTGGGGCTGGTGCGGGCCGCCGCAGGGACATGGAATCCAGGTGGGCTTCATCTTTGTACCGCGCCCGCACCCTCGCATTTGGGGCAGTCATGCTCATGGCCGCAGGAGCACTCGTGGACGCCCTGACGGCGCGCGGTCGCCCACGCCGCTCGCTGATCAGGGAGTGTCAGAATCGTAGGCCCTGACCGGCCTCTGCCTGATGGGGACATGGAGCGGCGAGGCGAATCTCCGCATCGTGTCAGAATCGTAGGCCCTGACCGGCCTCTGCCTGGGGTTGCGCCGTGGCGGTGGTCGCCGTGGCCGTGATGGAGTGTCAGAATCGTAGGCCCTGACCGGCCTCTGCCTGCTAATGCCATTGCGTCACGCGCAGCTGCGGGCGGCGGTGTCAGAATCGTAGGCCCTGACCGGCCTCTGCCTGGGCAGCCATCGCAACCCCTTGCGCTGCTTGCATTTGTCTATGCCGTCGCGAGCGATTCGACGGACGGCGCTGATTCGCGCGCCGTAAATCGGCACCGCTCGCAAATTCGACGCCGCGCCGCGCACACGCCGATGCCAGCGCCAGCTTGAGTTCACTGAGCGCCGCCCATCGCGGCGCCGGCACCCCCTCGAACTCCACCCGGACGGCGCCCTCGCAGAGCATCGCCGCCGCCTTGCGGTACACATCGCGGCGGCCGTTCTGCGCCCCCCTCCTTTCTCCGCACACCCAGTTCCACAGATGCTCATACCGCCGCACATAGGCATCGGCGGCGGCGTTCTCCTTCCGGCACCAGCGCGCCCACCGCGCCAGCGCATGGGGCGTGCAGGTCTTCTGGTCCAGCGGCGATCCAGGAACTTCCGCGCGGCACACGTCCCATAGCGTGCGCTCGATGGAATCCGCGTGCGCCAGCGCCGCCTCGATCCCGGCCAACTCGATGGTGCCGGAGGCCCCATCGTTCGCCGTCCAGGTCGCCATACACCCGCCCTCGGCGCTGGCTGCAACCTTGACCGTGCGGCCGCATCCGTCCGATGCCGGGTCCTGCTCCTTTACGGTGATGCAGGCGCACCACTTGTTGCGCGCGATGCGCACAAACGACGCGCGCAGCACCTCGGCCGCAGGCGGTAGGGGACGGTGATAGGTGATGCGCGCATCGGCCCAGATTGGCTTGCGGCGCTCATCGCTGCCGATGCGCAGCCGCATGACCGGGTGCGGATGCCGCGTGTGCCGTTCGTCCGCACCCATGTCCAGCTGGAGCCATGTGCAGGAGCCGTTCAGCGCGTCTTCGGACACGTAGGGCCGGGGCGTCTTCATGGCGGTGAGGCAGCGCGCCGGCTTGTCGGGATCGAGCAGGACGCCTAAACACGCAGCCCGCTTGGCCGCCGCGTCGAAGTCCTCGCGCACGTCCATGTAATTGCCGCGATAGAGCCCGCTGGCTTCGCGGGCGGCGGCCGCATCGGCGTTGAACTGGAGGTGGAGGGCACGCAGTCCGGCGGCGTGGACGGCGCGCAGTTCCGCCCGCTCGGCCTTGGCGGCGGCCTTGGCGAGCTTGAGTTCCGCCAGCTTGACGGGGCGGTGTTCCTTGGCGGCGGCGGCGTAGGCGGCCGCAGCCAAATTCATAGCGGCCCCGTGCGGTCCGGTGGTGAGCGCGCGTTCAGCGGCCTGCCGGGACGCCAGCAGGGCGCAGAGCGCGCCCCAGAACGCGGCGCGTTGGCGCAGTTCCAAAGCGATGGGTCCGCTGGGCGATGGCGGGGCGCCGACGAGTCCATAGCGATATACACGGGTCATGGTTGCTCCTGATGGCCGAAGGCCGCCATCGTGGTCTTCCGGCGGGCCAATATCGCCGTGATCATAGGCCCGCTAAATATCACAGGCCGCTCACCAGAAACCTTGCGAGTGGAGCGATGGGCGCGAGCGTCTCGACCTTCGCGTGCTCTTTTAGGTTCTGAAGGCACGAATCCACTTGCGCCTTTGTCATCCAGAATCGCGCCGATCATCGGCGCCGAGAAGTTAATGGGGCGCTCACGGACGGCGGGTGTCATTGCCGGCCCTCCAATGTTTTGCGTGGACCGCCGCGCATGTCAGTGGCGTCGGCCATCTTGCAGATGCAGTACAGCCATGGGCGGTAATGGCCAAGGAAGCAGTCAGCGGCGATGCCCCAGAGCCATGCGCGCAGCCGGTTGGGTTTGATGCGGCGGCTCATCGCTGGGCCTCCTGTGGCGGCGTGTCATACGTCACGACAATCAGCGGCGCATCTAGAAAACGCACGTACAGCGTTAACTTGCAGTCTTCGCAGTAGTAGGTGAACACGCCGTCCTGGGGTGGGCGTGTGCCTCCGCCAAAGCTAGCAACGCGGGTAACGTGGATGTGTTCACAGTTCATTGTTTTTTATCCTCCCCCGGCAATGCCTCGACCGGACGCCAGCTGGCACAGCCTTCTTTCATCCACCAACTCCATTGTTCGACTGTGTAGGGTGGTTGTGTCCGCCAAGTACGCCGCACTTCTACCCACGTGTCCTCCGCAGGTACGCGCTCGCTCACCGGAATCCAGCGGCGCGCCTCATTCGCCGCCGTCAGTTGCGCGATGGCAGTCTCGAGCTGTTCCTCGACGATTAGCGCGGATGCCTCCAACTCCCGCACGCGGGCGGTCAGGACCGGGAGAGAGTTGCACGCGGCGACGATGTAGGCGGCATTGCACTCTCCGCGAACGGTAGAATCCGTAGCTTGGCACTCGGCCACGTAATCGGAGCTAGAGTATATGTGATCGTTGCCAATAACCGTCCACGGCCCCTTTGTTGCCGCAGCCTTCAGCCGCTCCAGCGCGTCCAGGTTCAGCGGGTCAGTCATTGGGCGCCTCGACGAGCTTTCCGCCGGCGCCCAATTGGTAGGGCCGATTCGATTTAACGCCGTCCTCGCCGACGTAGGCGATTGTGATGCGATAGCGCGTACCGTCCCACAAGCGGATTGAGAGAGTGCCCCTGTCCCCGGCGGTGGCGGTGCCCCTGTTCCCAGCGGTGGCGGTGCCCATGTACCCGGCGGTGGCGGTGCCCCTGTCCCCGGCGGTGGCGGTGCCCCCGTCCCCGGCGGTGGCGGTGCCCATGTACCCGGCGGTGGCGGTGCCCCCGTCCCCGGCGGTGGCGGTGCCCTCGTCCCCGGCGGTGGCGGTGCCCATG